>VSPV01000001.1 GCA_009775605.1 Paramuribaculum sp.
TGCAATATGTCAATTTCGTTAATCATCATCCGATTGGGCGGATAAAATATTCTCTAATTTAATTCAACCAACAGGTCAAATATAGATAAAATCTATTTTGTGGAACAGCGGGGTTGATATAAATTTGTGCCAAATGATACAGCTATGATACAAGTAGATAAAGCAATTTGCCCGCACGACCATGTATGCCCGCTTATCAAGGCCTGTCCTGTCGGGGCCATAACGCAGGATGCCGAGGGATATCCTGTTATAGACCATGCCCGATGCATAGAATGTGGAAAATGTGTCAGGAAATGTCCGAAGAAAGCCATGAGGCAAGTCCTTGAATCTCCGTCCTGACGAAGCCCCATGGCATTCAGGCTACCGATTGAAGTGGTCTCATCCCGATTATGGGCGTATGAGATAAATCTCATAATATTTGGCGATTCATTACGGAAAGCCTAACTTTACAATATTAAATATCGGAAGTCGGCCGCTAAAATAGCGGCGATTTCGAAAATAATCTTTGAATTATGAGCATGAGATTTACACCCGACAAGATCACAAAGCTGGCTCCTGACGAGATTTTCGTTTTCGGAAGCAATCTGGCAGGCCGTCATGGCGGAGGCGCGGCACTCACAGCTATGCGGCTTTTTGGTGCCGAATGGGGCAAAGGAGAAGGGCTCCAAGGCCAATCCTATGCCATCCCTACCATGCAGGGTGGCGTCGATACCATAAAGCCCTACGTAGACCGTTTTCTTGACCTGGCTTATGAGTGGGACCAGACAACCTTCCTTGTCACGCGTATCGGGTGTGGCATCGCCGGTTTCAAACCCGAGGAAATAGCCCCGCTCTTCGACCGTGCCATCGATATGTACAACGTAGTCCTTCCCGAGGACTTCTTCAACATCCTCATCGCCCGGCGCAAACGCCTCGGCATTCCCTTGCCGCCCGGCCTTCCGGATGAATACAAGTAAATATTACTGATTATTAAAATCTAAATTGAGTTTTCATCGGTATTCAGGCTTTATTCCGGCGACTTGTGAAAATAAGAAATTAGCTTGTCAATACCTTCCTTGTATTTGATCGGATTCTTGGATTTGAGTTTCGCAATATTCTGGAGCTTCCATTTTATCGAAGGATATTCACTCAAATTCCCTCCACAGCATTTGCTCCAGTCAGGATTACCATTCTCAAATGAAATTAAGAAATCCTTATCTTCATCAGTCAACCCTTGATTGACTACCTCAATCAGATTTGATCTCGCTGTTTGATAATCATAATAACTGAACGGCTCGTCGGTCATTCCCTCAAATTGATTGCTGAGTGCATCTCGTTGGTCAATCGGATTGGGATTCAGAGATTCGATAATTGGCTTGTCGCTTCCCAGAAGACAGAGCATAAAGCCGTTTTTCACAGTCCCGAAATCATCAGGTTTTATCCCTCTGCAATCGAACAGGTCTCGCGGATGCTGACGGCTGAGGGCTGCGGCAATTTTTCCGCCGTAAAGTTGGCTCCATGACACGATATTGGCAAAACAGTTCAAGCCGAATTCCGCCTTTGCTTTTTCGCAAAGCTGTATTTTCTCGGTATCGCCTAAAACACCTCTCTTGGTTCCGTTGACCTCAATCTTTATGGTAGCTCCATCCTTCGTACATTGAAGTTTCCATACATCCGGCTTATGGATGACACGAATTCCTGGAACTGCTTTCTCTATTGCTGTTTTAAGAACTGACAGATGCGAGTTGATGTTTGCAAGACTCGTAGTCCGGTCTTCCAGCGGTATGTATGTAACATCTATATCAACGGAATACCTCGGAAGGTTTCTATGGAAAAGGTTTATTGCAGTTCCTCCATGTACGGCGAAATCCTTTATCTTGAAAATGAGTGGCATCACTCTGATAATGAGTGCGACCTGTCTGCGATATATGTCATTCATAATCATTCAATTCTTTAGGAACAGTAATGCGATATTTGGAGCTATAGACTCCATTGTTAACCAGCTTTAGTTTGGAAGTCGTCAATTCGAATTTATCCGTGTCGAGCATATCAAACCAGTAGTGTCCGGCTTTTTCTGCCATATATAGAAACATCCTTTTTACCCGTTGGCTTGATGTGTTTTCAAGCGCAGTCTGTACATTATCTGAATCAAGTGATGTCAACTGCTCCATTATATAGTACAAATCCATATAATTATAGTAATCCGGTACGAGATGCAGACATTCTAAAAAAGCCTGCTCCGGCGATGATATTATTATGGATAAGCCGTTTTTGTCAAGGAATTGGGTTGTGGGATTCTTAAAGATACTTGTATGAAACGGCAATATCGTCATGTCATACTTATCACTCCTGACCCAATCATCAAAATGACCTGACGCAAATGCGACCATCAGCCGTGGTTTACCCATCGGCACATAATGGTTGAACCCTAGAAGTTCGAGTGCCGAATGTGCTGCTATTCGTGCTATCTTTCCCGTCTGATGATTATAGCTGTAAACGGCAGCCAATGCAGAAAGATTATCATTCTTTCTGTACATTACGCCATGCGACAATCCTTCGAGCCACCCTGAATCCCTGTATTTTTTCAAGAGTTGAGCGGAATAACCCTCTTTCCGAAGCCAAGCGGCAAACAGAAGGCCGCCGGGAACTGCGTCAATAAGAAGCCGGTTGATTTTTGATGGAATTGATATGCTCATAGTTGATTACGTCTTTGAAATATCAACTGTAAAGTTAGCTAAAAAGTTTGAACGGCCTACCCATTAAGTTGAAAATAATGCGAGTAGATACATTTGTAGTGTATTTTATGTGTGAAATTTCCACTAATCGTACCGAGCTTGATTATCATCCCATTCTAATTTATAATTTAGAATATGCCAATAAAACACAAACGCTTGCAATTTAGATGATTGCAAGCGTTTGCAAGACTTTTGTGGAGCTGGAGGGACTCGAACCCTCGTCCAGTCGTGGAATCAATAAGCTTTCTACATGCTTAGTCGGTTGTTGGTTTTAGTCCGGCGGCAGGGAAACGACACCCAATCGCCGGCTTATCCTCTAAGATTTCGGACGCTTCGCGAGGATTCCCGCGTCCTATTCCCGATTTACCTGCACCGCCTGGTCGATTAGTCTCGGAAAAACGACAATCGGGCGATGTCTTGTCGCTGCAACTGTTGCGGCGATTAAGCGTGATCTACTGTACTTCGATCAGGCAGCAAGAGCGTAGTTGTTTTCGCCATTTAGAAAAGTTGATGTCGGAGATTTAAGAGCACCATCCATCATGGCTCTGCATGCTTACTTACCCATTCTTCACGCTGTCAAAACCGGTCAACCCCTTTTGTTAGGCTGACGGGCCATGCGCCGAAGGCATGACGGTAAGCCGTCGGGACTCATGCCTCTGCATTTTATCCCATTTTCTACAAAGTTACGCTTTTTCTTCGGAATTTGTTCGTATTGCCCCGATAATTTAACCGTTTTAACATTTTCTTGTGCTAACTTTTATTTATCAGAGCTAATCAATTATAAATATACCTCTTTTTTGCAGTCAATATGGGATAAATCTCCGATTTTTATTAATTTTGCGATTCGGAAAGCGTAACGACCCGAGGGAAACGTCCCTTCTTTCCCTTAAGAATACAATTAACCGAAATCGAAGAATGTTTTTAAGCAATAGAATGTCAGATGGACAACGTAACCGCGCCCCGCGGCCTACCATGCCTTCTCTTCTCGTGTCATTGATTCCAATCATAGTCCTGCTTGCCGCTCTCGTGCTCATAATAGCCGTGAAGGGGGCCGCTCTTGTGCAGGATTACAGTTATTATATTCTGCTTGCGGCCAGTGCAGGAGGCATATTGCTGGGTATGGCTTTCACATCGCGCACGCGCCGCTGCCTGCTTCCGGGCATAGCCAAGAGCGCGCGTCAGATATTGCCTGCCATACCTATCCTCTTGCTCATCGGCACGCTTTCGGCCACATGGATGTTCTCCGGCCTCGTTCCCACGCTCATCGACTATGGCCTGCGTCTGCTCAGTCCCTCGCTGTTTCTTGCCACAGCGTGCCTTATATGCGCCGTGGTGTCCGTGGTCACCGGCAGTTCCTGGACCACTATCGCCACCATAGGTGTGGCTCTTCTTGGCGTGGGCACCGTGATGGGTTATTCGCCCGGCTGGGTTGCCGGAGCCATAATCTCCGGAGCCTACTTCGGCGACAAGGTCTCGCCTCTGAGCGACACCACCATTCTTGCCTCAAGCTCCTGCGGGGTTAATCTCTTCACCCATATCCGTTTCCTCATGCTCACATCCATGCCTGCCATGGCCGTGGCTCTTGCCGTATACCTTGGCGTTGGCATGACTTCCGAACTCACCGACGGCGCCCAGGCCCAGGCCATTTCCGAGGCTCTGCACCGCTCGTTTGTAATCACTCCCTGGGTTCTCCTCATCCCGCTGATTACCGTTATAATGATAGCCACGCGTCGTGGAACGGTGGTTACGCTTGCCGTGGGCACTGTAGCCGGCCTGATAGGTATGTGGGTGTTGCAGCCCGGCATCACCTCCGCGCTTGGAGCAGGCTCCATGACCGACAATATTCTGCTTTCGCTGCGTCTTCTCCTTACCGATACATCCGTCCCCATGGGCGATGCCACTCTCGATTCCCTCACATCCACCGGCGGTGTGTCAGGCATGATGGGAACGGTATATCTCGTGCTCAGCGCCATGCTGTTCGGAGGCGTGATGATGGGCACCGGAATGATGACGGTTATCACCCACGCCATCACGTCGCGGCTACGGCGCACAAGCCGTCTTGTCACCACCACCGTGGCAAGCGGGCTGTTTCTCAACTCCTGCACCGGCGACCAGTATCTTTCCATTATTCTTGGCGGAAATGTGTTCAAGAAGGCTTACCGTCGGCGCAACGTAAAGCCGCAGGTGCTCAGCCGCACGCTTGAGGATTCGATTTCAGTCACCTCCGTTCTTATCCCGTGGAACAGTTGCGGCGTCACGCAGTCAACCGTGCTTGGCGTGGCCACGCTTATCTACCTTCCATTCTGTATTTTCAATATAATGAGTCCCGTGATGAGCATTGCCATGGCCTGGATTGGCTGGAAACTCCATCACCCAGTAGAGGCCGTTCCGGCCGAGGCTGCAGCCTGACGCACATCCCCCGCAACGTAATATACGTTTTTGTTTATTTGCCGCGCATTTTCTCCCGGCGTTTCAACACCAGATGGAGCACCAGAATGCACGCGAGCGTGGCGCCGATTATCCCGAAATAATACAGATAATTTCCAGCCAGCAGTTCGCCGCGGCCTATATACGCCATAACGCCGAGATATGCCAGCAGGAGCAGCGGTATTATGGTGGATCGACGCTTCATTGCTTTACTTTTTTGGCAGTGGTTCCGCTGCTTCTTTTCCGGCGCGCCGTAGTCTTTTTCTCAGGTGCGGCCGTAGTCTTTTTCTCCGGCTCACAAGCCGGCGCTTCCGCTTTTTCTTCCTCAGGAACTTCTGGTTCGGGTATAACGATGTATTCCGACTTGAATGGGTCAAACCGGCCTTCTGTAAGCTCGTCGTAAAGCTTCAGGCATGCCCATGCGTCGATGGCGGCGTAGAGCTGCTGCGCGGGGGAAAGTTCGGTCGCCTCCCAGTTGCTCAGGCGTTGTGCCTTCGATATGCGCTGGCCGAACACCACGGCGAAAATCTTCTGAAGGCTGCTGTCGATTATGCCGTAGTCCCTCACAAATGCCTGCAGGTCTATGAATCCCTGCGGCTCAAACTCGCTTATCTTGTGGAGCACGAAAAAGTCGTCCTTGAGCGAGAGACCTATTTTCCTCACCTTATCGTTTTCCATGAATTTACGCAGTTCGTCGAAAAATCCCAGGCGGTTGAGCCTGATGAGATAGCAGCGCTCACGGGTGGAAATCTGAACCAGCGACACCGTATGGGTGCGTCCCTTGGTGAACGTAGGCCGTGTCTCGGTGTCGAATCCCACAATCGCTTCCTTCTCCAGAGCTTCCAGCGCCGTCAGGGCATCCTCTATCGTATCCACCACGGTAATCTCTCCGTGGTAGTCCACAATCGGGAGTTGCGACAACGCTTCTTTGCTTATGGCTATATCGGGATATTGCGGGTCCATGGCGATTCTGAATGTCAGAGTTTTATTGTCGGGATATCGATTATTGCCGTGCCGGGGAAGTGACGGCTTACGTAGCGCTCCGTATAGGCGCGTGTGTCGTCAGCAATCGGCTTGCCGGCTGCGGCGTCGAAATAGTGGTTATACAGCACAGCCTCAAGCTTTATGCCCCGGCTCTTTATGGCCTCGAGCGAGAGCACGGTATGGTTTATCGAGCCGAGCCGTGAGTTTGTCACGAGCATCACGGGCAGCTTGTGGTCAGTCACATAATCAATGGCTAAATAATCGTCGGTGATAGGCACCATCAGGCCTCCGGCACCTTCTATCAGCACCCGGTCGTAGCGCTCGGCCAGAACGGCCGTTGACCGGTCTATCGCAGTCAGGTCTATCTCACGGCCGTCTATGCGGGCGGCAAGCTGTGCCGATGCCGGATAGCTCAGCACCACCGGCGCGGTGGTGTGGTCGGTGTCCTCGGGGAGTTGGCCCGTGCCTGTGATTTTCCGGTGTAGCTCTATGTCCTCACTGAATGCGTCGCATCCGGTCTGTATAAATTTCTGTGTGGCCACCTTCAGCCCCTGCGATGCAAGTTCGCGCGCAAGCCAGCCGGTAGCGTAGCTCTTCCCGGCGTCCGTGTCTATTCCTGTTATGAATGTTACCTGGCTCATTTCTTCTTTTTAGCCGGAGCCTCGTCGGCGAAATGGTTGGGGAAAGAGAGTTCCACCGGTTTATGTGTCATGGCGTAGATCACCAGACCTATGCCGAGAAGAATGAACGGAATGCTCAGCAGCTGGCCCATGTTCAGGGTCATGTTCTCCTCGAAAGCCACCTGATTGTTCTTGACGAATTCTATGAGGAAACGCGGCAGGAAAATGCCAATGAAGAACACACCGAATATCAGTCCGGGGCGCCGCTCGGCATTCTTTTTCCAGTACATCCACATCAGCAGCCCGAAGAGCGCGAGATAGCAGAGCGATTCATATATCTGCGTAGGGTGGCACGCCTGTCCGGCATAGAGAGTCTGCCACTCCTGGGAGCGCACGAACATCATGCCCCAGGGAAGGTCGGTAGGATGGCCGAATATCTCCGAGTTCATCAGGTTGCCGAAGCGTATCATGGCGCCTACAAGCGCTATCGGTATCACCAGGCGGTCAAACGCCCACAGCGGATTGCGCTTCGTCGTGAACCATGAGAAGCAGAACACGCCTATCATCACGCCTATCGTGCCGCCGTGGCTGGCGAGACCGCCGTGCCATATCTGGAGTATCTCCATGGGATTCTTGGAATAGTAGTCCCATTCGTAGAATAACACGTGACCCAGACGGGCGCCTATTATGGTGCCTGCCATAGTCCACAGCAGGAGTATGCCCAGCCATTTCTCGGGGGCACCTTCATGGCGGTAGATCCGCGCTTCTATTTCGTATCCTATCAGGAAGCCGAGGGCGAACATCAGCCCGTACCACCTCACCTGAATGAAGGAGTCGATGAGGAATGGATTGGCGTTCCAGACTATATGGTCAAGCATAATTCAAACAGTTTTCGGGGTACAGATAAAAAATTGCGCCCGGTATTTTCCGGGCGCAAATTTAGCTATTTTTTATGGCAATCCTATATGAATAGGCGCTTATTTCGCTTTGCAGTTCTTGCAGGGGGCGAGAGCGGGCGAGGCATGCAGGGAGTCGAGTGCGGCCTGGTCGTTCTTTCTCACGGCCTGAATTATCTCATCCATGCGTTTCACCTTCTCGGGATGCTCCGGGGCCACGTTGTGGAGTTCGCCGGTGTCGGAGTCGGAGTAGAGCTGCGGACGGTCCAGATAGCCGGTCTCTATTTTCGGACCCCAGGGCACCATTGCGGGGCCGCCGTTGGGCTGGATATACTTCCAGTCGGGGGTACGGAGCGAGAGCGTCTTGTTGGAGGCCTGTTCCAGAACCCACGGACGCGGTTCGTCGCTCTGCCCCAGAACCACCGGCAGGCGGTTGTAGCTGTCGGGAGCGGCACCTGCAGGCATCCGTTCGCCCAGCAGCGCGGCCATGGAGGCCATCCAGTCTATCTGGGAGTTGAGCGCCGTGGAGGTCTTTCCGGCCGGTACGCCTCCCTTGGGCCAGCGCACGATCACCGGCACGCGTGTGCCGCCTTCGAAAGCGCTGTATTTTCCGCCGCGCAGATGTCCTGTGGGGGAATGGCCGTTGAGCAGTTCCTCGGCGCGGTCGTCATAGCCGTCATCCACCACGGGGCCGTTGTCGCTCGAGAGTATCACCAGCGTGTTGTTGGCTATCCCGAGGCTGTCCAGAGTGTCGAGAATGCGTCCCACGCTCCAGTCAAACTGCACTATGGCGTCGCCGCGCACTCCCATCGGGTTCTTGCCGCGGAAGCGGTCGTGGGGGAAACGGGGCACGTGCACGTCGTTCGTGGCGAAATACATGAAGAAGGGTGCGTCGGCATTCTCCCTGATGAATTTCACGGCGTGGTCGGTGATGGAGTCGGCTATGTTCTCGTCTTTCCAGAGAGCCTTGCCTCCGCCTTTCATGTAGCCGATGCGGCTTATGCCGTTCACTATCGACATATCGTGCCCGTGGCTCGGCCGCTGGTTGAATAGCAGTTCGGGATTGTCCTTTCCCGTCGGCTCGCCTTCGAAATTACGCTCGTAGCTCACGTAAACTGGAGCTTCGGGATCGTAGTTGGCTATGCGGTTGTTCTCTATGAACACGCAGGGCACGCGGTCGGCTGTGGCGGCCATGATATATGAATAATCGAAGCCTATGTCGCCTAAGGCGCAGGGCAGGGGGGCGTTCCAGTCCTGTTTGCCTGTCTTGTCGCCTACGCCCAGATGCCATTTGCCGAAGGCCGAGGTGCGGTATCCGGCGTTGTGAAACAGGTCCGCCAGAGTGTACTTCTCGGGGCGGATTATCATGCCGGCGTCGCCGGGAGCCACGTCGGTGTCGGGGTGACGCCAGGCATATTCGCCTGTGAGCATCGAGTAGCGCGAGGGCGTGGAGGTGGCGGCGGTGGCGTGGGAGTTTGTGAACCGTGTGCCCTGTCGGGCGAGACGGTTCACATTCGGTGTGCTCACGTTTTTTGCGCCGTAGCACTCCAGATCTCCGTAACCGAGGTCGTCGGCGAATATTATCACCACGTTAGGGCGCTCGCTCCGCGGAGCCTTTTCAGCGGCCTGCGCATTTTGCGCGGCCGCTGAGGCTGTCACGGCGGCCATGGCGGCCGTCAGCATTGATTTCTTCATCTCAATAGGCAAACATGGGATATTTCTCCATGGTGGAGTTCACCTTCTCGCGCACGGCCTTTATCACTTCGGCGCTTTCGGGGTTGGAGAGCACGGTGTCTATCATCTCCACGATTTCTCCCATGAGTTCCTCCTTGGCCCCGCGGGTGGTGATGGCGGGAGTGCCAAGGCGTATGCCTGAGGTCTGGAAGGGCGAGCGGCTGTCGAAGGGCACCATGTTCTTGTTGGCGGTGATGTCGGCTTCCACGAGCACTTTTTCGGCCACCTTGCCGGTGAGGTCGGGGAATTTGGTGCGCAGGTCAATGAGCAGGCAGTGGTTGTCGGTTCCTTCCGAGATTATCTTGTAGCCTTTGTCGATGAGGGCGGCTGCCATGGCGGCGGCGTTGTGCTTCACCTGCAGCTGATATTCGCGGAATGAGGGCTGCAGCGCCTCCCCGAAGGCAACGGCTTTGGCGGCGATCACATGCTCGAGCGGGCCGCCCTGTACGCCGGGGAACACGGCCGAGTCAAGCAGCGATGACATCATGCGTGTCTCGCCCTTGTTGTTGGTCTTGCCGAAGGGGTTGGGGAAATCCTTGCCCATGAGGATTATGCCGCCGCGCGGACCGCGAAGGGTCTTGTGGGTGGTCGAGGTCACGATATGGGCGTATTTCACCGGGTTTTCCAGCAGTCCGGCTGCTATGAGTCCGGCGGGATGGGCCATGTCGATCATCAGTATGGCACCGATTTCATCGGCCAGACGGCGCATGCGGGCGTAATCCCAGTCGCGCGAATAGGCGCTGGCGCCGCCCACTATCAGGCGCGGACGCTCGCGGCGTGCCACTTCCTCCATCTGCTCATAGTCCACGCGGCCGGTCTCGGCGCTCACATTGTATTCCAGAGCGTGGAAAATCAGGCCCGAGAAGTTCACGGGGCTGCCGTGGGTCAGGTGGCCGCCGTGGCTCAGGTTCAGGCCAAGGAATTTGTCGCCGGGTTTCAGACATGCCATGAACACGGCCATGTTGGCCTGTGCGCCCGAGTGGGGCTGTACGTTGGCGTATTCGGCTCCGAAGAGCTCTTTCACACGGTCTATGGCCAGCTGCTCCACCTGGTCAACCACCTGGCAGCCGCCGTAGTAGCGGTGTCCGGGATAGCCTTCGGCATATTTGTTGGTGAGGCATGAGCCCATGGCGCGCATCACTTCGTCGCTCACGAAGTTTTCCGATGCTATGAGTTCAATACCTTTGAGCTGGCGCTGGTGTTCGCGCTCGATGAGGTCAAAAATCTTGGCGTCTTTTTCCATTTTAATGAGTTGAATAGATATGTTTGGTTTATTTCTTTTTTCTTACGCTCCAGCCGAAGCGGCCTATTTCCGGCCCCTGGCTGAAATATGCTCCGTGGCTGTAGCTCATCAGGCCTGCGCGGTCCAGCCGGAAAGCCCCGGTATCGGGGTCGATCAGCTCCGGGTCGGCAAGCACGTCGAGCACTTCGGCCACGAACATGTGGTGGCTCCCCAGCGGAATTATCTCCCTGACGCGGCATTCAATGCTCAGCGGCGACTCCGCCACCGACGGACAGGCCACTTTCACGCCCTTTTCAGGCGTCAGGCCGGTCTCTTTCCATTTGTCGAAGTCGCGTCCGGATTTCACTCCGCACCAGTCGGTGGCACGTGCCATGGCCTCGGTGGTGAGATTGACGGTGAATTCCATCTTCTCCCGGATTATGCCGTAGCTGTGGCGCTCGGGGCGCAGCGAGATGTAGAGCATGGCCGGATTGGTGCATATGGTGCCCGTCCAGGCCACTGTCACCAGATTCGACCGCTCGCTGTCGCCGCAGCTCACCAGCACTGCCGGCAGCGGGTAGACCATTGTCCCTGCTTTCCACTCTTCTTTTCGTGCCATATCTCCTGAGAGGGGGTAGGGGGATTACTCGATTTTGGCGTCGGAGCTTTTCACCGTGTGGCCGCAGTAGTGGCAGCGCAGCGTCACGTCCTCGCGGTCCACCACCTCGAAGCGCGTGTCCATGGGCTCGTTGTTGGTGATGCACTTGGGGTTGTTGCAGCGCACTATTCCCACAATGGTGTCAGGCAGCGACACATCGCGTTTCTCGGCCACCTCGAAGTCGCGTATCACGTTTATGCGGGCGTGGGGGGCGATAATTGCTATGCGGTTCAGGGTCTCTTCGGGAAACTCCACATCGGCCACCTTGATGATTCCTTTGGAGCCAAGATGCTTGCTCTCGAGATTGTTGCCTATTGTCACATGGTTGGTCATATTCTCTATGCCCAGAATTCTCACAGCTTTGAAAAGGTTGCGGCTGGGAATGCGGTCAACCACGGTGCCGTTGCGCAGCGCGGCCACGGCGAGTTCTTTCTTCTGGTTTGTCATTGCTGTTGGTTTTCTTGTTTGAGAATATCGATTCCGAGCGAGCGGCAGATGATGGCCTGGCGTGCGAAGAGTCCGTTGCGGGCCTGGTCGAAGTAGTAGGCCTGGGGTGTGTCGTCCACATCCAGGGCTATCTCGTTGACGCGGGGCAGCGGGTGGAGCACCTTGAGGTTGGGTTTAGTTCCGGCAAGCATGTCGGCGCGCAGGGTATAGAGGTTCTTCACCTTCTCATACTCCATTATGTCGGTGAAGCGTTCGCGCTGCACTCGGGTCATATACAGAATGTCGGTCTGTGCCAGCACCTCGCTGTTGAAGTCCTTTTCCAGACGGTAGCGTATGCCGTGGTCATCGCAGAACTGCAGGTATTCGCGGGGCATCTGCAGCTCGTCGCAGGCCACGAATATGAACGTGGGGTTGAAATAGCGCATCGCCATCAGGAGCGAGTGGACGGTGCGTCCGTATTTCAGGTCGCCCACCATGGTTATGGTCAGGTCGTTGAGTGTTCCCTGGGTCTTGGCTATCGAATAGAGGTCGAGGAGCGTCTGCGAGGGGTGCTGGTTGGCGCCGTCGCCCGCGTTGATAATCGGGGTGTCGGTCACCTCCGTGGCGTAGCGGGCCGCTCCTTCCAGATAGTGGCGCATTATGATAAGATCCACGTAGTTGCTCACCATTTTTATGGTGTCTTTGAGGGTCTCGCCTTTCGACGAGCTTGAGGTCGAGGCATCGGAGAAGCCTATCACGCGGCCGCCGAGGCGGTTTACCGCAGTTTCAAAACTCAGACGTGTGCGCGTGGAGGGTTCAAAAAAAAGAGTCGCCACAACCTTGCCGTCAAGTATCTTATGGTTGGGGTGCTCTTCAAAATAACGCGCGCGCTCTATCAGACCGAGGATTTCATCGCGAGAAATGTCGTCGATTGAAACAAGACTGTTGCTGTTCATAGCGGGTGTTGCCGGATGGGTTGATTTCCGTTGCCGCAAAGTTAGCTATTTCCTTAATACCCCGCAAATCAATCTTACCAAACTCTTTTTGTACAAATCAGTATTACCCCCACCCAAAAAAAAATGTATGACAGTATTGCCTCCCAAATGTAGGGATGCTCCATGGAGCATCCGCCCCACCCATCATTAATTGCCAACGGATGCACGAGCGTGCATCCCTACAATTTGAACGGTACTCACTCACGGAGCACCGGAGGTGCGATATCTGTACAACCCACTGCGTGAGCTGTGGGACAGAAGCCCCCGTCCTCCCCATGCGGCGAGCCGCGGAGCGCGCTGCCGCACAGCGCGTCAGCATAGGCCTTTCCAGAGCCTTTAAAATTTGATGGTGAAGGAAGTGAGCCCCGTAGCTCGGTCGGTTGCCAGCGAGAAGCGGAAGCCGTGGCGTCGCAGCACTTCGGCCGTCACCATCAGTCCCAGTCCCTGGCCGCTCGGTTTGGTGGAATAGAACGGCGAGAAGATGTGCGATTCCGCTTCCGGCGAGATGCCCGCGCCGTTGTCGGTTACTATGAGTTTGCCCGGCGCGGTGGCTATCTCTATGCTGCCGTCGCTTCCTATGCTTTCCTTGGCGTTCTTCACCACGTTGACCAGCACCTGCTCCATCAGCACGCGGTCAACCGACACCGCTATCGGCTCGGTGTGCAGACGGGTGGTAAGCGTGATGTTCACGCCCGAACAGATGCTTTCCAGAAATGGCAGATTGTGGAGCACGAATTTGTTTATATCCATCGCATCGAGCTGCAGAGGGGGAATCCTCACCAGATTTGCATAGGAGGAAATGAAGCTGTTCAGGCCCTCTATGCGTTCCCGGCAGCTTTCCACGGCGTCGCTCATTTCGTCGTCGCCGCCTTCACTGCAGAATATCCCGCCTATGGCCTCGAGCAGCGATGATATTCCGGCCGAGGTGTTGTTTACCTCATGGGCTATCACGCGTATCACCTTCTCGTAGGCCTGTTTCTCGGCTTTAATCATCTCGTCGGCAAGGCTATCTATCAGATAGAAGCGCCTCATCACGCCCGAGTCTATGAACGTCTGACACGAGCAGCGGTACACTCTGCTGTCGGCCATCCTAACCGTGCTGCTCTCTCCCGGCGAAAGCGTGGCGAGCGTCGCGGCCGGCTGTGACGGCCGGTCGGCCAGATTGGTGCGCAGCAGTTCGTTGGCCGAATCGGCGTCGAGCATCTTTATTGCCGAGGGATTCACCAGCGCCACGCGTCCCTCCAGGTCAAGCACTACGATTCCCGAAGGCGATGCGTTTATCATCAGTTCCATGAAGTGATATTGCTCCTGACGGTACACGCGCTCGTTTTTTATCTGCATCATCATGTTGTTGAACAGCTCCACGAGCTTTTCCGTGTCGAGCTGGCCCACTTTGGCAAGGCGGCTGCTGAAATCCTGACCCTTGAGAAGGTCCATGCCCAGAAGAACGGCGCTCACCGGCCGCACGAGCGAGTAATATGTCACCCCCATAAACACCGCCGCCATCGCCTCGAGTCCCAGATACCACCAGTAGAGCGGGGGCCGCATCACGGCCGTGAACACAAGCAGCGCCACCAATATCAGCGCCAGCACATAGAATACCTTTTTGAACTTCATTGGTTGATGCCGTATTTTTCCATTCTGCGATACAGCGACTGGCGCGTGATGCCCAGCCGCGTGGCCACCTTGCTCAGGTTGCCCGAGGTCTCTTCAAGCGCTTTCAGTATGGCGTGGCGCTCCATGTCCTCCAGTGTCATGCCGGCTAATGTGTCGCCGCTTCGCTGTTCGTTACGCGGAGCCGGTGCCTGGTTGTGCTCTATCGATTCGGGTCCTATGATATCCGAGGGCGAGATGAGTATGGCGCGTTCCACGGTGTTCTTTAGTTCGCGGATATTGCCGTAGAAAGGCAGCCGTGTCAGCAGGGCCATGGCCTCCGACGAGAATTCCGCGCCACGCCTGGTTGACTGCGCCGCAAAGTGGCGCACCAGCGCCGGAATGTCGTCGCGCCGCTCGCGCAGCGGAGGCAGATGCAGCGTTATGAGGTTGATTCGGTAGAGAAGGTCTTCGCGGAACCTGTGGTCGGCTACCATTGCCGGAAGGTCGGCGTTGGTGGCGCACACCACCCTTATGTCGACCTTGCGCGGGGTGCTGTCGCCCAGGCATTCGAACGTGTGCTGCTGGAGCACTCGCAGCAGCTTCACCTGGCAGTTTATGTCAAGGTCGCCTATCTCGTCGAGGAATATGGTGCCTTTGTGGGCCATCTCGAAGCGTCCTTTGCGGTTGGCGGTGGCACCGGTGAAAGCGTCTTTCACGTGGCCGAACATTTCGCTCTCGAAGAGCGACTGCGAGATGCCTCCGAGGTTCACCGTCACCATCTGCTCGCGGCGCCGGGGACTGTTCAGGTGAAGGGCGCGGGCTATCAGCTCCTTTCCGGTGCCGTTTTCTCCGGTGATGAGCACCGGCGCATCGGTTGGCGCCACGCGCCTCACGGTGTCGAGCACGGCCATCAGCTCCGGGCTGCTTCCCACTATTCCCGCGCGGTCAAACTCCGCTGTCTCCTCTTCTGCCTCCGGTTCCCCGGCATTGAGCGAGATTGCCGTGCGTATGCGCTGCATCAGAAAATAATTGTTCCACGGCTTGGTTATAAAGTCGAACGCTCCCGCTTTCATCCCTTCCACGGCCAGAGGTATGCTTCCCCATGCCGTGATGAGAATCACCGGCACGGCAGGCTGAAAAATCTTCACCTTCATGAGAAGTTCCAGTCCTTCCTCGCCCGAAGTCTCGCGGGTGTAGTTCATGTCCATTATTATGAGCTGGAGCGGCTCGCGTCTCACCACGGCCAGAGCCTCCTCGGCATTGGCGGCGGCGACGGTCTCGAACCCCTCGCGCTTCAGGAGCATGCCCAGCGACATGCGTATCACCTTGTCGTCGTCAACAATAAGTATCATATTGCAAAATTACAGTTTTTTTCAATATCCTTACGTCCGGCCTGCGGTTCCGCCATCAGAATGGCCGGAAGCACATTGCAGGACGCCGTGTGTGTTTTTTAGAAGCCGGATGCAGGAAGGTGCAGCAAAACCGCCAAAAGTAGGGATGCTCCATGGAGCATCCGCTGAAAATGTGCTGATTGTCAGCGGATGCACGAGCGTGCATCCCTACAAATTTGGACGGTGGCTTCAGTTCCGCAACACCTAATTGCGTACCATCCGCTCTATGTCGGCATCTATGCCTGTGCCGCGTTCATAGTCCCATAATGTCACGCTCCGCAACTGATAATAGTAATACCAATAATAGAAGAGTTCATTCACATATTTCTGGCGCGACTCATCCTTGCGGGTCTGCGAGTCGTTGAGGTCGAGAGTCGATATTTTGCCTATCAGGAACGTCTCCACGTTGGTGTGGTAGCGCTTCTGGGCTATCTCGTCGGCTTTGTCGGCTATCGAGAGCTGCTTGCGCTGGTTGTTGAAGCGCTCCACCAGTATGAAGAGGTTCTGGTTGAAGTCAAGGGTCTCCTGGCGCAGGCGGCTCTCCACCACATCGCGGTTGCTCTGGGCCACCTTCACCGCTCCGCGGCGCTTGCCCCAGTCAAGCAGCGGTATCTTCACGCCCACCTCCACAACCTGGTTGCTCTTCAGGTTGTTGTAGGCCTGCGGAAACTGCTGCGAGGTGCCTGTGTAGCCCACCTGGGCATATAGCGTGATCTGGCGCAGATTGCCCTTGGCTTTGGCCACCTCGTAGTCGGCTTCCAGCTGACGGCGGCGCAGATTCTTGGCAAACATGTTGTTGGCCAAGGCGCGGTCAAGCGCGTCGGTGTACACCACGTCAATCGAGGGTATCACCGTGGGCACCACAGGCTGCAGCTCCACGCTCTCGTCGTAGTTCAGAAACGAGCGCAGCTGATACATGTTGCTTTTCAGATTGCTCTCGCTCTCGGTGAACGATGACTGCGCCGTGAGCAGGTTGAGCTCCATCTGCAGGAGGTCGTTCTGGCTTATCTGGCCCATCTCGCGCTTCACCTTGGCCACGTCGTAGAGTTTCGAGGCGTTGTCGAGGTTCTGACGGGCAATGTCGAGGTTCTCGCGGGCCATCAGCAGGTTGAAGAAATGCTGAACGGCGGCCATCGCCACCTCTTCGGTGGCCGTGAGAAACCGCGCCTTGGCCTCGGCATAGCGCACGGGCTCTATCTTGCGGTTCCATTTCACGTTGTTCACGCCGAAGATGGGCTGGCTCAGCGTCAGCGCCACCGGTATCGACATGAAGCGGTTGTATTTGTCGCCGTCGAGCTGTCGCAGGAAGTCGATCGAGGTGGTCAGCGAGAGAGTTCCGCCTGTGAGCCAGATGTTCTGGTCTACTGACAGTTCGCCGTTCATCTGCATGTAGTTGTTGCGCACGAAGTTGTAGGTGCCGTCCTCGCTCTGATAGGTGCTGTACTGCTTGTAATAGCCCGGAAGTTTTGAGCTGAAGTTCACTTCCGGAAGCAGGTCGGCCTTGTAGGTGCGGTATTCCCAGTAGGAGGTGCGCAGTTCGTTGAGGGCCACGGCCGCATTCACGCTCTGCACGCGGGCCCGCGCTATGGCGTCCTCAAGGGTTATCGAGAGGGTTTCCCCGCCCGCCACAAGTGATGTGGCGAGCGCGAGTCCTAAGGATATGGACTTGATCGGATTCATGATTATTCGTCTTTGAGGGCTATTGCCGGTTTGATGCGCATGGCGCGGCGTGCGGGTATTATGATGCCCAGCACAATCATCAGGGCCATCAGGCCAAAGGTCACGAGAATGCAGAGCGAGGTGCGGCCCCAGCCTATGTATCCGTCGAAATAGGAGTTGAACTCATACCATGACAGAGCCGTGTCTATCGCTGCGGCCGGAATGGTGGCTACCACCAGCAGCAGGAGGCCTTCGCCTATCAGGCGGTTGAATATGCTGCGGTCCGTAGCGCCGTTGACTTTGCGTATGGCTATCTCGCCCACGCGCTGCTGTGTGCGGAACCAGAATGTGCCCAGAAGCCCCAGGAATATGTTGAGCAGCAGGAAGCCCATGCCGGCGTAGTAGTTGCGCTCACGGTTGGTGTAGAAGGTCTGGTAGTTGCGGCGGATATCCTTGAACGATACCACGTCGGTCACCATCAGGTTGCCGATGCGGAACTGCGTGGGCGCGTCCTTCATCAGCATCTCTTTGATGTCATGGTCCATTTCGGGTTTCACGCGGATGCACAGCTCGTTGGTCCAGCTATACCACCATCGGGGCAGATCCATTACCACGCAGTCGTTCCATGTCTGATAGTCGCAGTAGCGCGGGGGGACCAGTGCCGCGCCGAGGCGCTTTATGTTGGAGGTGTCGCCGATTATAAATTCTTTGCCTATGTAATCCTTCAGTTCCACTTTCTGTTTCCAGAAAAGATCGTTGTTGATAAGCACTTTGCCTTCTTTGAGCATGGCGGCAAGTTCTTCGGGAGTCTCGCCGTTGATTCCTTGGTAGCGGAACACGCGCACGAAATCGGGACTCACGTAGCGGCGCAGCGTATAGCCGTCGGTCTCCAGGGTATCGCCCTCGGCAATGTACTGTACGCCTATTCCGGAGTTTGAGCCATTGTAGGGATATGAGTTCTGCGACCAGCTCACAGCTTCTATTTCGGGACGGCGGCGGATACGCTCCATGAGTTCCATACGGTCGGCTCCGGTCTGTTCGTCACCGCGTTCGGGGATATATTCCGGACTTTTCACGTTGACCTCATCCACATCCACACGGTAGCAGTGCTCTATGTCGAAGCCGAGCGGAATGATGCGGGTGGAGATGCTTGTATAGAAAAAGTCCACGATATACCAGAGCACCACACTCACCACCAGCAGCTCGGTCACAAGCCAGAGGTTGGTGCGCCATTCGTTTTTTATCTGGGTAAATAGTTTCTTGTTCATTTTTGGTAATTTTTTGTGTTTGGCAAACCGTTTATTTGGAGCGTCCCGACAGGGCGTTGACCAGACTGGTGCGCGAGGCGTTGAATGCCGGCAGGCCGCTGCTGAGCAGGTTGAGTATGAAGCAGAACAGCATTGCCCATCCGAACGTCGACCAGTGGAAGAGTATCGAACTGTCGACCTTCGGCGGGTTGAAAGTCATGGAGAACGGCTGCGCGAAAAGCAGACTGTTGCACAGATAGCCGAATATCACACTGAGCAGCAGTCCGATAACGCCGGCTACCAGTGTCATCACCAGATTCTCAGTGATAATGTCGGCTATTATGCGGCCGCGGGTGCACCCGAACGATCGGCGAACGCCTATTTCGGCTGTGCGCTGTTTCAGGCGACTCTGGGTCATGGAGCTGAGGTTGATGGCCGGGACTATGAGCAGAATCAGATAGATTATCAGTCGTCGGCGGCGTTCGCCGGGAAGGTCCGGCTCGTTGTTACTCGACAGGGCTATCACCTGGGTCTCCTGGTCGTAGGGGCGGTTGCGCGATGATATCTTCCATCCTGCCGATTTGAGCTGATCCTCGTAGCGGTCGTGGGCCTTGTTGTATTCATCTTTGATTTTTGCGAAATCGTCGCTGCTGCGTGCAAGGAGAGTCACGCTCAGATAGCCATGGATGTCCCCCCACGTGGTCTCCATGTCGGTGGTGGCCGAGAGGTTGGGCCAAGCCTGTGCATAGCAGGCGTCGGCAAGAGTAGACACATCTTTCACCACTCCGGACACTCTGAATGGTGCCAGATTCATCAGGATTTCACGTCCGGCAACTTCGGTTGTGCCGAATACCGCGCGGGCAACACTCTCGGTGATCACTATTTCAGGTCGTCCGGCATCGAAGTCGGCTTTGGTGAAGGGTTTGCCGTCGATGAAAGTGAAGTCGAATACCTTCCAGAAGTTGTCGTCGACGGGTCGGAAGTCGGCCTGCACGTTCTCGCCTTTCGGAATGGACATTGCCGCCGGTGCGGTGAAGGCGCGGTAGGCGGTGGCTGCCTCGGGTGTCTCCAGCGAGAGCAGCATCTGTTTTGCTGTATTATAGCTCATGGGACCGTTGGAGCTGTCTCCCTCGCCCCATTCCTCTTTATATGATGAAAGATATTTGTAGTGGAGGAAGCGGTCGCGGTTGCTTTCAGGCGCATAAGGGGCGGTCTGCACCTCCTGCATCATCACCACTATCATTATCAGGAAAATGGCCAGCGCGGTGCCCGCTATCGTTACTATGCTCAGCACTTTCTGGTGTTTCATCTGAAACCATGCCGAGCGGAATATGGTGTTGAGTTTCATTGCTGTGAAATGAGATTGGATAATACGTAAGGGGTTACTGGACCTGACGGCCGTCGAGGAAGCGGATTATGCGGTCGGTCTGACGGGCCTGCTCCTCATTGTGGGTCACCATCACTATGGTGCGTCCGTCCTCCTTGTTGAGGCGGTGGAGCATCTCCATCACTTCGGCACCCATCTTCGAGTCGAGGTTGCCGGTAGGTTCGTCGGCCAGGATTATCTCGGGCGAGCCGATTATGGCGCGGGCTATGGCCACGCGCTGGCACTGTCCGCCGGAGAGCTGTCCGGGCATGTGGCGCATGCGGTGAGCCAGCCCCACGCGCTCGAGCACCTCGCGCGCACGGGCTGCACGCTCCTTGTCGCTCACGCCCTTGCGGTAGATCAGAGGCAGCTCCACGTTGTCGGTCACGTTGAGCGACGGTATCAGATGGAAGCTCTGGAACACGAATCCGAGATAGCGGTTACGGAAAGCGGCCAGCTGGCGGTCGCTCATTCCGGTTGTGGTCTTTCCGTCAATCTCCACGGTGCCTGAGGTGGGGCTGTCAAGAAGGCCTATGATATTGAGCAGGGTCGATTTGCCGCAGCCCGAGGGGCCCATGATACTTACGAATTCACCTTTCTCGATGCTGATGTTGACGTTTTCCAGTGCGAGTGTCTCCACTTCGTTGGTCCGGTAGATTTTGTTTACGTCTTTTACTTGGATTATTGACATGACTGTATTTATTATTGTTGTTTTGATTGTTTCGGTTGGTTTATCTGAGGGTGAGCTTGTCTGACTCGCGGTACTCGCTCATGTCCGAAGTCACTACTTTTTCTCCGGGTGCTATGCCGTCGAGCACCTCCACATATTCATAGTTGCTGTCGCCAAGACGCACCGAGCGCTTTTCAAGAAGGTTGTCGGAGGTCTGCACGAACAGGTCGTAACGGCCTGCTCCCTTGTAGTAGGGGCCGTTGGCTATGCGCACCACGTTGTCGCGGACGTCGCACATCACGTACACGTCGCTCTTCAGGCCCGAGCGCAGTCGGGGGTTGGAGTCGTCGTCGAGCTTCACGGAGAAAGCAACTACGCCGTTGGTCGAAAGCGGTGTCACGTTGGTGATCACGCCGCGCAGCTGCTCCTTGCCGATGCGTGTGACCGTCGGCGCTCCCACCACTATGCGGTCCACATAGCTGTCGGCGATCTCGCCTTCAACCTTGAAGCGGCTCAGGTCGGCTATCACGGCCACGCGCTCTCCCTGGGCTATCTGCTGGCCTATCTGGTCGTTGATATAGGTGAGGATGGCTGCGCGCGGCGCCTTGATCTTGGCGTCGTCGAAGGTGCGCATGGTCTCCGCAAGGTTGCGGTCGGAGATGGAAAGCTCGAGGGCTTTCATGCGCTCGTCGGCCTGGCGCACGTCGCGTTCGTTTATAAGCTCCTTACGCAGCTGCTCAAGCTCCAGGCGTGCGGTCTCGTAGGCCAGCTTCACCTCGCGCACCTTGTCGCCTGTTCCTGAGCCCAGGCTGTCGAGACGCTGCTCGTTGACCAGCTCGGCGGCCAGACGGTTAACCGACATCTGCTTGACGCGAATTTGCATGTCGAGATTGGTGAGGAAGGTGTTGTTGTTGAGGCGGAGCTTGTCGAGCTCGAGGCGCTTCATGTCGCGCTCGTCCTGAATTCTCTTGAGCTCGGTTTCGGCCGAGAGAAGGTCGAGGCGCAGCAGAGGAGTTCCGGCACTCACACTGTCGCCTGCTTTGCTGTATACCTCCACGATTTTGGTGGTGATAGGCGAATTGATTATCTCCTCGAAAGCCGGAGCCACCTTGCCTGTGGCGTTGATAGAAGTTTCGATAGTTCCGCGGTCGGCCTCGCATATTTTCAGGTCGGAAGCCTTTACTCCTTTTCTAAGCAGGAGTACCGCTGTAATCACTACGGCTAAAGCTGCTGCCGATATCACGCAGATGCGTATCAGACGGCGGCGTTTCTGCCGCATGATTACCTCTTTTGGAATTTCTCTGTCCATTGTGATGACTTAATTTGATATGTTTGGTTATTATGTTCTCACATATCATAGACACATAAAGCGTGCCAAACGTTACATCGCTTGATTACCAGCATGTTACTCCCTCGCCCCACTGTCCGATTCCGTACACTCCCGCCATAACCGTACACCCCCGCCGTACATTTCCGTCACTCCCACTGGGAAAATCGGCCTCCCCCCGTCCTTCCGGAGAGACTCCAAAACTCAAATCATCTCCCCCAATTGTAGGGATGCACGCTCGTGCATCCGCTCATAACCTTCACGCATCCGCTGATAACCATCTTACATCTGCTGAGAATCAAAGTTTATCCCCTGATAACCAACGTTATATAGCCTATAGTCGGCTGCTCCATGGAGCAGCCCTACATTTAGCGGTTTTGTACCATCCGACCCTCTTCTGTTCACTCCAGCAAATCCGTGTCGCCGTCTTTGCTGCGCTTGACGGCGCGGGTCACGTAGTCGGTGAGATAAACCGTGAACAGGGGGAAGATAATCATGCCTGACACGGGCAGTATCACGGCCACTATCTTGCCGGCGGGAGTTACGGGCGAGATGTTACACCCCACCGTCGACATGTTCATGGCCGACCACCACAGAGCGTTCCAGTATGAAGTCACCTGCGGATTCACCCCGGCCTCGCGCTGGTAGAATATCAGTGAGCAGAAGTAGCCCACAAGAAGCATTATGGACAGATAGGAGATGAAAAGGCTCGTCACGGCATTGGACGACAGGTAGCTTATCACGATTCCGAATGCGAGGGCGCCGCGTGCCAGAGGAATGAAGCGGATAAAGTAGAGGGCTTCGTGGTTCAGGGGCAGTCCCAGCACGTTGATTATATTAAGATAAGGAATGGAAAGTATCAGTACGAAGATGTGTCTCCAGAAGAATCGCGAACGGTTGGAGGAGTGGTACATCTCCATGAAGAAATCGGCAATAAACACCATGCACACCCAGAACTGGAATGTCATGTAACGGTGGTCCGTGAGCACATCCGTGCGGTTGAACGTGTCTATTGAAATCCAGATAATGAGGACTATAGAAAGTATGAGGACCAGGGAATCCATGGTCCACATGAAATAATTTCTATGTTTATGCCTTGGAACAGGCTTGTTTGAAACGGCGGCAGACATCGCTCTTGTGATTTAACTTATTTTAATAACGTCTGTCCGCTGCTTTTGTTCGGGATCTACCGGGTTTGGGAGGATGTGATATAGCGCCAGTTTTGCGGCGGTTCGGGATGGTCGGAAATATTCCGGAAATTTCCCTGAATTCCTGCATGAGCGGCGCCGTTGGCGAAGTGACAAAGCCCTATGCCGCAGTCGATAAGCGAGTAGCGGTTTGAGGTGGCGCAATAGAAATGGACGGTGTCGCCGTCCGTTGTGGCGCGCCATGGCTGCGAATTGGTGGAGGATGGTGCCAGCCGCATCATCTCCAGCGGGAATGCCAGCGGCGACGAGGCGGAGAGTGGCGTGCGGAAGCCGTCGGCGTAAAACAGGCTATCGAACGGCTTGCGCCGGTGGCTGCCCATCACCGAGGTCATGGCGCGTTCCAGAAAGCGTATGCGTCCGGGAACACCCACGGGACACACGGCGCGGAGACTCTCGCCCGCGGGCCAGGAGACATGGCTGTTGAAGGCCGATTTCCGGAAGGTGCCTCCCACCCAGCAGGTGCCCAGTCCCAGGCGTGTGGCCTCCAGCACCACCTGCTCGAAACGGTATCCTGCGCTCAGAGCCGAGTTGTCGTCGGCACCGGCCGCTATCAGGAAGTATGTTTTCGCTCCGGAGATCATTCCGTAGGTTTCGGGGTGGAATACGCTGCCGGCGTCGATGTCGCGGAGCAGGATGGTTACGTCGCCACCGAAA
Organism: Paramuribaculum sp.; assembly: GCA_009775605.1. Classification (GTDB taxonomy): domain Bacteria; phylum Bacteroidota; class Bacteroidia; order Bacteroidales; family Muribaculaceae; genus Paramuribaculum. The sequence continues at coordinate 23,795 of VSPV01000001.1, forward strand.
GGCGAGTGTGTCTCCGCTGCGAAGCGCTCAAGGTGTTCGCGGAGAGAGGGTGAGAGCGGTTCGGGAGCAAAGGTGCGCACGGAGCGGCGTTGCTTTATGGCGGTGATTATGTCCATGGTTATCGGAATGAGAGGCGCACGCTTCCTTTCACTCTGTCGCCGGGCTTGAGCTCGCGGTAGTCCTTTACGGCATGCGGCACGAGGAAGCCTTCGTGTCCGCCGTTGGTGTAATCGGCCACAAGGAAGCGCGTGAATTCGCCGTCAACCCACGGGCGGAGATGCTGCGATCCGTCGCTTTCCACGGTGATTACGGCCGAGGCGTCGGCATTGGTGAGCCGCGCGCGCCGTATATTGCGCTTGGTGGCGCGGAACGCATTTGATCCGGCCTCTGTGCGGTCGAGATTCCACGCCCATGTGGGGCGCTCGGAGGGGCCGGCGATGCCGCAGGGTGGAATTGTGTCCGTCGCGGCCGTCGCGGTGCCTTCGGTGGCGCCGATATGATTTTCAGGGTAGGTGTTCCAGTGGCCGTCGCGTATCCAGCTCACGGTGTTGATGTCGGCGGAGGTGGAGAACACCAATCCCGTCTGGCGCGGGGCTATGGAGTCGTGTACGGTGAAGTCATAGTCAATCGTCAGAGCGCCGTCGGGGGTGAAACGGTAGGTATAGGTGCCGTCGGCCTGACTGTAGGCGCCGGCCACGGTCACTATTACCTCGTCCTTGTTCTGTTCGGCTTTTATCGAAGCAAGTTCCCAGCCGTCGCACACGGGATTGTACGGCAGGATATGGTTCTGCTCGTCGCCCGTCATTTTCAGGCCGCCCCCTTCGCCGTTGAGCGGAAGAATCATAAGTGTGGGGCCGCCCCCGAGCAATAGATGGTTGCCGGTGGAAGCCGTGATGCTTCCGGTGGCGTTGTCGATGGAGAAGGAACGGTCACCTGACTTTATGGCTACCGGCTCGGAAGGAAGGGTCTTTTTCAGGCTCGGTTTTTCGCGGCGTTTCTTTCCCGAGGCGAGAGCAGGGTACTGGTTGTTGCGGAAGCGGTAGCGGTCTACCTCGAAACCGCGCGACCCTATCACGCTCAGTTCTATTTCTCTGGCGTTGCGTGCTTCGGCTGGCAGCTCTATCTCTATGTCGCCCTCGGAGCGCGGGGGGAGAGGACGCGTCGCTTCCCCGCACACTTTGTCTACCTCCCAGCGGAGCGTGCATTCCGAGAGGTCGGTGAACAGGTGGCGGTTCTCCACGTGCAGCCGCAGGGTGCGCCCGTCAAATCCGTTTTCGCGCAGCCATATTTTCACGGGGCTGTAGGCTTTCTTCATGCCCCAGTATTCGGGCTTCTCGCGCCGCCACCCGTCCACGGTGCCCCAGGTACCGTAGCCCACCGGGCGTCCGTCGGGAAGGAAAAATGTGTCGTCGATTCCCGACCACACGGCACCCCCGGCCACTCCCGTGCTGTGATACATGTTGGTCCACATCCGGTCGAGCAGTTCGCCCCACACGTCGCGCAGACCCGGGTCGGTGGCCAGCTCGAGGCGGTTGTAGGCGTTGATATGGCAGTATTCGTCGAACACCACGGGCCGCTGATAGTTGCGGTATTCCTCCGGGCCCGAGGGGCCGGGATAATGGTGGTTGGCTATCTCGAGTTCGCCTTTGTCGGCGTCAGGGCCCCACTGGCTGAACACGCGGGGACGCGATGGGTCAATTTCTGCTATGGCTTCGCCTGCCTGCCGGAAGTCCTCATAGTTCACCGATTCGTTGCCGAGCGACCACATTATCACCGAGGGATGCGAGCGGAAGGCATTGACTGTCTCCAGATGCTGGCGCAGATAGAGGTCGTTCTTTATGGTGGGGTCGGGATTGCTCTGGTGGGCCCAGCAGAAGGGCGCTTCCACCTCCACAAACATTCCCAGCTCGTCGGCGGCGTCGAGCAGCGATTCGTCCGGCGGATAATGCGATGTTCGTATGTAGTTCACGTTGGCACGGCGGAACAGCTCCACGTCCTTGCGCCCCGCGTCGGGGTAGGGGGAGCGGCCGCGGTCGGGCGAAACCTCGTGACGGTTGACGCCGCGCAGCTTCACGGGCACTCCGTTTATCAGCAGCTGGTTGCCTTTTACCTCAATCTCGCGGAAGCCCACGCGGCGCGTAGCCGAGGTGAGTATGCGGCCGTCGCGCGCAAGCTCGCAGGTGAGGGTGTAGAGGCGCGGGTGTTCCGGGTCCCATTTCTTAGGGTCGGGAATGTCGAAAACGGTCTCGAGCGTGCGCTGGTCGTCGCGCGCCACGCCTCCCAGGTCTATGGTGGAATTCGGCAGCTCCACTTCGTTTCCGTTGGAATCGCGCAGAATAAAGTGCAGGCTCAGTCCGTCGGTCCAGCGTGTGGTCTCGTTGGCTACCGTCACCTCGGCGCGGAGGCGCCCTTCGGTGTAGGCCGAGTCGGTAAACGAGGTAGAGGTATGGAACATGGCTATGTTCACCGGCGGGAGCGCCAGCAGGCTGATGTCGCGGGGAATTCCGCCTAAAGTATGCGATGCGTAGACAGATGCTGACGATACGGAATCGGCCGCGGTCTCCGACTGTATGCGCATGGCGATGGTGTTGGTGGTACCGAAAGTGATATGTTCCGTGATGTCTGTCTCAAATGGGGTGAATCCGCCCGTGTGGGTTCCTGCGGGATTGCCGTTGACTATCAGTTCGGCGCCGCTGTACACTCCGTTGCAGCGCAGCTTCACGCGTCGTCCGCTCCACGAGGGCGGAATCTGTATGCGGCGCACATATCCGGCTTTGTCGCCCGGTTTAACTTCCATTCCCTGCATCACCCATTCGCCGGGAACCTGCAGTGTGCTCCAGTCCTTGGTGTTCTCAAGCCCGGTGAATGTGGAATCAGCTGCCGGTGTCACCCACCATGTGCCGTTGAGCGACAGTCGCGCTCCCCGCATATTGTCGGGCATGGGCGAGAGCCTCGGCGGCCAGAATTTCTGCGCGCGCGCCGACCGTATGGTGGTGGTGGGAGGAGGAGCGGCCCCGAAGGCCGTTCCGGCGACAAGAAAAAGTAGAGTATATATGAGCAGAGTGTGTATATTGCGCGGAATCATATTACAAATTTAGATAAAATTCAGGAAAACCTCCAAACCTGACTTTGTAACGGATTTTATTGCGATTTGTTTTCACGATTGGCGGCGGTGGCTTAACTTTGCACTCGCGCACCGGCCCCCGGAGCTTTCTTTTCATCTCCGCCGGGCTGTCGGTCTTACTCATGATACGCAGGAACCTCAGTCATTTAAGCCCTTTACATCTGCTTGCCGCGTCAGTGGCGGCCCTCGCGCTGTGGGCCTGCAGTTCCACCAAGCATGTTCCCGACGGAAGTCTGCTGCTTGACAAGGTGACGATTACAGTCGACGATTCGACCGGCGTTGACCGCGAGAATCTGGTGAATTATCTCCGCCAGACCCCAAATCACAAGGTGCTGGGCTTCTTCAAGCTGCAGCTTGCCACCTACAGCCTTTCGGGACGAGACTCCACGCGGTGGTACAACCGCTGGCTGCGTCATCTCGGGCAGCCCCCGGTAATCTACAGCGATGCCATGACGGAGGCCTCGCGCCGCCAGTTGCGCCAGGCCATGATCAACGCCGGCTATATGGGCGCGCAGGTGGAGGTTGACACCGTGGCGCGGCGCGACAAGAAGAAAATGGCGGTGACTTACCGTGTGGTGCCCGGCGCGCGTCATCGCATACGCAATTTCGAGATTGAGCTGGAGGACTCCGCCCTTGCCGCCGTGATAAATCCCGACTCACTGGAGGCTACGCTGGCCGGAGGAACGCCTTTCGACCGCGACGCGCTCGACGCTTTCCGCGCCGGAGTGGCGCGGCGCCTGCGCGAGAACGGCTACTACGGTTTTGCCAAGGAATACATCACTTTCATAGCCGATACGGCCGAAAATTCGCTCGATGTCGACCTGATAATGTCGGTGACGCCCCCCCGCACCCTCCGCCGCGAGCCGGCCGCGCCAGCAGCCCCCGGCGACACGGCTTCGGCCGCCGCTGATTCGCTTCAGCACTGCCGCTACCGCATAGACCGCGTGATGTTCGTGACCGATGGCGCCATAAATGCCGCTGATGCCGCGCGCCGCCTCCCGCAGGCCGATACCGATACAGTAGACTATCGCGGCATAGAGGTGGTTTACGGCTCGCCCGACCATTACATTGTGCCGTCGGTGCTCGAGGAGAAGTGTTTCATACGTCCGGGCCAGCTCTACAGCTCCACGGACGTAGACCGCACATACGAGTCGCTCTCGCGCCTCGGAATTATCCGCACTATCAACATAGAGATGGTGCCCACCGGGCGCGAGGAGGACGGAATGCCGGGACTTGACGCCTACATATTCCTGTCGCGTAATAAGAAACAGAGCGTGACCCTCGACCTCGAGGGCACTAACTCCGAGGGCGACCTCGGCTTCGGAGTCGGGCTGGCCTACCGCCACCGCAATATGGCCCACCGCAGCAATCTGCTCACCACGAAATTCCGCATGAACTACGAGAGCCTCTCGGGCAATCTCAACGGCCTGATAAACGACCGTTACACCGAGTATGCCTCCGAGGTTGGATTCACCTTCCCAAAATTCATGTTCCCGTTCCTCTCGCAGGATTTCAAGCGCCGCATCAATGCCTCTACCGAGGTGGCGGCCTCGTTCAACTATCAGGAACGCCCCGAGTACACCCGAATAATCGCCGGCGCGGCGTGGAAATACAAGTGGGCGTCGCCTGGCAATCTCATCCGTCGAAATCTCGACCTGCTTGACATCAATTATGTGTATCTCCCCGAGTCGACCATCGATTTCATCAATCAGATAGCCCCCTCGAACCCGCTGCTGCGCTACAGCTACGAGGACCACTTCATAATGCGCATAGGCTACACGTATTACCGCACCAACAAGCAGATAGCCACCGCCCAGCCGGGTCGCCGTGTGATGCAGCCCGCGGTCTATTCGCTGCGCGCGTCGGCCGAGACCGGCGGCAACTTGCTCTATGCCATCTCCTCGCTGTCGGGCCAGAAACGCCACGACGGCGTCTACACGCTCTTCGGCATCCAGTATTCGCAATACGCAAAAACGGAATTCGATTATGCTTTCACCCGCAATTTTACCCAGCGCCACGCTCTGGCGCTCCACCTGGGCCTTGGTCTGGGGGTGCCCTACGGCAATTCGCGCGTGCTCCCCTTCGAGAAGCGTTTCTATGCCGGCGGTGCAAACGGTGTGAGAGGATGGGGCGTGCGCACGCTCGGCCCCGGCTCGTTTGACTCGCGCAATTCCGTCACCGACTTTATCAACCAGTGCGGCGACATCCGCCTGGATCTCTCGGCCGAGTACCGCGCCAAGCTTTTCTGGGTGTTCGAGGGCGCGCTGTTTGTTGATGCCGGCAATATCTGGACCATCCATAATTACGAGAACCAGCCCGGCGGAATGTTCCATTTCGATACGTTCTGGAAACAGATTGCGCTGGCCTATGGCGTGGGTCTGCGCATGGACTTCACCTATTTCCTATTGCGCTTCGACCTTGGCATGAAGGCCCACAATCCCGCCGCCAATCAGGAACGATGGCCCATTATCCATCCCCGCTGGGGACGCGACGCCACATTCCATTTCTCGGTGGGATATCCTTTCTGAAAGCACTTTCCGCTCTCTCCGGTTGTTTATATTTAGAAATTATTCAGACTATGCTCGCAATATTCGATCTCGACGGCACTCTGCTAAACACTATCGCCGACCTGGCCACGGCCACCAATTATGCCCTGCGCACCGCAGGTTTCCCCACGCACGCACCGGAATCCTATCCCTTTATGGTGGGCAACGGCGTGACGCGCCTTCTTGAGCGCGCGCTCCCCGAGGCCGAACGCACGCCGGAGAATGTGGAGCTGCTCCGCACCCATTTCAAGGAATATTACGGCACGCATCTGGCCGACAATACGGTGCCTTATCCCGGCATCCCCGAACTTCTGGCGCAGCTGCGCGCCCGCGGGGTGAATGTGGCCGTTGCCTCCAATAAATATCAGGCTGCCGTCGACCGTCTGATACGCGATTTCTTCCCCACAGTGGAATGGGCGGCCATCGAAGGGCAGAAGGAAGGCGTGCCGGTGAAGCCCGACCCCTCCATTGTGTTTGAGATTCTTGGAAAATGCCCCACGCCAAAAGACGATGTGATTTACATCGGCGACTCGGGCGTGGACATGGAGACCGCCTACCGTGCCGGAGTGACTTCCATCGGCGTCACCTGGGGATTCCGCCCCGAATCCGAGCTCCGGGAGCATTACGCCAACCACATAGTCAGCACCCCCGCCGAAATCCTCCCGCTCCTCCCGCGCCGCAACTGAGTGCCGCCTGGGGGGTGCTTGTGATGTGTAACGCGGAATGGTTCTGTGTTGCGCACACCGCATCGGAAACCCCAGGATGTCGCTGAGAGGGAGTATTCGGTCATATTCCGAAAAGGAAGGGGAGGGGAGCGGAGTCGCGCATCTTGTCCACGGCGTCGCCGGCATAAATTTCGCCGTTGGTAAGGGTGAGCTTCTTCACTTTGTTGCCGACGCTGAAATCAAGATTCCTGAACTCGATCCAGAATATATCGGGACTAAGCGTGGATTCGAAATAATACACGCGGTGTTTCTGGTCGGCCACGGTGCGCCACCGTGTGGAGGCTATATTGAGCTGGGAGGGTACCGAGATTCCGAGCGGCACGGAAACATTGCGCATCACGCTGAACACTCCCGCCACTGCCTCACGGTAATCCGATGTCTGTGGGAGGGCATTGATGTAGAACGACGCACGCACAAAGCGGTCGGACGCGCGGTTGGTTCCCGGCAGCATTATCAGGCCCCCTATCTGGTTCCAGTAGTCATCGAGTGTCTGCTGCTTGTCGTAGGAAGGTGAATTGGTCATTACCTGGCAGTCCCTGCCATGGTGAATCACGAGGTTACCGTCGATATATTCGAATATCGCGCTGTTTCCCGTGGGGTCGGATATGGAAAGGTGCAAGGTCGATTTCGCGCCGTTGGGAAGGTCGGGGTCGTCGATGCGGAACAGTTGCTTGCCCAGCTCCTCAACGGCCTCATCAACGGGGGCGAAATTGTCGAGCACATACTGCGTCCAGATGCTCAGACCCATCACGGGGCGTTTGTCGTTAGGCCGGTGATAGTCCGATTCCGCCAGAAACAGCAGGTTGGCCACCATCCCTTTCTCGTTCATCCCGTCGCACACTCCGATATCATATCCGGCCGTCACCACGCTGCCGTAGCGCGAGGTCCATTTCACGCTGTTGTCCGTGATTCCTCCCCGGCGTTCGATTCCCCGGGGAAAGAAATAGATGTTGGACTGCGGATCCTCTTTCCAGTCCATTGTGCGCCCTGTCACAATCATGCTGTCAGGCCCAAGATAAACAGCGCGTGTACACGCTTCACTTTCCATCGTGCCGCCGGCGAGGGCCGCGATTACCGATGCCATGGTCATGGCTCTGCAAAATTCCGGTGTTTTCATCTCTCGTAAAAATTTAGGACTTGAAATAAAAGTTTATTGAATTGTCCGCACCTGTTTGCGGAAGATAAAAATCATTCCTGACACCCAATCCAACGCTATTGCCATAAAATTGTTAGCTCCCTAAAAGAGATGCGACGGAGGTTTCAGGACGCCCGGCGTGAAATCCGTGGTTTTCATATGGTTCAGACGTTAACGAAATTTAACACGGAGGGGGGTAATTTTTTTAATCTATTATAAATATCTTTGTGCCGTTATGGATAGTAGCCCGAAGAAGTCGGGCATTTGATTTACGAACCTCAGGCCAGATAGCTGCCTCCCCGGCGCCATGCCGGAATGCACCCCGACATAGGCCCGCAACGGGAGATTACACTATTTGACAAAAGGACAACCGGTTCAACGCCATCCCTTTACAACGTCAGGGGACAGGCGCGGACAGACACATGTACGCCCAACCGTCAAGGCTTCACGGCCTCTGCGGACAGACCTCGCAATGCTATGATTCCATACAGACAGAACCGCTGTATAACAAAAAAACATACAACACGACAATGAAACTATCTATCAGCCTGATCCTTGCCGCCGCGGCCCTCTTCCTTGCCCCGACGGCTAAGGCAGAGCAGTTCGGGCTTAAGACCAACCTGCTCTACGACGCCACGGCAACAGTCAACCTCGGTGCCGAGATGCGCGTGGCTCCCCGCTGGTCAATTGACCTCTCCGGCAACCTCAACGCCTGGAGCATCAACAATCACAAATGGAAACACTGGCTCGTGCAGCCCGAGGCCCGCTACTGGTTCTGCGACGCCACCGCCGGACATTTCGTTGGCGCCCACCTGCTCGGCGGCCAGTATAATATCGGCAACGTGAACCTCGGCAGCCTCAATTTTCTCGGAACCGACCTGAGCAACCTCAAGGATTACCGCTACCAGGGATGGTTTGTAGGCGCCGGCGTGGCCTACGGCTATACCTGGATTCTCGGCCGCCACTGGAACCTCGAGGCAGAGCTGGGCGTGGGATGGATCTACACCCGCTTCGACAAATATCCCTGCGCCGAATGCGGCACAAAGGCATATTCGCGCCGTCCCCACAATTATGTGGGCCCCACGAAGCTTGCCCTGAATCTCGTTTACATCTTCTAACGTCAAGCCCCTTCTGCAATAATGAAAAGAAACATCATATCAGCATGCCTGGCCGCTCTGCTGTGCGCATCGGCGGCATCGGCCGCCATCGCCGACCAGGCACGCGTCAGCAATCTGAAAGTAGACCGCTCGACCGACCGTCTGCTCGTCGACATGACAATTGACGCCGACGATCTCGGACGCAAGACCAACCGCGAGTCGTGGCTCACCCCCGTGCTCACCACTCCCCAGGGTGATACCCTGCGCCTTCCCTCCATAATGGTTGGCGGCCGCAACCGCTATTTCCAGGCACAGCGCCGCCACGAGACCGCGCCCCTCTACCGCGGAGGCCGGATAGACTACAAGGCCAACGTGCCCTACGCCTCCTGGATGGAGAGCGCCGACCTAAGCCTCGAGCGCCGCGACGCCGGATGCTGCGGTGCCGAGCAGCTGCTCACTACGGTGCCCCTGCGTCAGCTCGACTTCCGTCCGCGCGTGTTCACGCCTAATTTTAACTATATTGCCCCCGCCGCCGAGGCCGTCAAGGCCCGCGAGCTCTCGGGACGCGCGTTCGTCGACTTCCCCGTGAACAAGACAGTAATCTACCCCGACTACCGCTCCAACACCCGCGAGCTTGCCAAGATACGCGCCGGCATCGACTCCGTGCGCCAGGACAAGGACATCACCGTGCGTGGCATCACCCTCAAGGGCTATGCCTCGCCGGAAGGCCCGTGGAACAACAACGTGCGCCTGGCAAAGGGCCGCACCGAGTCGCTCAAGAAATACGTGGAAGGTCTCTACGATTTCGCCTCGTCCATCTACTCAACCGCCTACGAGCCTGAGGACTGGGAAGGTCTCGTGGCATGGCTCCGCGCCAACTCCATCGCCGACCGCGAAGGTCTGCTCGCCATCGCCACCGACACCTCTCTGGCTCCCGACGCGCGCGACGCGCGCCTCAAGTCGCAGTATCCCGCGGCCTACGCCCGTCTGCTCCGTGAGGTTTACCCGGCACTGCGCCACACTGACTACACCATTGCCTACACCATCCGCTCCTACAACGACCCCCAGGAGATTCTCAAGCTGGTCTACAGCAAGCCCCAGAACCTGAGCCTCAACGAGTTCTTTGTGGCCGCGCAGAATGTGGAGCGTGGTTCGAAGGAGTATGACTACATATTCGAGACCGCCGCGCGCATGTATCCCGACAGCGAGATCGCCAACCTCAACGCGGCCAATGCCGCCATGGCCCAGGGTGCCTACGAAAACGCCGCACGCTACCTCGCCAAGGCCGGTGAAGGCTCCGAGGCCGTCTATGCCCGCGGCATACTCGCCGCCCTGCAGGGCGACTACGCCGCAGCCCGTCCGCTCTTCGAGCAGGCCGCGCGCCTGAGAGTGGCCGACGCTCCCGCAGCCATCTCCCAGATCGAAGAAATCGAGGCGTTCAACGCCGGTCTCTCCACCTCATCCGAAAACAAATAAATCAATCACGACACATAACAGAAATGAAAAACCTTAAGAAAGTTCTATTCAGTCTGCTTGCTGCCACGGCTATGTGGTCATGCAGCGACGACAAGATCGGCCCCGACGCGCCCGATCAGCTCCCCGAAGGACAAGGCGAAGGCTTCTACATGGCTCTCGACATCCAGATGCCCACAGGAAACATGGGCTCGCGCAGTGAAACCACCGATGACGGCACTTCAACCGGAGGCACTGAATTCGGTTCTGACGAGGAAAACACCGTGAGCTCGGCCCTCATAGTCCTCGCGTCCAAAAATGCCGTAGGCACTTTCAAGGAATTCGGCTTCATTGCCGCCAGCGAAGTGCAGAGCAACTATCTTACAAGCGCCTCCACTTCCACCTCTAAAGAATACAAGGCCCTGGCCCGTATCCAGAAAACCAATCTTAACTCATTTTATCAGGCGCTCGGCGACAATAATACAGTGGCTCCCGAAGTCTACGTGTTTGTATTCTGCAATCCCACTAACGAACTCAGAGAAATGTTCTCTGCCGCCAACGCAAACATCGGCGATACCGAATGGATCAACGAAAAATGCACCGTGATTCAGGGCAGCGCCGACAAACCTAATGAGAACATAGGCATCTGGGGCTCTAACTCGTTCCTGATGAACAATGTGGAGCTCACCACGCGTCAGCTTCCCGCCAAGGTTCTCGACTGGGAGAAATTCAACACTGTTGACAAACCTTTCCACCTCTCCGACGTGAACAACGATGTGAATGTCGACAATCTTGCTTCGCGCGGTGCCGTAAAGGTTGAGCGTTCTGTGGCACGTTTCGACTTCAAGGACGGTTCGAACAACAACAACACCTACAATGTGCTGTATTATACCAAAGCCGACGGTGAGGCTGACACCAATAATCCTCTTGTCAAGGTCCAGCTCCAGAAAATGGCGCTCGTAAACATGAGCAACAGCTTCTATTATCTTCCCCGTGTGAGCGACAACGGTCAGCCCGACGGCCCCGGCTTCGAAATCTGCGGCAAAGAGAAAGGCTGGCAGCGCAATCCCGCTACCGGCGTTTATGCCCAGGGCAACTACGTGGTCGATCCGTATGCTGAACAGTACGGAGGCACCACTATCAGCGGCAACTTCTCCGACTATTTCAACTTCGCTTTCTTCAGCAATAACGGCACATTTGCCAACGCAACGATGGCCTCCAGCCAGTGGGATGTTTACAAAGTGTCCGACGTGCTCAATGGACGCGGAGACAATTACACAGGAACCGATAAAGTCACCGATAAGGACGGTAATGCAACCCACAAGCCCGGTGATTACCACGTATGGCGCTATGTGACCGAAAACGCAATTCCCGCCGGACCGGCCAAGCAGATGAACGGCATATCCACCGGTATAGTATTCAAGGCCCGCATGCTCGGCACAACTCAGGCCGAAAGCGTGACATGGCAGTCATGGGACAAAGACTATGTGAAAAATGTGGCCCGTTGCCTCAACGGTGATAAGTTCAGCGTGATAGGTGTGGAAGGAGAGCATGCTCCCATCAAAGGCAACTCAACTGACGACCCCATTCTCTACTATTTCAACGGCCATCTCTACATGACCTGGTCCCACATCCGTCAGGCCGCTATTCAGGCTTCCGTAACCATCAACGCCAATGGCGAGACAGAGGTAAACCGCTCCAACAGTCTTTACAAAGCCGTGTTCGGCGAAGGCCCCATCCCGGCCCAGTACGTTGCTAAAGACGGTAAAGTGGTAAAGAATCAGTATATCAAAGAAAACGGTGAAAAAATCGACGTTGCTGACTCTCAGTGGAATCCCGGTTCCGAAAATTGGCAACAAAGTGCTCCCTACACGAACTGGACCAAGAGCCCCGACGGTAAATGGACAGATTGGAACAATGCCGGCAAGCCCGTGCCCGATAATCTCGGCGACGAAGCCAATGCTCATGCCACTCTCACAGCCATGCGTCAGGCCGTTACCGCTGCCGGAATCACCATCTATCAGAGCTCAATCGACGGCGACACCCCCGGCTACTACTGCTACTATTACTACTGGAACCGTCACAACGACAACGGTATTCCCGGCGTGATGGGCCCGATGGAATTCGCCGTAGTCCGCAACAACGTGTATAAACTCTCCGTTGACAAAATCTCCCGTCTCGGCCATCCCCGTATTCCCGGAAATGACCCCGACAAGCCTACTCCCGGCACCCCCGACGAATCCGATGAAATCTACCTCGACGTGAAGGTAGCCATCGTGCCTTGGGCCGTCCGCCTCAACAGCATAGAATTCTAAAGCATTCCCGGAAGGGTAGGGATGTGCCGCGGTGCGTCCCTGCCATTCCATCAACCAATCATTACCGCTCAACCCGATGTATAATCTAAAGCGCAACATAATCAGAGCCATACGATCGGCCGCCATAGGCACCGCAGCGCTCGTGGGTCTGACCGGATGCAGTTCCTTGATCAATGACGATCTGGCTCCTTGCCCCGAAGGCGTGGTGCTCCGCTTCGTCTACGATTACAACATGGAATTTGCCAACGCATTCCCCTCGCAGGTCGACTGTCTGACCCTGCTCGTCTACGACGCACAGGGACGCCTCGTCGAGACCCGCACCGAGACATCATCGGTGCTTGCCGACGAGAACTACCGCATGACCCTCGACCTCCCCGCAGCCTCCTACCACTTCGTGGCCTACGGCGGCATGGCATGCTCTAAACCCACGTTCCATTTCGTCGACCAGCCCGTGGCCGGCTCGCAGCTCCGTGACCTCGCCGTGGCAATGAACGCCGACTGCATCGACGCCGACCCCGGCAAGGACCTGCATCCGCTCTTTTTCGGTGACCTTGACCTCACCGTTGACCCCGACGCCACCGACTATACCGCCGGCACCGTCTATATGATGAAGGACACCAACTCCATACGCATCCTGCTCCAGAACGTAGACGGCACCTCCGTGGATCCCGCCGACTTCACATTCGAGATCACCGACAACAACACCCTGCTCTCGTGGCAGAACGCCGTGGTGCCCACCGCCGGCGGAATCACATATCATCCCTGGGCAACCGGTCAGGCCGGAGCCGGCGAGACCGAGGAAGGCGACGACGCCATTCTCGCATTCGCCGAATTCTCAACCTCGCGCCTCATAGCCGGCAGCAACGCCCGTCTTGTAATCAACAGTGTCGCCGACGGCCGCCCCGTCCTTTCCATACCCCTTGTCAACTATCTCCTGCTGCTCAAGAGCCTCCACTTCGACTCCATGGGCTCCCAGGAATTCCTCGACCGCGAAAGCCGCTGGAACATGATACTGTTCCTCGACAACGGCCGCTGGATCGACACCCGCATAGTTATCAACGACTGGATTGTGCGACTCAACAACGCTGACCTATGATTCTCCACTCTCTGCGACATTCGGCCCTGGCGGCGCTCACCCTCGCCGCCCTGGCTCTTGCCGCCTGCTCCTCCGAGGCCCCCTCTCCGGCCCCCGACGAGACCAAAGGCGACGTGACCCTCCGCCTGAAGGTGGCAATGGGTCTTGACGGCGATGCCGGTTCGCGCGCCGACGCCCCCGACAGCTACGAGCCCGGCACCGGTGATTTCGAATCTGTCTCCACCCTCCGCGTAATCATTCTTCACGACTCCCGGAAGGTTGAAGGCAACCGCATGGTAGCCACCGATGCCAAGGGCAATCCCCTGAACGACAATCTCGAGTTCAAGGTGGCGTCCAACGAGCTGAAATGGGTGTATCTCATTGCCAATGAAGCTTCGCTGCCGTTGCCGTCAGATCCGGGACGTGATGTCAGGACTGTGAGTGAGTGGCTCGACAGTTACGCCGTCGGTCAGGAACTGCCTCTTGAAGTGATGCAGTCATGGACCGCGGGCTATACAAACCAACAGCTGAACTCGCAGAACGTCACATCATCTCTTTTCAAAGATAAAGAAAGGCTTCCCCTCACAGAAGTGTTCCGCCTCCAGACGGTGAAGATTCCTCACCCTGATTATTCCACCGATTCCGGCTCAGGAAGCGATGAGAGTGGAGTGAGCCCCAACGACATCAGCCAGACACAGGAGGCCCGTCTGTTCATGACCCGCGCCGCCGCCAAAGCCACATTCTTTTTTAATCTCTCAGGCTTTCAGGGTATAGGTGGAACGATTACCGGTGTGCGTCTTTCCGGCCTGAGCCAGCGTGAATACGTGTTTCCCCGTTACACATCGGCTACAACCGTGAGCAGCGCTGTCTATTCTCCGGAAAAATATACCGGCACAGGCATCAACGGAGATGAGAGCAGCGGAGAAATCAAAAATGTAGATAAGAACCAGCGCTATATAAAGGCATTCGATTCTCCATCCTCAAACTCGGTGATTACGTATACTCTCGACGGTGCGAATTTCGGCAACCCGATAAAACTGCTTGCCTCATCTGGCAACGACATTCAGCGCGGAGACATTTATTTCCCCGAATCATCATCCACGCTGCAATCCGGAGCCTATAAGGTGCAGATTCAGCTCGACGGCAGCCGCTGGCTCGACGCTCAGCCTCTTGCAACCAATATTCTTGAATTCGACGGCCATCAGGCCATAGCCCGAAACACCCACCTGAAAATCAACATCAGTGTCGGCACCGACAACTCGATTTTCTACGACGTGGAGCCGCTGCCCTGGACTCCTGAAACTTACGAATTCGACTATACTGAGCAGATAGGTGTGGCAAGTGACGGTCTTCTGAACTTCGAGACCGGTACCTATGCTTCACTCGACAAGAACAGCGGCCGACTCGTGCTCAGGAATTATCCTGACGCCGTAAAGGGCTCTTTCGGAATCTCTACTCCTCTTGGAGCCCGCTGGGATGCCTATCTCATCACGCAGAGCGGCGAGCAGAACGCCATTCAGTTCCTTCTGCCCGACGGTAACCCCACCACCCATATCACGGGCAGCGTGGGCACTAAGGTCGACTTCTCCGTAGCTCCTACGAGCGCAGCCGGAACCACGGCACGTCATGCCATACTCCAGGTAATGGTGACGATGCCGAGCGGCCTGTCAGTCCCTGCCCGTGCCATCCTCGGAAACGACTATGGCAAGGATGTACAGTATGTCACCTTTATCCAGAATCCTCAATAATGTTTGACATCCATGATTAAAACCTTCCACAGATATATCTCGACGGCTCTGACGGCCCTGACGCTGGGACTTCTCGGCGTCATGCCGTCATGTTCCGACGAATTAGATGTCCCCATGCCCGAAGATCCCGGTGCGGCCAAGGACGGCTACATCACCGTCTCGCTTTCCTGTTCCGATGCCGTTTCGCGTGCCGGTGAAACCGAACCGGGTGTCGACAACCTCAACGAAAACCGTATCGAAACAGTCACACTCTGCTTCTGGCAGCCTTCGGGAGACAACACCTCCTCTCGGCCTGCCTATATGCAGACTTTCCGCGACGTCAACGCCGTTGGGAAGGCTACTTTCAATATTCCCCTTACATCCGAAATCCTGACTCAGCTCTTCAAGGAGGACGGCACAAACAAGTGTAACGTCTACGCCGCCGTCAATGTCGAGCCGGGCAATGCCACTACTGTCGAAGAGCTTCGGCAGCTTGTGGTCAACTCGGAATTCGAGAGTAAAATGGTGCAGCCCCGGTTTACAATGGACGGTGACGGAGAGGCCACGCTCACCAATACCGGCCGTGCCGTCACCGGCAGCGTGAAAGTGAAGCGCTCAGCTGCCAAAATCACTCTCGCCCTTAACGTAGAGGGATCGATAGAAGAAGAAGTAAACGGTGAGAAAATCACCTGGACCCCGCGCCTTGACGGTATGCGCGTTTGGCTCATGCAGGGCGTAAAAGAGTCTACCCTTACGCCCGCGCCGACCCTCAACATGGCCTCGGACTGCTATTTCAATACACCCGACAAAAACGATTACGGCTTCAGTGACAATCCCGACCCCAAATACACCAAGTCGCAGACCACACCGTTCTACACCTACCCCAACAAGTGGACGCTCGAAAACAACGAGCGTCACCGCACCCACATGGTTCTGAGTGTGCCCTGGACTCCCGACGGCGGCAAGACATATCGCACATGTTATTATCAGGTGCCCGTGGTTCCCATGACCGCTACCGAGACCGTGCGCAATATCTCCTATCATATCAACCTTCATGTAGGCGTTCTCGGCAGCTTCGTGCCCGAAGAACCGGAGGAAATCGAAGCCGAATACTGGGTGGCCGACTGGAGTAACGAAAACATCGATGTCGACATCAAGGACTACCGCTATCTCGTGGTAGACCAGAACGAATTCACCGTCAACAACGAAACATCTATCTCCATTCCATTCTACACTTCGCATCCCACAGTTGTAACCGATGTGAAAATGACTTTCTACCGTTACAACTTCTCCGATCAGGGTTCGGAATTTTACGTGCGCGTGACTCCGGAACAGAATAAAAAATCTGCTGAAAATGGTGAGGCCGTGTATACTGCAAATTTCGATAATAATAGGAAAACTCTTGATGTCTCCCATGAATTGAAAGTATGGGTGCCTTATAATAGTTCCGATAGGGAAATCTCTCTTACAACTCGGCTCAATGGAACAAGAGCTCCTATTGATTATACCAATGATATAGATGAAGTAAGAGAAGCGATTTCATTTTTCAAAAAATCTGATATTGACGAGTACTCACGTGTTGAGTTCGAAGTTACGGTTCAACATAGGGATGTTTCTGATGGAACTTCCGGTATAGATAAAAATCTGTACAAAGAAACTATAAAGATCACTCAATATCCGGGTATCTATATCACAGCTGTGCAGAATTATGCCGGTAATCTTGAACATTTGCAATATACCCAGCCTCCATTAGGAAATACTATCATTAATGGTAGATACGACGAAGAAACACTGAAAGTTCCCACTTCAGGTGTAAGCCGATGGCCTAATATTCGAAAAACAATCTATAACTATAGAAACTGGAACAATTCCATTGGTTTAGGATTTCCTCCAAATTATTACAACTGGAACCCCAATTTGTATTTGGTCACTATTACAACGTTACCCTCTAATACTAATTATACAATTGGTGACCCACGGTCATATAATATCAATAATGACTTGAGTAATAATCACGGTACTTATACTGTTGATGGAGGGACTACTGATGTGTTCAGAACGGAATATTGGGTATTCCAGAAGGGAAATCAGAATCAAGCCTGGTGCCCTAATAATCCAAACAGTTGGCATTGGGATGGATATCAGACATCCGACCAGAGTCAGATGAAGCCGTGGTATAGAGAACCTTATTTTAGTACAGATTGGGAATTATATGAAGTTCCTGGATTTGTGCAGGCTCCGGCTCTTGGTGAATCAAGCCAACGCACTCTGAGATACTATTATCCAACCCGTGAAAGCAATGATAACCGCAATACGATTGCCCCCAAATTCCGGATTTGCTCTAGCTATGGAGGAACTTCAAGTTATATGACACGCGAAATGTCACGCCGCAGAGCCGCCGCTTATCAGGAATTAGGATACTGTGCCGGACGTTGGAGACTTCCCACATTCGCAGAGGTTGAATTTGTAATGCAATTGGCTGCCGATAAAAAAATTCCGCGATTGTTTGGTACAAATGCATCAGGTACATGGTTTTATTGGTGTGCACAAGGTGCGGTAAGGGTTCCGGATGGGACAGTCACGAATCCGAACATTGCAATTGTTGCAAATCCTACAGGAGGTGCATCCGGAGCCGCATCCGCTCCTTTCACCGGTGACAACTACCGCGATCATGCTCGCTTTGTCTACGATGAATGGTACTGGGGTTCCGAGACTCTCACGCCTTCGGCATCAACACCCAATGCCAACCGTCCCATCTACACTTTCACCTGGGGCGACCGACCCAAGACAAGTCCTCAGGATGAGTAACCCTTAGCGATAAATGATTATGAAACTTACAAAATATCTTTGCATAGCATTATTGGCCCTGACGGGGGCAGCCTGTTCGTCCGACGGGCTGCAGCCCGAGGTCCCCGCTGAAAAGGGTGATATTTACGTTGAGGGCGACAAGGTGGTGGTAAGCGTCGGCATCCAGATGCCCGAGATGCCGAACGCCGACAGCCGCACTCTCGGCCCTGAGGCCGACTATGCCGACATGCATCTCTACCTGCTGGAGTTTGTCGACAACGGGTCGCCGCTGCGCAACACTTTTACCACCATGTATGAGGCGGAAGCTGAAACTCCCCAGCCCGGCAAGGTAGTTTACAAAGTGACGCTCAACAAAACCTCCGAAGGCCGGGTGCTGCACCTTGTGGCTTTGCCAAAAAGCCAGAAACTGACGCCGGACTACGGTGTGGAGGCTTCCGTGATGCCTAATATAGTAGTAACAGATCAGACCCCGGCCTACTGGCGCCGCCTTGCCTTCCCCGAAGGATATGCCACCGTCTCAGAATCCACGGGATTCACCGCTACCGAGGCAATGGAACAGCTCAAGAGCGTGGCGCTCGTCCGTAACTTCGGCCGTGTGACCGTAACCAAGGATCCGAGCGTGACCGACTTTATTCTCACAGGCTTTGCGCTCGTGAACAACCCACAGTCCGGAACCGTAGCCCCGTGGGATGCCTCTGACAATGAATTCCCCGAATTCCTCGACGCCGACCAGAAGCCGGTGGCATTCAGTGCGCTTTCTTCCTACGAAGGAATCATTCCCGCGGGAACCGAGTTTGACAATCAGGACGCAGGGCCTGCCGTTCCTGAGGACGTCAATCCTAAATATTTCTATGAGCGTCCGTTCAGCTCCATCCGCCACACATTCGTGATTGTGCGCGGAAAATATAAAACTGACGAAACCGACTCATATTATAAGCTCGACCTTGGCAAAAACGACACTCAGGGCGTCTTCCGCTACTACAATCTCCTGCGCAATTTCAGCTACAACATCACTATCAAAGGTGTTGGCACGCGTGGTTACTCCACTGCTGAGGAAGCAGCTCAGGGAGTGGTCTACAACAATTTCTCGTTTGACATAGAACTGGGCGGAATGCTCAATATTTCGGATGGAAATGAGGTGGTGTTTGTCAATTTCACCACCGCCGTGCTCACCGATCCCAATACGCAGGTGCTGGAATTCAAATACCGTTACCGCAGTCTTGCAGGAAGTTCGCAAGGCGCCCCCACTTACAACAACGGCAACGTGAATTTCATCGGGCTGGAGCCCGGTGACGTAATCCAGTCGGTCGAGAAATCAACCACCGACGACAGCGACGGATGGCGCTCGGTGAAGATCACCTGCAAGGGCGCCACTGCTGAGACAAAGACGCAATCCTTCACCATGGTTAAGGAATCCGGCCTGGGACGAACCATAAATCTGGTTCTCCACCAGAAATGGGACTTCATGAACCTCAAGGAGTTCCCCGGAACCGGTCAGAACTATGTGGGAACGGGTGAAGCGCTCGGCACCGGCGCCACGAAGCTTGATCTTGATAATCCCAACCGGGCCGGCGATGGTGAAAAAGATCCGATCACGGTATTCTTCGATATCCCCGACAACCTGCCCGAAGCCATGTTCCCGCTCGTGTTTGAGCTTGAGGCCGACCGTCAGAATATCGAGAACAATCCTATCGGTACGCTTGTGGTGACATCAGGGACCTCTTCATTCCCGAATATCCAAGGCTCGCGAATCAAATATATCAAGACCATCACCTGGACCCAGTATAACGACCCGCTTCTTCCGGGCCAGACCCACGGCGCCAACGGTCTGAAGATTGACAATGGTAACGGAACATCCACCCGCCGCGTGCGCTGCCGCTTCCGCACCATCACTTCGCTTAATAACCTTGGAATCCAGGGTTCCGTGACCACAATCCGTATCACAAACGACCACTACAACACCGGGGAAATCAAATTTACCCGAGGAAACGGAACTCTTAATTAATACACAATTTCCATAACTTAAAGGCGGCGGACTGCGCGATGCATTTCCGCCGTCTTAATTTTCCCCTCTTCCCCTCGAACGTTACGCAGAGCCTCGCAGAAAGGCAGAGTCCCGCCGGAGTTAAAAGAGGTTCCCGCGTCCATCTGCCGTTCCCGCGCGGCTCTGCGTTCCACACCCCAGCCGCCTGAGTGGGCGCAAAAGAAAAGCGCGGGCCGCAGGGGCACGCGCCGGGGGAGGTCGGGATGGGTATGTGAGTTGATTCTCATAG
>VSPV01000010.1 GCA_009775605.1 Paramuribaculum sp.
GGTAGCCCATAGGAGAATCGAACTCCTCTTTCAAGAATGAAAATCTTGCGTCCTAGCCGATAGACGAATGGGCCGGAGATAGCGCTCTGCGCAAAATCGACTGCAAATATAGCCTCTTTTTTTATTCCCGGCAAATAATCGCATCAAAATTTATCAAAATATGAGAATTTTAGGCATTTTGGAGGGTTCAAGACGTGTGAACGGGTGCTTTCTTGTTAACTTTGTGAGCAATGAAGACCCCAATGCACATAATAGCGCTGCGCACCATCAAGCATAATGAACGCAGCTCCATACTCACGGCTTTTTCTCTGGAGGCCGGAAGGGTTGCATTCGCGCTGCCGGCCGGCGGGGGACGCGAGGCGATAAGGCGCCGCGCCCTGCTCATGCCCCTGAGCGCGGTGGAATGTGTGGCCGACACGCGCCGGGGCACCGACATACTGCTCATGCACGAGCCGCGGCCTATGTCTGCCGCTCCATCGGCTATTCACGGCAACCCCGTGAAGAGTTCGCTCGCGCTGTTTTCAGCCGAAGTGCTCGGCTCAGTGCTACGCGAAAGCGGGCCGGACGAAGGTCTGTTTGCCTATATCTACAACTGCATGGAAGTGCTTTCGGCACTCCCGTCAGAGCGGACTGCGAATTTCCATATAATGATGCTGATGGGACTGGGACGCTTCATAGGCATCGACCCGCGCACCGAGGATTTCCGCCCCGGTATGGTGTTCGACATGGCCGAAGGGCGTTTCCGCGCCTCTCCGCCTCTCCACCGCCATTATCTGCCGCCGGCCGACGCCGAGGCCGTGGCCCGGCTCAGCCGTATGACCCCCGCCAACATGCACCTCTACCGCATGACCCGCGCTGAACGCTCCCGCATTCTCGACCTGATTCTCGACTATTATTCCCTCCACGTCGCATCGCTGAAATCGCTGAAATCGCTCGACATCCTCCGCACCCTCTTCTGATCCGTCTCCCCCCCCAGACTATAAACCGGACTATAAACCGGCACTCGCTCATAGCCCATTCCGGATTTTACAACTCTACATATCGGAAATTTGTTGTATATTTGTGAACTAACCACAAACAAAGGAGTATCAGTATGGCAAGACCCATCAAAGAAACCCCTGTATTAAGGGGGAGAGACGCTGAAAATTTCGCCAAGAGAATGGCGAATCCCGCTCCCGTCAGCAAAGAGGAAAAGGAAGCGGCAAGAAAGGCGTATGAGGCATTCAGAGCCATAAGCACATTCCCGATGTAATTATGGACTTTGACAAATTCACGTTCCGGCAGATCGATGCCGAGACCAAAATAAAGTCATTCGATTGCGGCGATGCCGATTTGAATGACTTTTTGTTTTCCGACGCAGCTAATTACTACAGGTCTATGATGGCCCTGACCTATCTGCTCGAAGATAATGAAGCGGACAGAACTGTTGCTTATTACAGTCTGCTTAACGACAAGATTGTTTTTGACCCGGATGAAAAGAAATTATGGAACCGCTTGAACCGCCGTGTAGCCAATTCAAAACGGCGCAGGGAATATCCCGCTGTCAAGATAGGTCGTCTTGCTATTTCAAAAGACTACGCTGGCCATCAGATTGGCCGGACAATTCTTCTTCAGGTAAAGCACGTTTTCTCCACAATGCGCAGAAGCGCCTGCCGCTTCATAACGGTTGACGCCTACGCTGCGGCCGTACCTTTCTATGAGAAGTGCGGATTTATGTTCCTTTCCGAGAAAGACAGGCATTCCCCAACGAGAGCCATGTACTTCGACCTTATAAATTTCCCGGATTGATTATCTAACTTTCATTGGTATCATCCGGCAACGGCATAAGTCTCTTTCAGCCAATCCTCATCCGATATAAATCACCCAAAATGAATGTTCCGTCGCTGTGCCGACACGGCAAAATTCTGTTTCTTATCGCCTCGATTATAATTGTGGCGGCATTCCTGCTCTTTTCCAATTCCCTGGCCAAGGGAGTGGCAGAACAGGAAAGAATAAGGATGCAGATATGGGCCGACGCCACACGGCAGATAGCTTCGGCGGAAACTTCGGCCGGAGGGGATGCCTCGGGAAGCAATCTCGACTTCCTGCTGGAGATAATAGAAACCAACACCGCCATTCCGGTAATCCTCACCGACGACGCCGGAAAGATTCTCATGCAACGCAATTTCGACCTGCCGGAAACAGCCGTGGGCCCTGACTCACTTTATATATCGCCGGCTAATGCCATTTTTCTCGCCGGTAAGCTCGACGAGCTTCGACGCACGGGCCACGTAATCCACATAATGATCGCCCCCTCTACGCTGCAGCATCTCTACTACCAGGATTCGCGCCTTCTGCGAGCCCTCAGCATCTATCCCTACATAATGATAGCCATGATGGCGGCATTTGTGGCGATAGTGTACTTCGCCGTATCATCATCGAAGCGGGCCGAACAGAACATGGTGTGGGTAGGCCTCTCGAAAGAGACAGCCCATCAGCTCGGCACCCCCATCTCATCGCTCATGGCCTGGATCGAAATTCTGCGTGAAACCGGAACGGATAGCGAGATTACCGAGGAAATGGACAAGGACGTGCAACGCCTCGAGACCATAGCAAGCCGTTTTTCCAAGATCGGTTCACAGCCGGCGATGGAACTCGCCGACCTGCGCGAGGTAGTGGGAGCCGCAACCGACTATATGCTCACACGCATCTCATCCAATATAGCGCTGCACGTAAGCCTTCCGGCCGGTGCGGCCATGGCCAATGTATCGCCGCCGCTGCTGCAGTGGGTGATGGAAAACCTTATAAAGAACGCAGTAGACGCAATGGACGGCCGCGGCCGGATAGACATAGCGATGAAAACCCGGAACGAAACCGCCGTTATCAGTGTTACAGATACGGGGCGCGGAATTCCGCACAAGGACTTCAAGCGTGTGTTCCGTCCCGGCCACACCACCAAACAAAGAGGCTGGGGCCTGGGCCTCACCCTTGCAAAGCGCATAGTGGAGCACTATCACGGCGGCAGAATCTTCGTCAGCAGCTCCGACCCGGGCAAAGCCACAACCTTCGAAATCCATCTCCCCCTGATGAAAACATGAAGCCGCAAAATACACTTTACATAACCGATCTGGACGGGACGCTGCTTGATGCGTGTTCGCAGGTGTCGCAGCGGTCGGCCGCAATCATATCGGAGCTGTCGCGGAAGGGCGCCATGATAAGCGTGGCCACGGCGCGTACGCCCGCAACCGTTGACCGGCTGCTCAGCCACACCTATACAACCATTCCGTTCATAACCTTTACCGGCGCCACGATGTGGGACCGCACGTCGCGCCGGTATATCGATCCGCAACTCATCGGGCAGCCGGTCCGCGACAGGATTCTCGCCATCCTCGCGGCTGAAGGAATCCACCCGTTTATATACACCATAGCCCCCGATTCCATAATCCACGCCTATTACTCCGGCCCGGTAAACCATGCCGTGAGAAAATTCGCCGACGAACGTTCGCGGCTGGAGCTGAAGCGCATGCACATAAACACTGAAAAGATGCCCTATGGCGCAGAACCCATATTGATTTTCGCCCTCGGGCCGCTGGAATCGCTGCAACGGGCAGCCTCGCGGCTTGAAGCATCGGAATGCTGCTCGTTTTCATGCTATCCCGATATTTTCAATCCCGCAAACGGATATCTGGAGATTTTCGACCACGGTGTGTCAAAAGCCTCGGCTGTGAGAAAACTCAAGGCCATGACGGGAGCAGAACGGCTGGTGGTGTTCGGCGACAACCTCAACGACCTTCCCATGATGCGGGAGGCCGACGTGGCCGTGGCCGTAGCCAATGCTTTTCCTCAGGTGAAAGAGAGCGCCGATGTGGTAATCGGGCCCAATACTGCCGATTCTGTGGCTCTTTTCATCGAAAAAGATACCGGCATTCAACTTTAACGCCCCCCGGAGCATTATAATAACAATAAAGAAACTTTACAACCTAACCCTACAATGATATTCCAGCTTCTGTTCGTATTGGCCGCCATAGTGGTTGGCGCGCGTCTCGGTGGCATAGGCCTCGGAGTGATGGGCGGCATAGGCATGTCCGTCCTTGTGTTTTTATTCGGTCTGGAACCCACATCGCCGCCTATCGACGTTATGCTGATGATAGCGGCCGTGATAGCGGCTGCCGCTGCCATGCAGGCTGCCGGCGGACTTGACTATCTGGTGCTGCTCGCCGAGAAGCTTCTGCGGAAAAATCCGTCGCACGTCACCTTCCTGAGCCCGCTTGTAACCTACGCCTTTACGTTTGTGGCCGGAACAGGACATGTGGCATATTCAGTGCTGCCGGTAATAGCCGAAGTGGCCCGCGATACCAAGATTCGTCCCGAACGCCCCCTGGGCATAGCCGTGATAGCTTCGCAGCAGGCCATCACCGCCAGTCCGATTTCCGCCGCGACGGTGGCGCTGCTCGGGTTGATATCCGGAGCCGGACTGTCGCTCTTCGATATCCTGAAGGTTTCGATTCCCGCCACGCTGTGCGGAGTGCTCGTGGCCGCTTTCTTTTCGCGCAAAGTCGGCAAGGAGCTGATAGATGATCCGGAGTACCAGCGCCGCGTGAAAGAAGGAATGATTAAAGAAAACGAGCATACTTTCAATAAGGTGGAGACGCCCTTCCGCGCCAAGCTTTCAGTGATTCTGTTTCTTGCCGCAACTTTCCTCATAGTGCTGTTCGGTTCCATTCCGGGAATGCGTCCGGCATTTGACGGCACGCCCGTGGGAATGCCCGCAGTGATAGAAATTCTGATGCTCTCCACCGCCGCCATCATAATGCTCTGCTGCCGCATAGACGGCATATCGCCCACGCGTGGCAGCGTTTTCATCGCCGGCATGCAGGCCGTGATAGCGATTTTCGGTATTGCCTGGATGGGCGACACCTTCATCAACGGCAATATGGCGCAGCTCACCGGCTCCATCCGTGGCATGGTGCAGCAAATGCCCTGGCTGTTCTGTCTGGCGCTGTTCATTATGTCGATACTGCTTTATAGCCAGGCCGCCACGGTACGCGCCGTGATGCCGCTCGGCGTAGCACTGGGCCTGAGTCCTTATCTTCTGATAGCCCTGTACCCTGCTGTAAACGGTTATTTTTTCATCCCTAACTATCCTACCATCGTCGCAGCCATCAACTTTGACCGCACAGGCACAACCCACATCGGCAAATATGTGCTCAACCATTCGTTCATGATGCCGGGACTGGTGGCAAGCGCCGTGGCGATATGCGTGGGATTGCTGCTGATAAACATCTACTGGTAAAACCCATTAGCTTAAGCAGATCTGCCTTATGAAAATCAGCAATACCATACCCGCCGCTTACACGGACAACGAGGCTTACATGAACATCATAAAGCGTGTGAGCGTACGGCGTTACGAGGACACACCGGTGACTTCCGACCAGGTGTCGGCGATACTTCACGCCGCCATGAGCGCGCCCTCAGGGGTAAACAGACAGCCCTGGGAGTTCATTCTGGTGGATGACAAAGATTTGCTTGACAAACTTGCCGACTGTCTGCCCTACGCAAAAATGGCCGCACACGCCGCTGTGGCCATAGTGGTGTGCGGCAACAGAGACCGCTTTCTGGAAGGCGTGGATGAAAACCTGTGGGAGCAGGATCTCTCGGCAGCGTCGGAAAACATTCTGCTTGCCGCCCATGCCATAGGTCTGGGAGGAGTGTGGACCTGCCTTTATCCCCACCAGGAGAGGATAGCGCCCGTGAAATCACTCCTGAACATTCCCGACAATATGGTTCCGTTCAACCTCATTCCGATAGGTGTTCCTGAAAGCGGCCACGCTCCGATGGACAAATGGCACCCAGAGAGAATACATCATAACCGCATGTAATCCTCTTTAGTCATTACATGGAAATGCTCTGAACGTTTGTCACCAAGCGGAGACGCAATGTCGGGGTTTGTATGGTGATATCTGAAACCGCATTTCTCGCACACGCGCTTCGATTTGCCGTTGCCTTCGTAATATCCGCACCACACAGCGTCCAGCCCAAGCTCATTGAAGCATCTTGACAATAAAGCCGCGACCGCCTCTGGAATCAGTCCGCGGCCCCAATACGGTTTCCCGATCCAATAGCCTATCTCGGCCTCACCATTCTTCATGGTGGCGGAGTGAAGGCCGTCTGAAAACATTATCCCGCAGGCTCCTACGGGTTCGCCGGTCTCTTTCAGCACCACCGCATATGTTTCGGGAGCGTTGAACACCGTGCGGATTATTTCCAGACTGTTTTCCACCGAAGTGTGAGGAGGCCAGCCCGCGATGGGCCCGATTTCAGGGTCGCTCGCGTATTTATACAGCGTCCCGGCATCTTCCTCGCGCCAGGGCCGCAGAATCAGTCTTTCGGTTTCAATCATTTCAGTGCGTCCGTTTCTTTATGAACTGTACTATGGCCTCAAGCACGTCAGGAGATATGGTCTCGCGTATTTCGTCATACTCCGTGATCTCGCCTGTGACGGCATGCTGCAGCAGATGGTTAAGGTCTGGCATCAGCATTGTGTCAGCTTTCGGCACAAACTCTTTTATCACTGAGAGATTGTCGGGATTCACCTGCATGTCTTTTTCGCCGTTGATTGCCAGCACGGGGCATTTCACGTTGGCTAAATACTCCCGGGGATTTATGGTCAGGAAAGAATCGACCCACGGTGCGCGTGTGCTCTGCGTCATCTTCAGCGACTGAATAATCTGCTGAGGCAACCGCACGCCGTTGGCAGCCACAATGGAATCTATATCAATAGGAGCCGTCACGCCATTGCGTACTTGCCTGGCTATTGTGTCAAACACTATTCCGATTATTTTCAGGCTATTGGTCTTGTCTGCGTCTGAAAGCCCGGATTTATCGAGAGCATGCTTGTTCTGCCTCATCATGGTCTCTTTACCTGAAATGGCCATTCCGGCCAGGGATACTATGAAATCGGCCTTATCCTCCGCGCCGGCCATAAACGCTATCGTGCCACCTTCAGAATGGCCGAGAATTCCTACACTGCCTATGCAGTCGATGGAACGCAGGAATTCAATTCCACTCACAGCGTCGCCCTTGAATGTGAAGGTGGTTGAAGTAAGGAAATCGCCCGTAGATTTTCCCGTGCCGCGGTCGTCGTAGCGCAGGGAGGCTATGCCGTTGCGGGCAAGGATGTCGGCTATCACGGCAAAGGGCTTATGGTCAAAATACTCTTCGTCGCGGTTCTGCGGCCCGCTTCCGGTTACCATCACCACGGCCGGAATCTTCCTGCTGTCCGGTGTCGACGGTAAGGTCAATGTGGCGCTCATCACCGCTCCGTCAGGCGCAGTGAATGTAGTGTCTATTACATTGTAAGGAAACGGAGGCGTGGGCGTCTGCGGACGGCGCTCCTCCGCGGGACTGTCGGGAGTCAGGTCGAGCGGAAACACATAACCGCGCTGACTGAACCGGCCATTGATGGAGCCTGCGGAGATTTTGCCGGTATAGGACACTCCTATGGCATTGCAGGTAAGCGATACCGAGTCGGCTGTGCAAAGCACCACTTCTGTCGCTATTCCTTTCGCGCCTTGGGAAGGAGAGTCCATGGTACACTGTGTCTCTCCCGTTGCTGCTTCCGAAAAATTGAATACAAGGGGCACCTCCATCTGTCCCAGGTTGAGAGTTCCACGCCATGAGCCGGTCAGGGCATAAACGTCGGCTGTCCACGTCATCACAACGGCAATCAAAATGCAGATCCGGCTTAGATTTTTCATTTTCATATCAATGTTACTTTGAAAAATAAGACGCATTTCCCTGCTATAAATTGCACGGAGTGCGATTTTTTTTGATATTTGCCGAAGAATATCCAGTAAAGCTTATTTATGAAACTACCCACGAAATCACTTATAGCCGCAGCTGTTGTCGCAGTAATCGCGGCTGGATGTGCCGGCAATAAGGCCAAAGAATCCACCGAAGCCCGCCCAGAAACCACAGAGACCAATGCGGATATACGCGGACAATGGAGCATTGAGAATATTGTGTTCAACGACTCCGATTATGTGCGCCCCGACGAGGCAGTGCCGGGTGTGAACCAGTATTTTCTGTTTGAGGACAGCACATACTTCATCATGACCAACTGCAATTCCATATCGGGACAATATACCGTAAAGGGCGACTCTATCACGCTCGGTGACGGCGCCATGACAGAAATGGCCTGCGACAATATGGCCACGGAAGACGCCTTGCGTCGTATTCTCCCCCGCATATCCACAATGGATACCCAGAGTGATTCCGTTATAAGACTTAACGGCACAACCCCCGCCGAGTGCATCCTGCTTAAAAAGTCACGGCAAACAAAATGAAGAAGTATTTGCTTTTTACGGCGATAGCCTTTTTATCGGCCGTAGCCGCATGGGCAGAAAGCGCAGACCGGCCTGAGATAGAAGTAACCGGTTCGGCCACACTGACCATCATCCCCGACCGTATAACGGTGGAGATAGGCATGGAAGAGTATTACAAGAAAGGAGTCAACGGCGACAGTACCCTCGTAAGTCTTTCGGAGATTGAAAAGGAGGTGCGGTATATGCTTCGCAGTGCTGGAGTGCCCGATTCGCTCACTGTCGTATCCGATCTTGGTAATTACCGCAACCGCGATGTCTCGGCAAACTTCCTCATGGCCAAGCGCATCTCGGTAACAGTGTGTGATTTCAACCAGATTGAACGCATCTCCGCAAGCCTTAACCGGAGGGGTATAACAAGTTTCAATATCACGAAAATCGACAACTCCGAAATAGAACTGTATAACCGTCAGGGACTGAAAGCCGCCCTTGACGCCGCAAGAGTGAAGGCGGAGTTTATTGCCGGAAACGAAGGTCTGAAACTGCTCGTGCCCCACAAAATAACGGAGACCACCAATGAGCCGGCAGGATATGCCGCCTTCACCAATGTGGCTTTTGACGGCGGAAACGGCATGGCCAATATGCGCCGTATCACAAGACGATACAGCGTGAAAGTCCTTTACCTCTCAGAGGCGAAACCAACAGTCTCGGCCCGGAATTGATTTTCAGAATAGCCCGTGGTATTTTATCGCCCTACGGTCATATAATCCACATCGGGAGCCTTGTCGCGCGAGGCAAGACGAATCGTATTGCGGCCTGCATTCAACGGCAGCTTCAGGGCCACCTCTTCTCCGTCGGGACGCCCGCTGACAGGGAGCTTATATCCCCGGCCGTCGTTGACGAACACAATCATTTCCACCGGACGGTCGCCAAAGACCCGGAATGATATCGTGTAATCTCCGTCCTTATCCACGGTCACGTCGCGCCATATCATATCGTTGGCAGGTGTCATTCCCATATTGCGCACTATCATTCCTCCGGAAGCACCGGAGCGCAGCTCATAATATGCCGTACCGGCATAGTCGGGGTTGTAAAGTTCCTGATAAGCGGAAAGGAACGCCGTCTCTGCCTCATATCGGGTACGCATCATGCGCCGGGCGCCATCGAGGCGATATATCCTGACGCCATGCGGCGGCACAACGGCTATCAGCGAATCGGCCACAGGCGCGACATCAGTGCGGCTCAACACATCACGCACCGCCGCAGGCCCGGCAAGCTGAATCTCATCAAGGCCAAGAGAGATGCGTCTCGCCGAATCAGAAGGATTATACAAGGCTACAGCTCTGAGGGCGGAGTCGCGGCTGACCACGTCCTTCACCAGCGCGTAAGTAGTGCCGTCGGTTTTAGCCACATAGGCCTGCAACCCTAATGGGTCCTGATTTATGGCGATAAGTTCGGGATTGGTCAGAAGGCCCAGCGTCGCGGGACTCAGCGACGTGAGGTCACATCCAATCAGAAGAGGCGACGACATCATGCACCACATGGCAAAATGAGTGCGGTCTTCCTCCGCGCTCATTCCGCGGCCCACTTCAAGCATATCCATATCGTTGTAATGCCCCTCTCCGGCATAGGCGGAAAGATAGAGATTCTCGGCTATGATACCGCGCACGGATCCCCACGTGGGATTGATATCGGAAGTGGTGCGCCACGAAGTAGCCACGTCCCTCACCCACGTTCCCGGAAATGCCCAGCGGCACACGTTGACCCTCACATCATCGCGTCCTGTCGCGGCTATCGCCTCTGCTATTGCCTTATATCGCTGTTCAGGTTCGTAATAATACAGCTGTTCATTCTGGTTTCCGTCGGCGCCGCAGTAGTCAATCTTTATGAAATCGAACCCGATGTCCTTGAAGAAAAGACGCGCATCCCGGGTCTCATGGCCGAGAAGGCCCACATTGCGGGCTATCGTGTCGTTATCCCAATAGCAACCGCAGGTATTGGCTCCCGCATCGCTGTATATACCGGCTCTGAGTCCGAGCGAATGGACATAATCTACGGTTCCCTTAAGTCCGGAGGGGAACCGGACGGGATGGAATTTCAGTTCTCCCGTGGCTTCATCGCGGCCGCCGAAAAATCCGTCATCGATATTCACATGGTTGTAACCGGCATCTTTCAGGCCGGATCTCACAAGAGCATCGGCCTGACGCCGAATCAGCGAATCGTTGATATTGACGCGGTAAGTATTCCACGAACTCCACCCCATAGTCGGCCCATCAAAACCGAACACCACGACAGGGCACACTATAAGCAGCAGAAATATAATCGGAAACCTGTTCATTGTCTAAGAATGATATTATAATTTAAGGCATATTTATCCGGCACAAATTTAGCAAAATCTGTCAAGATAAAAGAATGCGCCCTCTTCAGTTCACTCGTCAGGGTGCAGCAGCTCCAGAGTTTTCCGGTCGCGCCGGGAGCCAAAGTATTTCCGGAGGACGCGGGCGAAGACATCGCCGGGCGAAGCGGCATCGAAGAGCGTCATGGACGACAGAAGTTTCCGGCTGTCGATGTCTCCCAACACTTCCATGGCATTGTCTCCGGGCAGATTGAGAATTGCCATTGCCGCCTCCCTCAACCGTCGGTTCAGCACCGGATCAGCAAGATAAGCCTCAGCCTCCTCCAATCCCGATATCCCATAGAACTGAGAATTAAATGAATGCCCGAGACCTTTCAACTGCGGAAAGACATACCACATCCAGTGAGACCGTTTACGCCCTTGCCGCAGTTCCTTCAACGCAATCGGATACATTCCCTCCTGCGCCTCAATGAATCGTGTGAGGTTATATTTGTCCTGCTCCATAATTTTTAAAGGTATTATTCACAAATATACCAAATTAGCCTACTTATTCCAACATTGCCGCCTTAATTAGCACCCATTATCAACAAAAACACAATATCAAATAACATTTCGCAGATGATGGAAAATGACGTGATATCCGCCATTCCTCACCAAAGCAACTTGCAGTCCCTCAGAATTAAAAATTCCTTACGGAATCCGTGGATTCGAAAAAACAAAGGCGGCACGCCGAAACTTGGGTTTTGACATGCCGCCGATTGGTTTTTAGGGGTTAAGTTTTATTTGTCTATTTTTATTTTTTCAAGCTGGCGCTCGATGGCTTCCAGGGCCAGGTCGTTGGCTTCCTCGAAGGTGTCGGCTGTCTTGGAGGCGACCTGTTCGCCTCGGTTGGGAACGATGGCTTTGATTGTTACTTCTTTGTTCTGGGCGGTCTCTGGCTTGATCAGACGCATATTTACTGCGATGTAATCAATCATTGGGTAACGGCGAGCCAGACGGGCGGCTTTTTTCTGTACGAAGTCCTGCAGTTGCTGTGAGGCATCGAAATGGATTGACTGAATTCTGATTTCCATAATTAATGTTTTTGGGCACGTGGATGTGCGAGTTGGTAATTTCGTTTCAGGTCTTTATAAGAGACGTGGGTATATATCTGTGTCGTGGCCAGCGAGGAGTGTCCCAGCAGCTGCTGCACCGAGGTGATGTCGGCTCCGCCGTTGAGCATGTCGGTGGCGAAGGAATGCCGTAGCACGTGAGGGCTGAGCCTCGCCGCGTGAACGTTACCCTGGAGCATCGCGTGCACTGCCGTATAGATCTGCCGCCGTGAAAGCTGTCGGCCGTCGGGTCGCAGCAGGAGCTGAGGAGCGGGTGACGGGAGTTCGCACCGCAGCTTGCGGTAGCTGTCTATTGACTGTGCCAGTTCCGGTCCGAAGGGAACTATTCGTTCTTTATTACGCTTTCCGAGCACTTTTAGTTCACCGCGCCGGGTGTCTACTTCGGCGTCGAGAAGGTTCATGATTTCCGAGCAACGGATGCCTGTGGAGTACAGTATGTCTATAATCAGCCGGTTGCGCACCTGCAGGAAGTCGTCCGGGTCGTCGGGCTGGGCGTCGAGAAGCGCGGCAGTTTCATTTGGCCTGATGTTTACCGGAAGTTCGGCCGGCATGCGTGGCAGCGCGAGCTCGGCGGCCGGATTGTCTTTCAGTCCGTGGCGTTTCATCATGAAATGGAAGAAGGAGCGCAGGCTTTGTATTTTACGGCGCAGGGAGCGCGGGCCTATACCCTGACGCGAGAGCGACGCTATCCATAGGCGAAGGTCGGAAACGGTAGTAGTCTCCGGACGCAGCTCATATCGGCCGGCATCGGTGGCGAATCGCTCCCATTGCTTCAGATCGGTGCGGTAGGCGCTGACGGTCAGCGGGGAAGCGCCCCGCTCTGCTTCCATATATCTCAGAAACTCGTTTATCATTAAGCGCAAGTTAAGTTAATTTTGCGAAATCTCCAACTTTTCCGGCAAAATTCTGTGTGTTCGGCTGTATATAACAAGAAGCGGCGGCCCGTTTGATGCGGGTCGCTGGCTTCAGTATGTTTTGGTAAGTAAATAATCGCCCTGCTGAAAGGCCTGCTCGTGAGTGTGTTTCGGGATGGCCTCTGCTTCCTACGGGCGTATCAAGGCAATGATTAATCCTCTACCAGACGGAGCTGCTGAACGTAGATGGCCTTCATCATTTTCTTGCGGTTGGTAACCGAAGGTTTCTGGAAAGCCTGACGGGCACGAAGTTCTTTTACGATACCGGTCTTTTCGAATTTACGTTTGAATTTCTTTAAAGCTCTTTCGATGTTTTCGCCTTCTTTTACTTGTACGATGATCATTTTTTAGTTGTTATTTTGAGGTATTTAATATCTTGTTGTGCGAATTGCGCGGCAAAATTACGCATTTTTTCCTAACGCACAAACTTTTTTCGACCTAATTAGCCCTAAATCTTATCTATGGACTCTATGGACTCTATTTGCACATGTATGCGACGGGGCATGAGGATTGCGTCGGGTTTCCGGACAACCTTAAGCCCCGCGCCGAAGGGAGGACGCGGGGCTGCTTGTGATTTTGAGAATGGAAATCCCTCGGGGGGAGATGGCGGTGAAACGGAAAGCCGCCGGATATATATGGGTAATCTTATGTGTATTTTTGCGAATCCGGAATAAGCTTCAGCCGAACGCTTTTCTTGAGAGAGGGGTAAGGCAGATGTCCGCGGGGGTCAGAATCCTACTCTGACGCCTGCCTTGATTAGGCCCTGGACGCCATATCCGGCTTCGGCGAAGATGCCGGCGGTACGGGAGAAGTCCCACTGTGCTCCTATGGGGTTGAGCTGGAACGCACAGCCAGTGCGGTTCCATGAGTCGCGGTTGTCAGGTGAGTAATAAGCTATCAGGACGCCCACGCCGGCGTGGGAATAGAGTGTGAGAGCGCCGCGGCGCAGCCATTCATATCGGGCGTTGACCATCAGGCCGTGCCAGGTTATGTCGCCGCTGTTTCCAGCGGCATCTATGCGGTTGCTCGAATCGCTCGAATAAGTGTAGCTCATCCCTACCCAGAGAGCATCGGTAAACCGGTGGTCGATAGTGAAATTGACTGTGCCCCACGCCTGGCCGAGTCCTTCCCAATGATTGTGATAGTAGGGAATCTGACTCATGCAGGGCAGAGCGCCGTAGCTTACGCTCACTTCGGTGGCCCGGCTCTGCGGTCGGTCCTGAGCGCCCGCAGAGAAAGCGGCAGCCGCGAGGAAAAGCGGCAATATGATGCGTTTAATATTCATGTGTGAATCTTTTTT
The DNA here is from genome assembly GCA_009775605.1 of Paramuribaculum sp. GTDB lineage: Bacteria > Bacteroidota > Bacteroidia > Bacteroidales > Muribaculaceae > Paramuribaculum. The sequence continues at coordinate 13,983 of VSPV01000010.1, forward strand.
AATTTTATAACAATTAAAGTTGCAAAATTTCATTTTTCACCCCGAAAAAAAACCGTAACTTCGCAAGGACATACTAAGTCATCTCTACCTAATTCAACCATATAAATCATGAAAAAACATCCTAAGATCGGCATTCGTCCGACAATCGACGGCCGCCAGGGCGGTGTACGCGAGAGCCTTGAGGGCAAGACCATGGCCCTTGCTCAGGCAGTGGCAAACCTCATAACTGAAAATCTCCGTCATGGCGACGGCACTCCCGTGGAGTGCGTGATAGCCGACTCGACCATCGGCCGTGTGGCTGAAAGCGCAGCATGCGCCGAGAAGTTCGAGCGCGAGGGCGTAGGTGCCACCATCACCGTAACTTCCTGCTGGTGCTATGGCAGCGAGACCATGGATATGAATCCTTACTGGCCCAAGGCCGTATGGGGCTTCAACGGCACAGAGCGTCCCGGCGCCGTATATCTGGCTGCCGTTCTCGCAGCTCACGCACAGAAAGGCCTCCCCGCTTTCGGAATCTACGGCCATGACGTTCAGGATCTCGACGACAACACTATCCCCGCGGATGTGGCCGAGAAGCTTCTCCGCTTCGCCCGCGCCGCTGTAGCCACCGCCGAAATGCGCGGCAAGAGCTATCTGCAGATGGGCAGCGTGTGCATGGGAATCGCAGGATCCATCGTTGACCCGAATTTCTTCCAGGAATATCTGGGAATGCGCAACGAGTCGGTTGATCTCACGGAAATCATCCGCCGCATGACCGAAGGCATCTACGACCACGAGGAATATGAACGCGCAATGGCATGGACCGAGGCCCATACCAAGTGTAACGAAGGCGAGGACTTCAAGAACCGTCCCGAAAAGCGCAAGACCCGCGAGCAGAAAGATGCCGACTGGGAATTCGTGGTGAAGATGACCATCATCATGCGCGACCTCATGACCGGCAATCCCAAGCTCAAGGAAATGGGCTTTAAAGAGGAAGCACTCGGTCACAATGCAATCGCCGCAGGCTTCCAGGGTCAGCGCCAGTGGACCGACTTCTACCCCAACGGCGACTATACCGAGACCCTTCTCAACACCAACTTTGACTGGAACGGCATCCGCGAGGCTTTCGTGCTCGCAACCGAGAACGACGCCTGCAACGGCATAGCCATGCTCTTCGGACACCTGCTCTCCAACCGTCCCCAGATGTTCAGCGACGTGCGCACCTACTGGAGCCCCGAGGCTGTGGAGCGCGTGACCGGCAAAAAGCTCACCGGTCTGGCAAAAGACGGCATGATCCACCTCATCAACTCAGGCGCAACCACAATGGATGCCACCGGCGCCGCTACCGATGCCGAGGGCAATCCCGTGATCAAGACTCCCTGGGAGCTTACCGACGCCGATGTCGACGCTATCTGCAAGAATACCACCTGGTATCCCGCCGACCGCGACTATTTCCGCGGCGGTGGCTTCTCCACCCACTTCCTTACCAAAGGCGGCATGCCCATGACAATGATGCGCCTCAATCTCGTGAAAGGCCTCGGTCCGGTTCTTCAGATTGCAGAAGGCTGGAGCGCCGACGTGGATCCTGAAATCTTCGAGAAACTCAACATGCGCACAGACCCCACCTGGCCTACAACATGGTTCGTGCCCCGTCTGGCCGACAACCCCGCATTCCGCAGCGTATACGCCGTGATGAACAACTGGGGTGCCACCCACGGAGCAATTTCCTACGGCCATATCGGTGCCGACCTCATCACTCTCGCTTCTATTCTCCGCATCCCCGTATGCATGCACAATGTGCCCGAAGACAAGATTTTCCGTCCCGCCGCATGGAACGCATTCGGCATGGACAAGGAAGGCGCCGACTACCGCGCATGCAAGAATTATGGTCCCATCTATAAATAATCCGGCATTATGATCAAACAATATCAGATTGACGAATTCGTGCGTCAGGCCCACCGCGTGGGCGACGCAGGCCTTACCATTTGCTCCTCCGGCAATATCTCATGGCGCGTTGAAGAGGGCGGTGACACCGCTCTGGTGAGCGGAACCGGTTCATGGGTACCCCAGCTCCGTGTCGACCAGGTTTCGAAAGTGCGCGTATCGACCGGCGAAGTTCTCAACGGCGTGAAGCCGTCGATGGAAAGCGTGTTCCACATGGGTGTGATGCGCGAGCGTCCCGATGTGAACGTGGTGCTCCACTTCCAGAGCCCTTATGCCACCGCCGTGGCTTGTATGGCCAACCGTCCCACCGACTTCAACGTCACTGCCGAGATTCCTATCCACGTGGGCCGCGAGATACCTGCCATTCCTTTCTACCGTCCCGGTTCGCCTGAACTGGCCACTGCTGTGATCGAGGCCATGAAGGACCACAATTCGGTGTTCCTGCTCAAGCATGGCCAGGTGGTGTGCGGCAAGGATTTCGACCAGGCTTTCGAGCGTGCCATGTTCTTTGAGATGGCATGCCGCATAATCATCAATACCGGCAAGGACTATACCGTGCTCTCGAAAGAAGAGATAGCCGACCTTGACAAATACATCTTAGGCAAAGTGCAGAAATGAACAATGCCTATATAGCGGTTGACTTCGGCGGCGGAAGCGGCCGGGTCATCGCGGGAACCATCATCGGGGGTCGTCTGACCCTCGATGAGGTTTACCGTTTTCAGAACCGTCGCGTGACGCTCGGAAATACCGTCTACTGGGATTTCCCCGCGCTTTACGCCGACATGATAGAGGGGCTGCGCCTGGCCGCGCGCAAATACAGGCTTCTCTCCGTGGCAATAGACACCTGGGGTGTTGACTTCGGTCTTATCGACGCCCGTGGCAATCTCGTGAGCAATCCCGTCTGCTACCGCGATCCGGCAGTGGCCGGAGTGGCCGAGGAATATTTTTCAACGCATTCCGCGCAGGAACATTACGCCGTGGCCGGAATCCAGGTGATGGACATCAACACCATGTTCCGTCTCATAGAGTTCCGCCGCTCGCGTCCCGAACTCCTCTCGGTGGCAAAGCATCTGCTTTTCATGCCCGACCTTTTCAGCTATTACCTTACCGAAGAGGTAAACTGCGAATACTGCATAGCCTCAACTTCCGAGCTTCTCGACGCGCGCAAGCGCAACTGGAACTATCCTCTGATAGAGAGTCTGGGACTCGACCCGTCCATGTTCCCGCCGATTGTGATGCCCGGCACGGTGCGCGGAAGCATTCTTCCGCGTGTGCGCGAGGAGATAGGCGTTGATTATGATGTGAAGGTGATTGCCGCCGGCAGCCACGACACCGCCAGCGCCGTCTATACCGCCATGACCGATGTGCCCGATCCCTCGGCCACAGCCTACCTCAGTTCCGGCACGTGGTCGCTGCTTGGTGTGCTGACGGATAATCCCGTGCTCACGGAGCAGGCCCGCACCGGCGGTTTCACCAACGAAGGCGGCGTGGGGGGCAAAATCCGTCTGCTTCAGAATATCACAGGCCTGTGGATTCTGCAGGAACTGATGGCAGGATGGAAAGCGGCCGGAGAGGGAATGAGCTACCCCGAACTTGTAGGGCAGTCGCGTGAAAGCTCGTGTGCTACCGTAATCGACGTTGACGACCCCGTGTTTGCCACTTCCACCGACATGCAGCAGACCATCGTGGACTACTGCCGCGCCAACGGACTTGCCGTGCCCGCTTCCAAGGGCGATTTCGGACGCTGCGTGATGCTCTCGCTCGCCGACCGCTATCGCCGAGGCATCGAGGCCCTCAACGCCATGCTGCCGGAGCCCGTGAAATACCTCCGTATTATCGGAGGCGGATCGCGCAACGAGCTTCTCAACGAGCTTACCGGCGCCGCTACCCGTCTGCCCATAATCGCCGGACCGGCCGAAGCCACTGCAATAGGCAATATCCTTCTGCAGGCCGCTGTCGACGGCGTGGATACCGCAGGCGTGGATATCGACTCCGATTAACCCCTTCTTCGATTAACCAGTCATTTGAAAAACCATGAATAAACTAAACGATGCGCCCGGCAAAAAGCCGGGATTGGTCGAACGCCGCTATCTGGTGCCTTTCATTCTCATCACCTCGCTTTTCGCTCTGTGGGGTTTTGCCAATGATATCACCAACCCGATGGTCGCCGCGTTCCAGACCGTAATGAATCTTTCGGCCACCAAGGCCTCTATGGTGCAGTTTGCTTTCTACGGCGGTTATGCCACTATGGCCGTACCCGCTGCCCTTTTCATACGCCGCTACAGCTACAAGAAGGCTATTCTTCTCGGTCTTGGACTTTACGCCGTGGGAGCCTTCATGTTTATTCCGGCGGCCGCCTATGAGGAATTCTCGTTCTTCTGTCTGTCGCTCTATGTGCTCACATTCGGACTTGCCTTCCTCGAAACAACGGCCAACCCGTTTATCCTGTCGCTCGGCAGCAAGGCTACGGCCACACGCCGTCTGAACCTCGCCCAGGCATTCAACCCCATGGGTTCGCTTTGCGGCATGGCTGTGGCTTCATTCATTGTACTTCCACAGCTGTTGAGCGACGTGCGCAACGCCGCCGGAGAGATAATCTTCCCTACACTCAGCGCCTCGGAACAGGCTTCGATCCGTGTGCATGATCTTGCCGTTATCCGCGACCCGTACGTGGCTCTCGGGCTTATAGTGGTGGTGATGTTTATCATCATAGCTCTGACCAAAATGCCTGTCACCGACCATAAAGGGCCCAAGGTAACCGGTCGCGAGACTCTACGTCGCCTCTGGCATAACGTGGAGTATCGTGAAGGCGTCCTCACGCAGATGTTCTACGTTGCCGCCCAGATAATGGTGTGGACATTCATCATCCAGTATGCCGACAACCTCGGCATAAACAAAGCCGTTGCCCAGCGTTACAATATACTGGCCATGGTGATGTTCCTCTGCTGCCGCTTCATAGGCACATTCCTGATGAAATATGTCACCCCGGGTCATCTGCTCGGCACATTCGGCATCGGTGCGGCTCTCTGCACCTGCGGAGCCATATTCATCGTGGGCCCGGCAGGCCTGGGATGCCTCGTGGCAATCAGCGCGTTCATGTCCATCATGTTCCCGAGTATCTACGGTATCGCCCTTGAGAAAGTCGATGCCCGCGACACGTCGCTTGGCGCCGCATTCCTGGTGATGGCGATTGTGGGCGGTGCGCTCATGCCTCCTCTTCAGGGCTCGATAATCGACCTTGGTCAGGTTGGATGGCTTCCCTCCGTCAACGCCTCATTTGTGCTCCCCCTCATCTGCTTCATAGTGGTGACCATCTACGGTTTCCGCTCCGCCTCCCTCCGCGCCCGCAGCTGATAAAGCACAAATCCGCAGTATAGAATCACAATATGTTGTGATTTAGACATTCTTCGCTGAGGAATATCAAGCCGAATACGGTAAAATCACAACAAACTGTGAATTTATTTGGGAATATCATCATTTGTGAATAAATTTGTCGGGTAATCACAATATATTGTGATTACCCGATGATTTAATGCTTGTTTCATAGAAGATGGACAAGAAACAGATAGGAATTCAGATAAAGACTCGTCGCCGGGAGCTGAATATCGACCAGTCCACGCTTGCCGCTCTTGCCGGAGTGGGAATCAATACGCTTGTGGCTATTGAACGCGGAAACGGGAATCCCCGACTTGATACCATCATAAGTGTGGCCGATACTCTCGGCCTACAGCTAATACTCACTCTTAAAGGTTGAAAAATATGCGCTCATGTGAAGTTTTTGTGCATGGAAAGAAGGCCGGAATACTTATCGAGAAGGACAGGCCACGTGAGTATGTGTTCCGTTATTTCGAGGATTATGCGGCCGACCCGTCGAATGCACCGGTATGTCTGGCTATGCCCGTAAGTAATATGGAATACCGTTCGCCATACCTGTTCCCATATTTCTTCAATATGCTTTCCGAAGGAGAGAATCGGGAGATGCAGGCCGGGATATTGCGGATTGACAAAGATGATGATTTCGGGATATTGCTTGCCACCGCCGGATTTGATACCATCGGCGCCGTCACCGTTAAACCTGTAACTGAATAAATCAACATTCTATGTCAGAGATTCCGGTTGTAAACGTATGTCCTTCGCTCCTTGCCGAAGGACATGCTACATTCTCTCCTACGGCATTGAAGATGCTTTTCGATGGAAGACGTGTGAGCCACTTATTGCCATTCGAATCACCGGCATCGGAAAGTGCTGACGGGAATAAGGCTGTAAAAAATGCAGGGCGTCTGTCTCTTTCAGGAGCTCAGCCTAAATTCGGGCTTGTGATAGGCGAGGATTCATTTTTGAGATATTCTCTTGAAGGGGAGCAGAGTACATATATCATGAAGCCCCGCCCCACGGGATATCATGTGATAAACCATGATTACTGCATGGCAAATGAAAATCTGACCATGCAGATGGCTTCGCAGATCTACGGCATTGAGACCGCTCCTAATGGCTTATGTGTGTTTTCTGACGGAGCACTGGCATATATAACACGTCGATTTGATGTTCACCCTTCTGGTAAGTATGCTCAGGAAGACTTTGCCGCGCTTATGGGTTTCACTAAGGAACATGGCGGTTCGGATTTCAAATACATCAACGGCAGTTATGAGGAATGTGCCGAGGTTATCCGGAAATATGTCAGCGCTGCGGCCATAGATGTGTTGCGCTTTTTCAGGGTGGTGCTATTCAATTATATTACCCTGAACGACGATGCGCATCTTAAAAATTTCACATTGGTCAATTATGGAAATGAATATAGGCTGTCGCCAGCATACGACCTCGTGAATACCTCATTACATATACGCGAACCCCGCATCTTCGCGCTTGAAAAAGGTCTGTTCCGAGAGGGAATGGACTTAAGTGACTCCCATCAGGACTTTCTCAGGGATTTTAGAGAATTCGGTCGGAGGATAGATTTGCCAGCCAAGATTGTAGACAAGGAAATAGGACGGTTTTCAACTCCGTCGCCGGCTGCGGATACTCTCATTAAGCGTTCCTTCCTTTCTGACGAACTAAAACAGATGTATCTGAGAGGCTACCATTATCGTCAGGCCACGCTGCGCCCGTAAAGATGCCGCCAGATGAGTGTTTTGTAATAAATCAAGATATTCCCCTCTCACGGAAAGCATCCCTGCTTTCCGTTCTCCTGACAGGAAGTAAACTCTCATTACCCACGGAAGCAGGAGATCACCCACGGAAGGTGGAGACAAAATCGTATATGTAGGGAAAATACCGAAAGGTGCGGCGGAGCTTTTTGCGGATAAGGTGGGCCTTTATGTCTTCTTTTACGTTTCTGAAGACAGTAATGCTACGTTTGTAGCGGGGACGGATTTGTCGCTCGGCATCGGCAATTACTTTTACCACTTCCCTGATAGAATCAAATGCCTCCTCTAAATTATGATTGCTAAGTTTGCACGTTATCTGTTCTATCTCATCATTATCGTTCCAGATAAATGCCACGAAGCAGGGCAAATCCCTTGATTCCTTTAATGAGAACACATCGAGATATTTCCTGTTGGCGTTCGGTTCAGTCCATATGGGGACCATCATCTGAAATGTTCCCGGAATGGAGGACTCAGGTTTTTTGTAATGTCCTTCTTCCAAAGGCTACACGGCGAATATCGGCCCGTTCGGGCCCGAAATTTCATCCAGCTCGTTCCAGAAATCTCTATCGCGCAAGGTCTTCGCTATATATGAATGACCGCGTGTGTACATCACAAAGCCGAAAATACGCGCCGGTGAACTACCGCATTTCCGTTTCAGTTCTTCTAATCCGAATTCTTGCTCAAGAGGAAACATAGATTTATATCCCGGGGGTTAATGCCGGTGGATACGAAGATAACAAAATTATATCAGCCCAAAAGTTTACCGCCCGAATTATATGCTCCGATCACTTTCCACGGGGGTTCCACGGGGGATGGCTTTGGCTAAATCCGTTATTCTTCTCACAAAATCTGTTTTAGCCTCGGTATACCCGTCACGGTCGTTTCTGTATTTCGGCAAAAGACCAAGTTTCAGCGTTTCGTATTCCCGGGCCACGTCAGGATGCGCCAGCAGATAGTCACGGAAATAGATCTCATCGTTATCGCCTGTGGTACGAATGTGGATATGGAACACCTTGTCGGCATACCCTCCGGGGGTATATCCCTTGTTGAAACTCATGCGGGTATCCGTAACCGCCATGCAGATATATCCTGCCGCCTCCATTTCGTCCTCAATCCGTTGCCAATCGGCTCCGGGATTGATTTCTACAAGAATATCAATTATCGGTTTGGCTTGAATATCCGGTATGGCTGTACTGCCGATATGGCTGATAATTGGAGTATATGCCGAAAGCACAGCAGAGAGAGCATCGATTTCTTCTTTCGCCCATTCGGGCCACTGCGGATTATGCGGAGACAGAACTATCGGGAACAATTCCCATAATTCTGTCAATGTAAGGTTCTGCAAGGGTTTACAGTGAGCCATCTCCGCCAGTCATTTCCCGAGGTATTCCCGAATCGAAGTCTTCATAGCTTCACGGTCGGAGGTAGTCAGAATCGGCATCAGTGTGTCGATTTCCTCAATCGGCCTGTCCCACCAGCACAGCTGTTCCAGAAGGTCTATGGTCTCTTCGTCAAAACGCTTGCGTATGACTTTGGCCGGATTGCCTACTGCAATACAATAAGGAGGAATATGCGAGGCCACGGTGGCATTTGTGCCTATGATGGCGCCGTTGCCGATATGCACACCCGGCATGACAGTGACATTCTGCCCTATCCACACATCATTGCCTATGACAGTGTCGCCCTTGAGAGGCAACTCATTCATAATCGGAGCTATTGCACCGCCCCAATCTCCGCCCATGATATAGAAGGGATATGTAGTGGCACAATCCATGCGGTGGTTCGCTCCGTTCATGATGAAAGTCACGTCCCGTGCAATAGCACAGAAATTACCGATAATCAACCTGTCGCCTATGAACTCATAGAAGTGTGTGACGTGGTTTTCAAACTTGTCAGCCCCATCGATATCGTCGTAATATGTATAATCACCGACTATGATTCTCGGATTTTTCACCACATTCTTGATGTAGCACAGACTCGGTATGTTGGGATTGGGAAAAACCGCGTCCTTGTCAGGATATATTTTCTTTCTCATTCTTTTCGACATTCATTTAAAGCCCTTTGACATCATATCAATGTATCCGAAGACCTATAGGAACTTAAAAACATTATCAGTCATTTCTTTCTGGATTTCAGGAAAGGCAACACTTCCCATAATGCCTGTATTACCTTCAGCGTTTTATGACTGTCGCGGAAATCGAGGATATAACCCTCTTTTGCTCCCTTATAAGCACACCCGGTCTCGGCATCGGCCATCAGCCCGGCAATACACGGGAGTTTCTTCACAAAAGCAGTATTGTCACACGCAGTTATCACGCATTTGCCGTTTACATAAATGATGTAGTCACCCATCATCTTGCGGGCACTTACCTCCCCCAACGGCGAAAGTTCAGTGCATACGAACTCTATAAATTCTGGAGTACAAGCCATAAACTTACTTGATTTGGAATTCGACGAATGCCGTATCACTCGGTTCGGTGCGAGGATAAGGCGGATAACTGAATGTTTTTGCAAGGCGATATGTTCCCGGAGCCCAGTCGTATTTGTAGAACCACGGCTTGACCGTCATTCGGAATGTTGTGTCCGGGCGCACAATCCACCCTACGGCATTGAACACTACGGCTAATTCTTCATCAGCATTTTCATATTTCCTATCATACGGAAGTTCTTTCCAACCTCCGTCCGCCGATTTCTTATCAATCCGGAACCATTCCCCGGTCATGCCCTCAATATCGCGAATATTCCTGAACTCGACAATAAGAGAATCAATCCCGGCCTTGACAATATCCGGCTCAACAATCCGAACCGTCATTCCCGCGGCAGTAGAATAACTCTTTTGTTTCAGAACCTCAGGAATCTCGATTCTCTCCCCGAGAAAATGAGGCTGTTTACCAAACCATATATCAAGCATCATCTTGTCGCGGGCCAGCCATTCGCGCAGGGCCAGCCTTGTCCTGACCCATCGTCCGGCACGAATAGGCGCTGATATTGCCACGGCGCTGATACCATTTGATTCTGCCAGATACAACGCTCTGGCATTGTGGTCTTCCTGAGAGATGATTGTAAGGGAATCACAGCCGAACACCTCTTTCGCTCTTACCACGGAGTCAAGCGTTCTGAATCCGGCAAAGTCGAGTATTATCCTGTCTTCCGGCACGCCGTGCGCCATGAGAGAATCGCGCATAGCGGTCGGTTCATCATATTGCCTGATATGGTTGTCACCGCTCGCGATTATGAAATCGACCTTTCCGGCATGATATAGTTCCGCAGCAGTATTTATCCTGTTCGTGAAATAGGAATTGGGTCGTCCCCATCGATTAATGGGATTTGTACCTAACAATAGAGCGACTTTATTGTAAGGGAGGGAATCCATTTCAGTGTATATACGTCCCTTTGCCTCCTGCTCTACCCTTATGTTGACATATAGAGTAAAGGCAACGACCACCAACAGAAACGCACCGAGACCGACCGCGATTCTCTTTATAACCGTCTTAGCCTTCATTTTTCTCTTGAATTTACAGGTTATTCCGTCTGGCTAATAACCCCTGGTTAAATACAGCCCCCCCGGACTCCAGGACATGTTTTTATTGATTCAATCGCTGGTAATCATCAATTTTGCCGTCCCTGATTTTAATCCGGGTTTTGCCGGGCCATCCCATATCTGAATATGTTACTACATACCAGCCATTTTCGTCAGAGTCAATTTTATAAATCTGTGAAACTCCGTCTGATTCAGGGTTGGAATCCTGCATCCCTGTTCTCAATGCATAATAAGCATAACAAGGTATTTCCTCGCAATCGAATTCATAGTCAGCCTGCAACTTTTTCAAAGCATTAGTCGTGAAATAAGTCTCAGGAGACAAGCCTCCGTCTGAATCTATTGCAAACACGAATTTATCATATACGGTGTTTATCAAATCAATATTTTCAGAACTCTCCGTATCGATTTTATCTGACACGGATTCTTGCCCAACAGCTACTTCAACAGCATTCTTACCTGTTGAAGTTCCGCAAGCTGTTATTGCTGCGAGCAACAGCACGAGCCAGACGTTTTTCAGAATTTCCATTAATTTGAATCTTACCGTATTTTTCATTAACCGAAGATAGTGGAAAGAGTCTGCTCACAGACCATTGTCGGAGTGAACTCAACAATCTGATAGTCGGCGATGCCATTGATATTAAACGGGTCTTGTGCCACGATGGAGTCCACGGCAGCACGGTCGGCTGCTTTCATCATAATCACGCCTCCCACGCGAGGTGTCTGAGGGCCGGAAGCAATGAAATCGCCTGCGGCATAATGCCGGGCGAGATATTCACGGTGCGCGGCAAGGTAACGGTCAACCTCACCCAACGGTTTCTTATATGTCAGAATTGCGATAAACATGATTTATTTTCTTTTGATTGTCTGGGATTTACGTTTGGTCATTTCCGCGGCGAAGGCCTCTTCTCCATGTTCGCGGATATATCGGATGCACGCCGGACGATCCGATTTGAAAAGAAAGGCGAATATCTTACCGATGAGATTGGAATATGTCTTGCACTCGGTCACATCCCTGGAGCATTCAGCACAGGAGTGAAAACCATTATCGTTGACACATCCCCTGATTTTGCACCAGGTCGCCTTCTCGTTCCGGTGGCAACCGGGACATTTCTCCGAAAGATACTTACGGCACGCACCGCAATATAGGCCGCACGCAGCAATAAGCTGTTTATTTGCTTCAATATTTTTCATACCCGACAAAGTTAATGAGAATCATGGCCAATCCACCTATGTCTCCCCGCTTATTTAATTCAAATCGCGGAGGTATTACACCGAATATCCCAGAAGGTCCAGAATCATCGGAGCAAGGAGAGCGGTGAAGAGACCGTTGAGCGTAAGGCCGATGGACGAAAAAGCCCCGTAGCGTTCGCTGCGTTCCATGGCGGCGGAAGTACCCACGGCATGTGCCGCAGTGCCTATTGACAACCCTCCCGCAATGGGCGAATGAACATGACTCATCTTTACAATTCTAAAACCGGCCATGCCACCAAAAATACCGGTAGCCACAACCACCGCAGCCGTAAGAGGAGCTATACCTCCCATCGCACTTGATATTTCCATGGCAATAGGGGTAGTGACAGCCTTGGGAGCGAGCGAGATGACCACTTCGCGGGTGGCGCCGAACATCTCGGCAAGAAGCACCACGCTCACCACACCGGCCACGCATCCGGCAAGCTCCGACAGCAGAAGCGGAAGCAGCTGCCGTTTTATGGCCGAGAGCTGTTTGTAGAGAGGAACCCCGAGGGCCACCACAGCAGGCTTGAGCCAGAAGTCGATGTAATCGCCGCCCTGCTTGTAGGTATCGTAGTCAATATCGCATAGCAGCAGAAATGCAATCATTGCGGCTATGGCAATCAGAATAGGATTGAGCAACTTGATACCGGTGCGCCGCTGAAGGAGCTGTGCCCCGAGATAGAAGCCGAAAGTGAGGGCTATAAGAAAATATTTGTTTTGCAGGAAATCCATTATTTCTTAGTTTTTTTATGAGCCAATTTGACAGAAGCAGAGCGTGTAAGCTGATGCACCCAGCCTGTTACTGCAATAATAATGACTGTGCTTATGATAGTGGAGCATACAATAGGCACCCACTGTTGGGCAATAAGGCCAAGACAGTTCATGAGACCGATACCGGCAGGCACAAAAAAGAAGCCGAGATTATGAACCAGGAATCCCGACAGCTTGTCAACCCATCTCAGTTTTACAATGCCTAATTTGAGCGAGGCGCACAGCAGCACCATACCGATAATACTTGAAGGGACCGGAATACCGGTGAATCTGACCAGCAACTCGCCAGCCACAAGAAATGCAAATAAAACACCAAACTGTAATATCATAATGTCAATTGAAATTTCCCCGCAAAATTACCCATAATGCCGGAATTTCCGCTAATCCTATGCCTTAATATGGACATATGTTGCTGCCATGCGGAGAATGCAAATCTTTTACAGAAGATTCATACTACCATATAAGGCTCTCTAAATTTGCGATGAAATTGTCGGATTCAGTTCTTGAACGGAATGTAAACACATTGACGTCCTTTCTCCTTTCGCTAAGCAAATTCCAGATAACCGGGAGTTGTAGTTTAGGAAAATCGACAATCCATTGCCGGAATTCCGGGTCCATTTCATTATCGGTCCAAGGCATATCCTCACGCCTTTTGCCCAAACGGTCCTCGGCTCCGGCCAGACATAAGTCCAACGGCAGGTCAAATAAGAAAACCGTATCACATCTATCCAATCTCATTGGTAGCGTGTGGAGATAATTGCCGTCTATAATCCATTTATCCCCACACATGATTTCTTGCAGGCGCTCTGCAAATTCAGCTCTGGAAAGTGTGGTTCTGTCAGGCAAATGCCATATCATGTCAAGGTAATGCAAGGGCAGACCGGTCTTTGCCGAAAGTTTTCTTGAAAAGGTACTTTTACCCGCTCCGGGGCAACCTATGACAATGACTCTCTTCATTCGGCGGGGAACAGGCTACTGAATCCCTGCTTGTTGAACTGATAGTACATTTCGATATGTTCGGGCGTATCGTTTTCAAGCAGCAGGAGAAGTTCCCGTGCGAATTCGAGAGTTGCCGAACCGTTTGCCGTCACTATATTCCTGTCGCTGACGGCCTGCGCATGCACGTATCCTTCGGGGTTGGTGTAGTTTTCTCCTCCCCACAGCTGCAGCTGCTCGGGCCCGTTACCGGTATGCCTCACATTATTGAGCAATCCGCATTTTGCCAAGAACGAAGCGCCGTTGCAAATCGCACCGACTATTTTACCATTCTCAACGGCCTTCTTTACTATCGGCATCACGCATTCCGCAACTGGCGTGCTCCAGCCAAAGCCTCCTATCAGTACCAATGCAGCATAATCATCCGGCATAGTGTCGAATGTATAATCCGGCACCGTCCGGAAGCCTCCGATGGACTTTACCGGCTCCAGCGTGGGAGCCACAACTTTGTTGACATATAGCGGATGAGCCTTCAGCGCGTACTCGTCGGATGCGATAGCCTGCGAGAGATACACAGCCTCATGTGCCGCATAGTCGGGCAGGAGAATATAAAGAATTTCGTTGCTCATGCCTTTATTTTTTCCAGCGTTTGAGGTGTGGGAAGAACTGGCGCATCATCTCTTTCGCCTGTTCTTTTGTCAGGTTCTGTCCCGATTGCCTGTTTATTTCTTCTGTGAACTGGGCGCAGTGGTCTATCATCTGCTCCATAGTCATATCTTGCGTAAACTTGCCGTCCTTGTAGCAGTAGATGCAGTAATCCTCATTGGGCGTGCCGTCGGCATTCGTGCCGAGTATCTCATTTGTAAGGGGCATTCCGCAGCTCTGACAAAATTTCATTTCCATTGCCATTTCTCTTTCTAAAAATTCCATAATATATTATCCACAAAAGTAACAATTCCATCCATCTCTCCCAAAATAGGCTGTGGAATTAGCCATATAACCCATATGCGCGCTCGAACCAAAAGCGCAGTTCACTCCTGATTCCTCTTGATTCTTATTTCCGGACCGCTCCGGATTACCAACGGCACAGTCTCAACAGTGACCACGCTTGTATCCAGCCCCAGAGCATTTTCTGCCGACTCGGATATATGCCGCAGCGTCTCATACGCCGTCAGCACCTTGCGTTCATAAGCGTTGCAGATGCTCACCGGAGAGAACACCCGGTGAATCAGCACAAACCGGAAATCTCCAGGAATTCCATACCGACTCATTGAGGGATATTTACTTGTCAGCGAAAGGTCGCCTGACGCCACAAGATCTTCCACAATCTGCCTCAGAAACACGTTGATACGCGGCTGCACCTTGAAGCCGAATCTTACGGTTACCAGAAAAATCGCATCCCTGACCATCGTGTCTACGGAATAATCGAGCGTATAGGGCATATCGGTGTGCTCTATGCGGATAATCCAGTAATGGTCGGCCCTTTTAGGCTGTTTGTTTATTATCGAATACAGCAATTTGCTTTCCACTATATTCTTCATCGGCGAAAAGCTGATATACACCACATTCGACGCATAGCGCGGTATCTCCTCATCATTCCTTATGGCGGTCACTATGTCTATGTAGTCAGGAAAATATTTATAATCCACATGGCTGCGGTGGAATGAGCGTCCTTTGCTCCACACAAACATTATGCAGAACAGCCCGCAGGCTATCAAGACCGTAAACCAGCCGCCATGCACAAACTTGAACATGTTGGCAGCGAAAAAGGCCCCTTCGAGCAGGCAGAACACCATGAAAAAAGACGAAGTGAGCCATGCCGGCATTCCTATATTCCTCATGTAACGCCACAGCAGTATTGTCGTGGCCAGCATTGTTATTGTGATGGCGAGTCCGTAGGCGGCTTCCATGCGGCCCGATGACTGGAACAACAGCACTGTGCCGACGCATCCCACATACAGAAACAGATTTATAGCCGGCACATACAGCTGTCCCTTGACATTTCCGGTGTAGTTAATCTTCATCCTTGGCCAGATATCGAGATTCACAGCCTCCCCTATCAGGGAAAACACACCGCTTATCAGCGCCTGGCTTGCAATTATAGCAGCAACGGTAGCCACGGCTATGCCCACGCCCAGAAAGCCGGTAGGCATCATTCCATAAAACGGATTCACTTCTCCGTCAATCGATCCGGCATGAGCCAGAATCCATGCTCCCTGCCCGAGATAATTGAGAATAAGCATGACTTTGACAAAAAGCCAGCTGAAAGTAATATTGTAGCGGCCGCAGTGCCCCAGATCGGCATACAGTGCCTCCGCGCCCGTGGTGCAGAGAAACACCGCTCCGAGTATCAGCATCCATTCAGGGCTGGAAATAATCAGCCTTACCGCATAATAGGGGTTGAAAGCCTTGAATATTGACAGATCACTCCACACGTTCATCAGTCCGAGAATGCTGAGCATCAGAAACCACACAAGCATCACCGGACCAAAGAACCGCCCGATCTTAGACGATCCCGAACGCTGCACAAAAAACACCATGGTTATTATCACCAGCACAATCGGCACCACCGGCGTCGCTACATATAATGAGCGTAATCCCTCCACCGCCGACGTAACTGTCACCGCCGGCGTTATTATCCCGTCGGCGAGCATCGCGCTTGCTCCGATGGCAGCCACGACGAACGGCCAGCCGCTCGTCCCCGTCTTCTTCACCAGCGAAAAAAGAGCCATAATGCCGCCCTCCCCGTTATTGTCGGCGCGGAGAGCCACCGTCACATATTTTATCGTGGTCTGAAGCGTAAGAGTCCATATCACACACGACACCGCACCGATAATATAATCCCGGTCAAACTCAGGACTGACACTCAGAATAGCCTTCATCACATAGAGCGGCGACGTCCCGATATCGCCAAACACTATCCCTATCGCGACAAGCAGTCCCGCCGCACTCAAACCCGTAATCCTATTATCCTTCCGCCTCATTCCTCCTCAAAATAAACAGTTGCATAATCTAATCATACTCACAAATCTCAATTTAATTGCTAAATCTCAACCTAAAAACAC
>VSPV01000100.1 GCA_009775605.1 Paramuribaculum sp.
GGTTATGATAGTGTGAGTCATGATATGGTTTGGTCTATAGTTATAAACCACCTTCCACTTTTAAAGGAGGAGGTTTTCAAAATTTTAACCGAAATCGAGGATAAACCGGCACAATCTAAATAAATTTGCTCGTCAGGAGGAAAGCGCAGGATGCGCGAATTTTTTTACAACCGGTTGCGACAGCTGCCGGAAAAAGAGGCCAACAGATTTCCCCGAGGCAAGCTGCGGAGCATGCGCGCCTCGTAGTGTGCGTAAGCGTGTGGCCTCTGTCGGGTTCCCATGCTTTCGCCCACTGCGGCATCGCCATTCCCAGGCTCGCCACAGGTGGCACAGACAGCGTTTCCCCCCGCAGCTAACGCAGCGGGTTTTACAGAACCCCGCGGCTCCGCCGCTCCGAGTTGGCTTACCTTACACATAGGGTATTGCAGACACATTTTAACAACCATTATTTTACTTTGATCCAGAAATCGCCGCTCCGCGGCTATCAATCATTCATTCGGA
The DNA here is from genome assembly GCA_009775605.1 of Paramuribaculum sp. Lineage (GTDB taxonomy): Bacteria > Bacteroidota > Bacteroidia > Bacteroidales > Muribaculaceae > Paramuribaculum. The sequence continues at coordinate 502 of VSPV01000100.1, forward strand.
CGACGGAGCCCGACCTTCCCGTTCACCGGTCAGTTATCCCAAAAATATTTTGACCTTTTCTTGCGCCTCTTCCCTCCCATCCACGGCAAACCGTCAGTATATGGATTTTCATTCCGATTCAGCGGGTGCTTCGTTGGCCTCCTTTTTTTCGGTAAAAGGAGATTGGATATAAAGATAACAACCAGAGAAACCAGAATAATTTCTGCCATAATCAACCGTTTTCATCACAGATAACAAATATACAAATAATCCATACCGAAACTGTTGATATCTTTCGATGATGACCTCCTCTTATTGTTAATAATTGTTAACGATTTGGCGGAGTTGAGATGTCATTATACCTTTGCTGTACCACTTTGATAGTACAGTATGACAAATCACCATCCCATGGAAAATGAAACGGTAATTTTCAATCAGGCGGCAATAGGATATTCACAACGGATTCCTGCGCTGCGCGATGTAAACCTGAGGCTGCATACATCGGCAATATATGGTCTGTTCGGGGAAAACGGCAGCGGCAAGACCACCCTGCTCAACACCATAACCGGTGGCATACCAACTCTGGCAGGCTCGCTGACTGTAGAGGGCTTCGCAATGCCATGCCGCGATCCGGGGCTTCTATCAGGACTTTTCTATGTTCCGCAATATCCCCGCACAGCCGCTCTGACACCCACAGCAATGGCCGAATGCTACGGCCCACTCTATCCGCGATTCTCCCATGAGCAATTTGCCGACAACATAAAACTGCTTGGCGTGGACACCCACAGAAAAATGACGAAAATGTCGCCCGGCGAAATAAAGAAAGCTTTGCTTGCATTGGCATTTGCCACCGGATGCTCTCTTATTTTGCTTGACGAGCCTCTGAATTCACTTGACATGGGTGGCAAAAGGGCGTTTCAGTCACTTCTCGCCCGCACCGACATCACAGACAAGACTATTCTTATATCATCCCATTCAGCGCCGGAGCTCCAGAACATCATCACTGATGTGATAATGCTTTACGGACGGAGGGTGATAATGGATTCCTCCATCGACGCACTTGCCGAAACCTTTACATTCGGCTCTACAGCGGGATACTGCGACGACATAGTGTTTGAAGAAGGTCTCAGGACCATAGGAAGGAATCATGACGGCGTATACTCCGACCCCGACATAGAACTGCTATATACCGCAATCCATCAGAGCGAATATTTCCGCAGCATAATATCAACCGACCCCATTCAAGAAGACAAATGATAAGATTAGCCCGACTCTATATCTGCAGCCACTGGCGCCGCGACTTATCCATCACCGCCATATCGGCAGCCATCTCCCTGCTCATCATATTTTGCTACTCCCCTTCTCATGCACGGTATGTGGGATTATGGTGGATTTTCACCTGCGTGGTCAACACCGCCCTCACATCCCTGCGCGGATGCTTCGATGCCGAACAGTGCATATCGCCCTTATTGCTGCCAGTAGGCGAGTCCACAAAATTCGCGTTCACCGCCCTGCGCACTCTCGTGATTTTTCCCATCCTTTCATACGGTGTGATGCTCGCTCCGCTATACATTCTGGATCACAACACTTTTCTCACCATAGCCCGACTGCCCTTCAGAACCCATCTCCCTCTCTACCATCTTCCGGTGGTATCATATTTTCTGGCGTGGTTCTGCTCGCTCGGCCTGCTTTTCTCCACCTTCTCCCCGAAATGGAGATGGATAGCCGGTGTTACTCTGGGCATTATAGCAGCCGTAAGCGTCTCGCTGCTCGATGTGACAGGATCCCTGTCGTATCCTTTCATCGGCACGGACCTCAACATATGGGCTGACGGTGTGGAATGGCACTCAGTCTGTTCCTGGACCGGACTGCCGGTAAAAGCCCAGTATGCGGTATCATATCTCTGGCTTCTGCTGCTTCCCGTAGCCGCCATAGCAATCTCTTATTTCCGTTTCAGAGAAATCAGATTCGAGCGATGGAACTGAAAGACAACAGGCCCGTATTCATCCAGATAAAGGAATGGGTGGAGGACAACATCCTGAGCGGACGCTGGAGCATAGGCCATCAACTCCCCTCGGTGAGAGAAATGAGCGCAAAGTTCCGCGTCAACGCCAATACAATTGTGCGCACATACGAGCATCTGGGATTCGACAGCACGGTAAGAAGCGTGAAAGGAGTAGGCTTCTTTGTGGCCGAAGGTGCCTGCGAGTCTATAAAAGAACGGCGCCGTCAAGCATTCTTCGACGAGCTTCTGCCTCTATGCATCAGGCAGATGGAACTGCTTGGCATATCACCCGATGAAATAATTCCAATAATAAAAAGACATGAAAACAAGCAATAAAGTAGCAATATCGGCAGCAATAATACTCGCAGGGCTTCCGGCCATATCGTTTTTCCTGAACAAGAATGCCGCTTCACGCTGCAAGTCGGATATAACGGAATGCCTGCGGACCATGAGTTCCGACACCGTGAGAGTGGTATGTTACCAGGGGCCAAAAGCCACTCCGGGACTGCTATATGTGAGGCCGCTGCGCCACAGATTCGGTTCCTGTATAAACCTCAACATCGAGCCGGAAGTTTCACTGAAAGGCGACACTCTTTCGATTTCCACCGACGACCCGAGCGCAATCTATCAGGGAACCATACGCCTGCTGAATCTGTGCGAAGCCCGGCTAAACGATACCGTGATTTCATTCCGGCCCGTGAAAAAACTGCCCACCGATTCTATACCGGCTGACACCGTCACGGCTGCACATCCAGAACACAAACCCCTCAAATAGACAACTGCCATGTATAAAACACTAACCATCTCCTTAGTTGCACTTGCCGCTGCCGCTGCCAACGCGCACAACATCACCGATTCCTTTACCGGCAATTATCCCGAAGGCTTTAAAGTTACGGAAATCGGGAAGACCGCACGGGAGCTTTGCCCTGACTCCGTCAGCCCGTCCACTCCACTCGACTTTTACCGGCTCAGAAGCTGGGTAGGCATAACGGGCAAGAAGCGTCTGTGGGCCGATATTTCAACAAAGCGCTTTGATTTCGACCGCAACGCTGCGGACGCGCCTGTGGATTCAGCATTGAGAAAACGGATGCTTGACGAACACGTAAAAGGCATCGTCACATACCGCGACTCCGCGGCTGTAATAGTAGTGAGAAATTCGCCAGAATATCTGATACTTGACTGGACGTGGATAGAAGACGGCCGATGGGTAAACGGCGGACAAGGCCTCGCAGGAAACGAACAGGAAATAGCCGACATAATCAGCCGTCAGCTCCCCAATATTCTGGCTAACATACCGCGGATCGACCAGATACACCGCGTGCCTGCCGACGTCACTCCGTTCGCATCGTTTCTTGCCGGAGTAAAAGACACGCCCGAAGAGTTTCTTCTGAAAAGGCTGCGTGACCACCGACTTGTGATAAACGGAGAATACCACCGCCGGAAAGTGTCATGGGACATGCTGCGACGCCTGATAGCTCTGCCAGACTTCCCGGAAACTGCAGGCACGGTGTTCATGGAACTTCCCTCGTGGCGCCAGCCCGACATGGACGCATTCATGGCTTCCGACACTCTTGATGCAGAAAAAGTACTTGATATTTTCCGCGACGAGCAGCCCAACGGATGGTGGGACCGCGGAGAATTCGATTTTCTGTGCGACCTGTGGAGACTCAACCACACTCTTGCACCGTCAAAGAAAATAAAAGTGGTGCTCGCCGACTATCAGATACCCTACTCAAGGATTAAAACCATGGCCGATACAGAAGAGAAGGAAGACCGCAACACCCACATGGCCGATGTGATAGAACGGTATATATCCACATCTGCCGATTCTCGCCACTGTCTGTTTCTGGTCGGGTGCGGCCACGCCTCCAAAACCGACATTCCGGGCTCTGCGTCGACACCGAGCGGTATGACTCCCGCGCTTACAGCCGGAGCCCAGCTTGCGCGGCGTCTGGGCGACGACAACGTATTCTCAGTGATGCAGCACAACATATCCACCGACAATTCCGGGCGTTATTCCTCGAAGCCGCGCGGCGGAATGTTCGACCGTGCCTTCGAGCTCAACGGCAACCGGCCGATAGGGTTCAAGCTCAAAGGCTCCCCCTTCGGCAACGAGCCTTACGACGGGATGTATGAGATTAAATACGACCACCGCGCCGGAACCTACGCCGACAATTTCGACGGATTCCTTTTCCTGCACCCCCTCGACAACGAACCGCACAACACTCCACTGATGGAAGTGTTCAGCCAGTCGTTCATCGACGAGATGAAGCGGCGTGCGGAAGTGCTCGAATTCAATGACAGAAAGTGGATATGGTTCGGCACCATGGCCGATGAAATGACCATTGAAAGCATAGCCAAAGCCCTTGGCGAATAGGGTTCATTAAACCAGGATTTCAGAGGGTGACGCGCCGGCCAGTGCAAATTTTTATCGGCAGGGATGCAATTTTTCGGCATCCGGCGCGTCACATAGCTGTAGCCGATTAACAACAGGCTGCCACAAAAGTATACGCCAACACGAAATGACACGGCAAGAAAAAACAGATTTGTTCAACACCATTCTCGCAGAGCACTGCAACCTTATCTACAAGGTATGCCGTGGTTATGCGTCGGACGATGACCACCTGAAGGATCTTTATCAGGAGGTGCTCGCCAACGTGTGGGAGGGGCTTGAATCATTCACCAACCGCTGCCGTCTGTCTACGTGGCTTTACCGCGTGGCAATAAACTCCTGCATCACCGACTTCCGCCGCTCGGGGCGTCACAGCACAGGGCGTGTGAGCATTGATGATATAGGACGGGAATTGCCCTATATTCCAGACGACCGCATGCATAAGATCAAACTTATGTACAGACTCATATCAGCTCTGGACCGCGCCGACCGCGCGCTGGTGATGATGTGGCTCGACGGGCAGTCATACGAGGAAATATCCGAGGTAACCGGCATAAGCCGAAATAACGTCGCCTCGCGACTGCACCGCCTGCGCCAGCGTCTGGCGGCCGCCAACCCAGAAAAAACGAACACTCACCTCTGAAATCATACCTGTTATGGATATCCGCAACCAAGACATAACCCACGACGATAATACCCAGGGCCTCCTCGACCAGCTCCGAAGCACGTGGAATGAAATAGAGACGCCGCCTCCGTTCCGCAATGCCGAAACGAAATCCCGTCGCATTTCACCAAGGCGCGACAAGCTTCTGCGCTACTACACCCGGCTGTTCGCAATTGCTATCGTTTGGGTCGGTATCAGTGTACCTATAATGAAAGAAGTAGGGTCATCTGTGACAACAGGACTTTGCCTTTCCGCTTTCTTTCTTATCATGGCGATAATGATTGGCCTCCAGAAACGCAGGGTTGAGGCTCTTGATTTCGGATCGCTCACATCGGCTGAGCTGCTCGACAACATAGCCCGGCTTCAGCGGCTGCGCACCCTCCACATAATAATCGGATGCATCACCGGCATTCCTCTGCTGGCGGTCTTGCTCCATAGTTTCGCCGTCACCGACATCTGGATGTTTGCAGGCGGTTGCGCCGGACTATGTGCAGGCGCTACAATAGGCATCATCAATAACCTGCGCACGCGCCGCATGATACGTGAAATACGCAGCGAGCTTGAAGACTGACAAGAACTTTCCCCAGTATTCTCATTATTCCCGGTATTCTCATAATTATTGATAAATATGGTTAGAGTATGCTTGACCCGCAAGGCCATACGGAGCTTTTTTCGTATCTTTGCGGGCTATGCAGAAACCTGACGACAACATAATCATAAAAGGTGCCCGCGTCAACAACCTCAAAGGCATCGACGTGGAGATTCCGCGCGGCGAACTGGTGGTAATCACCGGCCTGTCCGGCTCGGGCAAATCATCACTTGCTTTCGACACACTTTACGCCGAGGGACAGCGGCGCTACGTGGAAAGCCTTAGCGCCTACGCCCGCCAGTTCATGGGCAAGATGGCCAAACCGGAGTGCGACTTCATAAAAGGGCTTCCGCCGGCCATAGCCATAGAGCAGAAGGTGAGCACACGCAATCCACGAAGCACCGTGGGCACCTCGACCGAAATATACGACTATCTGCGACTGCTTTTCGCGCGCATCGGACGCACCATCTCGCCGGTGAGCGGCGAGGAAGTGAAAAAACACTCCGTCAACGACATTATTGAAGCGGCATCCGCCCTCTCTCCCGGCACGCGCCTGGCGATTGCCGCGCCCATCCATATCCCTGAGGGGCGCAAGGCCGCGACACAGCTCGACGTCTACCTGAAAGGAGGTTACTCCCGACTGATAGACGCCGACGGCAACTTCATTTCCATATCCGATATTCTTGCCGGTGACAAGGTAGACGATTCCGTGGCCGGCCGCTACATGCTCCTGATTGACCGCATGGCGGCATCTGCCGATCCTGATGAAGTGAGCCGTATGGCCGATTCGGCCGAGACAGCACTCTTCGAGGGCAACGGATGCCTCACGCTGTATGTGTGGGACGGCGGTGACAAACCGCGCCGCGAGGAGTTCTCCACACGCTTTGAAGCCGACGGAATGACCTTCATGGAGCCTTCCGACCAGATGTTCAACTTCAACAATCCTTATGGGGCGTGTCCGCGCTGCGAGGGCTTCGGCAAGACCATGGGAATAGACGAGCGTCTGGTAGTGCCCGACCCCGGCAAATCAGTGTATGAGGATGCCGTGGTGTGCTGGCGCGGCGAGAAAATGAGCGAATGGAAGCAGATGTGCATCCGCGCGGCATCCGCGGCTGATTTTCCCATCCACCGCCCCTACGCCGAGCTCACGCAGGCCCAGAAAGATTTTCTGTGGCACGGCGGTCATGGTTTCGAAGGAATAGACGGTTTCTTCCGGATGGTCGAGGAAAACCTCTACAAGATACAATACCGCGTGATGCTTGCCCGCTACCGGGGCAAGACCGTGTGCCCCGACTGTCACGGCTCACGACTGAGACCCGAGGCACTGTATGTGCGCGTGGCCGGACATACAATCGCCGACCTCGTGACCATGCCGGTGGAGCGTCTGCGCGACTTCTTTGCCAATATGGAGCTTACCGACCGCGAGCGCATGATCTCGCGCCGGCTTCTTCCTGAAATAATAAGCCGACTCACATTCCTCTGCGACGTGGGGCTCGGCTACCTTACGCTCGACCGCCTCTCATCCACCCTGTCGGGCGGCGAGAGCCAGAGAATAAACCTGGCCACCTCGCTGGGCAGTTCGCTCGTGGGATCGCTTTACATTCTCGACGAGCCCAGCATAGGACTGCACACCCGCGACACCGACCGCCTCATAAGCGTTCTGCGCAAACTGCAGTCAATAGGCAACACTGTGGTAGTGGTGGAACATGACGAGGAAATAATGCGATCGGCCGACCATCTGATAGACGTAGGCCCGGAGGCCGGACGTCACGGCGGCAAGATTGTCTACAACGGACCCGTTTCCGAAATAGACAAGGCCACCGGAAGCTACACGGCATCTTACCTTCGCGGCGACCTCACCATTCCGGTACCTTCGACGAGGAGACCGTGGCGCGACTCGATTGAGGTGCGCGGCGCGCGCGAACACAATCTGAAAAACATCGACGTGAAATTTCCGCTCGGAGTGATGACGGTGGTTACCGGCGTGAGCGGTTCGGGAAAATCCACACTGGTGCGCGACATCCTGTATCGCGCGCTTGTGAGACATCTTGGCGACCCATGCGACGCTCCCGGCCTGTTCAACGGCCTCGGCGGTGACCTGCAGCGCATAAAAGCCGTGGAATTCGTTGACCAGAATCCCATAGGACGCTCCACGCGCTCCAATCCGGCTACCTATCTGAAAGCTTTCGACGAGATACGCCAGCTCTTCGCTGCGCAGCAGGGGGCCAAACAGATGGGATTCGGCCCCGGCTACTTCTCGTTCAATGCCGAAGGCGGACGCTGCGAGGAATGCAAAGGCGAGGGCACAATAACCATCGAGATGCAGTTCATGGCCGACATCACCATTCCCTGCGAGGCATGCCACGGCAAACGCTATAAACGCGACGTGCTCGACATTCTTTACCGCGGGAAAAACATAAGCGACGTGCTTGACATGACCGTGAATGAAGCAGTGGAATTCTTCTCGGCAGAGGGCACCGGAGCGGCTGAGCAGCGCATAGTGCGACGGCTGCGCCCGCTTCAGGACGTGGGTCTGGGTTACGTGAAACTCGGCCAGAGTTCATCCACCCTTTCGGGTGGAGAAAACCAGCGCGTGAAGCTCGCCTACTATCTTTCGCTGGAAAAGCAGATGCCTACCATGCTCATATTCGACGAACCCACCACCGGCCTGCATTTCAACGACATAAAGACCCTGATGGATTCATTCGACCGGCTGATTGAAAAAGGCCATACCGTTGTGATAATCGAGCACAATCTGGATGTGGTGAAATGTGCCGACCACGTTATCGACATAGGCTCCGAAGGGGGCGAAGCGGGAGGCAACCTCGTGGCATGCGGCACCCCCGAACAGGTGGCAGCCTGCGCCGAAAGCTACACCGGACGCTACCTCAAGGCCAAACTCAACCAATAAAGGAATCCTTGAATCCGATGAAATATAGTATGCCGTCGAGGCCTATCGTCGACAGACTCTGACCGGCGTTGGCCTTGACCTTTGGCTTGGCATGGCACGCGATTCCGAGGCCGGCGGCCGAAAGCATGGGGAGGTCGTTGGCACCGTCGCCCACGGCGATGGTCTGGCGCATATCCAGATTTTCCACCTGAGCTATGAGTCGGAGCAGTTCCTGCTTGCGGCGCCCGTCGACAATCTCGCCGAGATACCTTCCGGTAAGCTTGCCGTCGACAATCTCGAGGTCGTTGGCATACACATAGTCGAATCCGAAACGCTGTTTGAGGTAATTTCCGAAGTATGTGAAACCGCCTGAAAGTATGGCCGTCTTATAGCCTGTGCGCTTCAGCACCGTCATCATACGGTCAACGCCCTCGGTTATGGGCAGATTCTCGGCAATCTCGCGCATCACGCTCTCGTCAAGGCCCTTGAGAAGGGCCACGCGACGGGTGAAACTCTCGCGAAAATCAATCTCTCCGCGCATAGCCCGCTCGGTGATACGGCGCACCTCCTCACCCACACCGGCGCGGTCGGCAAGTTCATCTATAACTTCAGTGCCAATCAGAGTGGAATCCATATCGAAGCACACCAGACGGCGGCAGCGGCGGAACATATTGTCCTCCTGGAGGGAAATATCGATGTCGCCCTTTCTCTTATACACCTCTCCGAGCCCACGAGA
>VSPV01000101.1 GCA_009775605.1 Paramuribaculum sp.
TTTAAAACGCCCAATGAAGTTTTCGCTCAAAAATTAAACGAAAACATAGGTGTTGCATTTATAACTTGAATCCACCAACCAACGGGTTTAAACAATCTTTTTTTACCTTAGATTTTTAACCTTAAAATGAGGAGAGAGGAGGTATGTTTGGGTCGGATTCTTCAATAGTCAGGTTGGGTTATTTTCTGATGGCGCCATTCTGGCCGTTGCCGTGCTTGTGGCCATGCTTTCTGTCACCACGTTTGCCGAAGTGCTTGTCCTTGCCGCCATGACGGGGGCCGGGAGCGTTGATGTAGCTGTTTTCAAGATACTGCACATACTGCTCGGGGGTGAGGATGGCCTTTACACTCTTGAGGTATTCTGAACGCTTGTTCTTGAAATCGCGCATCTTCTGGTCGCGGTTGGCTTTGCGAATGGAATCGTTGGCGAGTTTCTGCTGGCGGGTTGCCTGGCGAAGCTCATCGATTTTCTTCTGCTGCTGTTCGGTGAGGTTGAGGCCTTCGAAAGGATTGGGAGCGGTGCAGCGGGCCTTGTCGCCGGCTTTAACATTGGTGCAGGGAGCCTGGGGGCATACGGCTTTAGCAGAAGGATTCTGGGCATTCACGCCGAGAGTGGCAGCGGCGATAACTGAGAGAGCTATAAAAATTTTCTTCATTTCTGTAATTGATGTTTTTGAATTGGTTTTGAATTATCGTTGTTTGTAACCTGTTACGTTTCTCTGACGGCGAAATTCCGCCGGCGTTTAATCGGCCCCGTGGTTTTTAACCTTTTTTGTTTTCTATTCATATTCTATTTCATATCTTTGCAGATATACTCTTACCATGATTCACTAACCCTTAAAACAATAAAAGGATATGAAGAAGCATAATTTCTACGCAGGCCCCTCGATTCTGAGCCAGTACACCATCAAGAACACGGCCGAAGCAATCATAAATTTTGCCGGAACCGGACTTTCGGTTCTTGAAGTATCGCACCGCAGCCCCGAATTCGTGGCAGTTATGGAAGAAGCCCGCGCGCTCGTAAAAGAGCTGCTTCAGGTGCCCGACGGCTACTCGGTATTGTTCCTCGGAGGAGGCGCAAGCATGCAGTTCGCCCAGGTGCCGTTCAACCTCCTTGCCAAAAAAGCCGCCTATCTCGACACCGGCACATGGGCCTCAAACGCCATCAAGGAAGCACGCCTTTTCGGCGACGTGGATGTGGTTGCATCTTCCAAGGAAGCCAACTACACATATATTCCCAAGGGCTACACCGTTCCCACCGACGCAGACTATTTCCACTTCACATCCAACAACACCATCTACGGCACCGAGATGCGCTATGACCCCGACGTTCCCGTGAGACTGGTGGCCGACATGTCAAGCGACATCTTCTCGCGCCCGGTCGACGTAAGCAAATACGACGTGATTTATGCCGGAGCACAGAAAAACCTCGCTCCTGCAGGCGTAACAATAGTGATTGTGCGCGAGGACGCCCTGGGCCACGTTGACCGTCCAATCCCGACAATGCTCGACTACCGCACCCACATCAAGAAGGACTCGATGTTCAACACGCCTCCCGTACTCCCCATTTTCTCGGCACTCCAGACCCTCCGCTACTACAAGCAGCTCGGCGGCGTGGAAGCCATCGAGAAAACCGACCTCGCCAAAGCCGCAAAGCTCTACGAGGCCATCGACGCAAGCCGCATGTTCACCGGAACGGTCACCGACCCTGCCGACCGTTCGATTATGAACGTATGCTTCGTCATGACGCCCGAATACAAGGAGCTTGAGAAACAGTTTGTGGAATTCTGCGGTACCAAAGGCATCGTAGGCATAAAAGGCCATCGCTCCGTAGGCGGATTCCGCGCATCGCTCTACAACGCCCTTCCCATGGAGAGCGTCGACGTGCTTGTAGCCGCCATGAAAGAATTCGAATCGAAACATTAAAAGCCACCGGTCATGAAGATACTTGTAGCTACCCAGAAGCCCTTCGCGGCCGTTGCCGTGGAAGGAATAAGAAAGACGGTTGAAGAAGCCGGTTTCACCCTCGGCTTACTCGAAAAATATACCGAGAAATCGCAGCTCCTCGAGGCTGTGGCCGACGCCTCGGCACTCATAGTGCGCTCCGACATTGTGGATGCCGAAGTGTTCGACGCCGCCCCTGAGCTCAAAGTAGTGGTGCGCGCCGGCGCCGGTTACGACAACATTGACCTCGCCGCAGCCACCGCCCACGGCGTGTGCGCGGAAAACACTCCCGGCCAGAACTCCAACGCCGTTGCCGAACTGGTGTTCGGCATGGCCGTGATGGCGGTGCGCAACATGTATGCCGGTACTTCCGGCTCTGAGCTGAAAGGAAAGAAACTCGGCCTGCAGGCATTCGGCCAGGTGGGCCGCAACGTGGCCCGCATAGCCGCCGGATTTGGAATGGACGTGATGGCATTCGACCCCTATTGCCCCGAGGAGGTAATGGTACAGGCCGGTGTCACCCCCGTGCACTCCGTCGCCGACCTCTACAGAGACTGCGACCTCGTATCCATCCATATCCCCTCCACTCCCGAGACCCGCGGCTCGATAGGAGCCGATCTCATCAGGCTTATGCCGAAGGGTGGCGTGCTTGTTAACACGGCCCGCAAGGAAGTGATTGACGAAGCCGGACTAAAGGAAGTGCTCACCGCGCGTCCCGACCTGAAATACGTGGCCGACGTGAAGCCCGACTGCGCCGCCGAGCTTGAGGCCGAATTCCCCGGCCGCGTGTTCTTCACTCCGAAGAAAATGGGAGCCCAGACCGCCGAAGCCAACATCAACGCCGGCATAGCCGCAGCCTGCCAGTGTGTGGCATTCCTGCGCGACGGCGACGACCGTTTCCGCCTCAACAAAGCATGAGCACCGATTATTCCGACTGCCCTTACAGCTTCGAGCTGCCCATACGGGTGCGCGACTACGAGGTAGACTCGCAGGGAATAGTGAACAACGCCATCTACCTCCATTATCTCGAGCACACGCGCCACGAGTTCTGCCGCATGGCCGGAACATCCTTCCGCCGCATGCAGCGTGAAGGCATAGACCCCGTGCTGAGAAAAGTGGAGATCGAGTACCTCACGCCGCTGCGTCTCGGCGACGAGATGGTGTCGAAGCTGAGCCTTCACCGCGAGGGAGCCCGCTTTATCTTCAGGCAGGACATATTCCGGGCCGACAACGGCGCGCCGGTGGTAAAGTCGCTCGTCACCGTGGTATGCCTGGAATCAGGGCGCCTCTCGCGCGGCGAAGTTCTGGCCGAGGCGTTCGCAAAATATCTCTGACACTCCCGCGCTGATGGAAAACGAAAGCCGGCTGATATACCGCATGGCATTCTCGTCGCTCAAAGGCATGACACGCCTTATGAGCGACGAGATAATTGCCCGCACAGGCTCCGAGGAAGAGTTTTTCAGGCTTTCATCCTCACAGCTGTCGGCGGTGCTTGGAATGCGCAACCGCATGTTCGACGACGCCTATCGTTCGTCGGTGCTCGCGTCCGCCCGCGCCGAGGCCGCTTTCGTGCTTTCAAACAACATCCGGGCCATCTACCACACCGACGCGGAATATCCGGCCCGTCTGCTCAACTGCGACGACGCGCCTCTGATGCTCTTCTGCCTCGGCAGCGCCGACCTCAACCCGCCCATCGCCATATCGGTGGTGGGTACACGCCACGCTACCCCCTACGGCATCAATTTCGTGGAGCGGCTTATCGAGGAACTCGCCCGCAAAGTGTCACAACCCGTAACGGTGATAAGCGGCCTGGCATTCGGCATTGACATAGCCGCCCACCGCGCCGCCCTCAAGGTCGGGCTGCCGACCATTGCAGTACTCGCCCACGGACTCAACACGCTCTATCCGGCCCAGCACCGCAGCGAAGCAGCCGCCATTGTGCGCAGCGGGGGCGCGCTCGTCACCGAGTACACCACCGCGGCCGCAATTCACCGCGGATTCTTCCTGGCCAGGAACCGGATTGTGGCGGGAATGGCCGATTGCGTCACCGTGGCCGAATCCGACATCAAAGGCGGCGCGATAGTCACTGCCAAACTCGCCCAGGGTTACATGCGCGATGTTTTCGCCCTTCCGGGACGCATCTCCGACCGCTACAGCCGCGGCTGCAACGGCCTCATAGCCGCCAATGTCGCAGCCCTCGTCGAGAACGCCGAGGATGTGATCAGGCAGATGTCGTGGCCTGAGAAACCGGAGACAGAAGCCGTGCAGACCACTCTTTTCGCCGAACTCACTCCCGAGGAGAAACGGGTGGTCGACTATCTGACAGAGCATGGCGAGGGACGACTGAACGTGATGTCGGTCGCGCTCGACATAAACGTAGGGCGACTGATGTCGCTCCTCATCGACATGGAATTCAAAGGTCTTGTGCTCCCCTTCCCAGGCGGAATCTATCACCTCGCCTGACGCCAACAATGGCGCGCTCTATTTTGTTAGAGTTGTATAATTAATCTATTTCAAACCCGAATATCATGACGAAACGAATCATAGAACCCTCAGAACTCATAATCAACCCCGACGGGACAGTTTTCCACCTCCATCTGCACCCCGACCAGCTTACCGACCGCATAATTCTCGTAGGCGACCCCGCGAGAGTGAATATGGTGGCCGAATATTTCGACACCCGAACATTCGAAGTCAGCTCGCGCGAATTCCATACCATAGGCGGCACTTATAAAGGTAAGCCCATAATGTGTCTGAGCCACGGAATAGGCCCTGACAACATCGACATTGTGATAACCGAGCTCGACGCCCTTGCCAACGTGGATTTCTCGACCCGCGAGATAAAGCCTGAGCACCGCACACTCAGCATGGTGAGAATAGGCACATCAGGCGCCCTCCAGCCCGAGATTCGCCTCGGCACTCCCGTGATAGCCGAGAGATCCATAGGATTCGACGGTGTGCTCAACTACTATGCAGGGCGCAATGAAGTGTCCGACCTCGAGTACGAGCACGCCTTCTGCCATGCCGTGGGCTGGAATCCGCTTTGGGCCAAGCCATACGTTGTGCCTGCCAACTCCGAGCTTGTTGAACGTATAGGGCGCGACGACATGCTGCGCGGCAATACCATTTCGGCCGTAGGCTTCTACGGCCCGCAAGGACGCCAGGTGAGGCTTCCGCTCGCCAATCCCGACCTGAACCGACGCATCGAGGAATTCCGCTACGGTTCGTGCCGCGTCACCAACTATGAGATGGAGAGCGCGCCCCTCCAGGGCATGAGCCTGCTGCTGGGCCACAAGGCCATGACCGTCTGCTCCATCATAGCCAACCGCATGAACCATGACGCATGCCCCAACTACAAGACCGCCGTCCGCGACCTCGTGGTCACCGTGCTCGAACGCCTCTGAACACACTGATATTGGCATATCATGATTGATTCTCTGGTAATCCGTCAGGAGCGGGAGGGTGATTCTGATGAAATCAGATGTGTGGTAAAGGCCGCATTTGACGGAGCTGAACACACCGACGGCGACGAGCACAATCTCGTTGACCGTCTGCGTGACAGCGCGGAATATATTCCCGCGCTGTCGCTCGTTGCCGAAATCAACAACGAAATCGTAGGGTATGCGATGTTTTCGCGGATATACATCGATGAAACCGAGGCCATAGCCCTCGCTCCGTTGGCCGTGTTGCCAGGGTTTCAGAACCGAGGGATAGGCCGTACTCTGATAAAGGAAGGACATCGAAGGGCAATGGATTCAAAGTATCCCTGCTCCGTCATTCTCGGTTATCCCGAATACTATTCCAAAAGCGGTTATATTCCCGCAGCGTCATTCGGAATAACTGCCCCGTTTGATGTGCCCTCTCAATTCTACATGGTATTCCCCTTCAAGGCCGGGGTGCCACACGGAACCGTCAGATACTCCCGGGCATTCCGCCTGTAGATTCCCCGCCTTAACACCTGCCATATCTAACTATCTGACGAGGATTTTCCTGGCCTTTCCGGAGCGGAGTTCGATGTAGATGCCGGGAGTGAGGGCGGTGGCGGAGACGCGGCGCCCGTGGAGATCGTAATAAACGGCTTCGGGGGAGTCATCTGCCGCCTCGGGAATCGCGGCGCTCCCGGAAGAGAACTTAGCGCGCACACTTACGCTTTCTCTCGGCGTTACCGCCAGGCGGTAAAACGAACCGTCGGCATCATATACAAGGTTCTCGCGGGAATAAACCATGTTCTCCCCTCCTGTCTCTACAATCAGACCGTCAAGCCGGGCATTCTTATCGGGATAGATAAACAGCCAGATCTGAGAATAATCGCCTATATTATCGCCGTGCCGTAGCTGTCGGCCCGAAGGACGCCCTTCGGCCGACACTGCTGTAAATACAGCCACGCTTCCCGGGCCCTCCGCCTCAACAGACAGCCGCGGAGTCTTTCGCGCAAACCGTGCCACAAGCGACAGCGGACAATCCACATTTATACGCGCCTCGCCTTCCTCCGTAAGGTCTGCTTCCTCACCGTTTACCGTTAGCGACTCTACTTCATAACCATCCTCGGGTTCCAATCTTACCCGAATTTCATCACCGGCAACCACGACATCCCCGCTATTTACATCCGCGCCGGAATCAGAAGTCACCGTTACGGCTCCGCCCTCACCTGCCGTCCACGTCACGGTATACCCAAACCATGCAATCAGCTTTATATCCGATTGCCCGGAGTAGGTAAGCACTGGCTCCGTGGAAAGCTCATGGCCTGAAGCATCGGTCCAACGGATAAAGGCAGCCTCGCCCTTAGGTTCTGCCTTTACTTTTACCTCGCTCTCGTCCGTGACAAGCGTCTTGGCTCCGTTTTCTCCTGGCTGCGGCTCCAGAAAGCTCACGGCTCCCGCCTCATCGCTGTTGGCGGCAATCTCCACCGTATATGGCGTAACATAGTCGGTTACCACCCGCAGCAGCACATCTATCACCGAACCGCCAACCTCCGATATCTTCTTATATGCCGAGATGCCACAAGGATTGGAACTCACCATATTGTTTACGTATCGCATCCTGTAAGTGCCAGGAGCTAGGTCGGCAGGGATAGCAAATGAAGGAAGGGAAATTGCGGCAAGATCAGTATCACCGTCGGAAAATTCACGGTCGGCACTGTCGAAATAACCCTCGCCCCGGTTCATCCGGTCGAAACTCACCAGCTCACTTCCGGGCGCGGGATGGGTGGTGAGCCCGAACGCAGGAGTGAAAACACCGTCACCGTTGAAGTCCACAAAGAAAAACGAATGCGTGCCCCGGCCTATCCCTTTGGGCGTTACCTTCACATTCATTCCAGCTTTAGCCACAAGCACCAGATCCGTACGGTCGTTATATGCCGGGCGACCCGCCACAAGACTCTGCATTGCCTCGATGGAAGAGGGGCCGCAACTGATTCCGAGATACGTGATGCCGATATCCGTACGGGCCACCTCCTCGGCAGGGAAACAGTAATCGGAAGTCTCTGCTTTCGGCAACAACTCCGTAGACATTCCTTTCCCACATAGTGGCACCGACATCAAGGCAATCCACAGATACAATATGCTATAAAAACGGTTCATGGCATTAAATAAGGAACGTACTTTTCACATCCTTTGGCAAATATAGGACATCCCCGCAGGTTTGCAAATTTATTTGTGAATAAAACGTAAGTTTTCATTAATTTTGTGCTTTCATTTTACCAATCATTAAAACATTATTCGCTATGACAAAGGAACTGCAAATCCTTTCCGACAAGGCGTGGGCACGCTGGACGGCTCTTGGTCTCCTGGCGTTTGCCATGTTCTGTTCCTACATTTTCATGGATATTCTCTCGCCTATCAAGGACCTCCTGCAGTCTACCCGTGGATGGGACTCAACTGCTTTCGGCACCATGCAAGGCTCCGAGACATTCCTGAACGTATTCATCTTCTTCCTGATTTTCGCAGGCATCATCCTCGACAAAATGGGCGTGCGCTTCACCGCGCTCCTGTCGGGTGCCGTGATGCTCGTGGGAGCCACAATCAACTGGTATGCCCTCACCGACGCGTTTCTCGGAAGCTCGCTTGAAGTATGGTTCACCAACCATCTGAACTACATCCCCGTTTTCGACGAGCTTGGCATCTCTCCCTTCTATGAAGGCATGCCGGCTTCGGCCAAATTCTCGGCTGTAGGCTTCATGATATTCGGCTGCGGCGTGGAAATGGCCGGTATCACAGTGAGCCGCGGCATTGTCAAATGGTTCAAGGGTCGTGAAATGGCGCTTGCCATGGGTTCGGAGATGGCCCTTGCCCGTCTGGGTGTTGCCACCTGTATGATTTTCTCGCCCATGTTCGCCACCCTGGGAGGCGACGTGAGCGTTTCGCGTTCGGTAGCCTTCGGCGTGGTTCTCCTTATGATCGCCATGATTATGTTTGTGGTTTACTTCTTCATGGACCGCAAGCTCGACGAACAGACCCATGCCGAGGAGGAGAAAGACGATCCCTTCCGCCTCCGCGATCTCGGGAAGATACTCTCGAGCAGCGGCTTCTGGCTCGTTGCCCTGCTGTGCGTGCTCTATTATTCGGCCATATTCCCCTTCCAGAAATATGCCGTCAACATGCTCCAGTGCAACCTTACGTTCACTGATGTTGCCGCCGACTCCTTCTGGGCATCATCGGGTGTCACCATTGCCCAATATGTGATTATGCTCATTGTGGCCGCAGCTTCTTTTGCAAGCAACTTCGGCACCAAGAGCACCATGCGCGGCATAATGCTCGCCATTGCCATCATTGCCCTGATCACCTACTGCTGGATGGGCTACATGCGCCAGAGCGCCGCCGCCATATTCGCCGTGTTCCCGCTGCTGGCGGTGGGCATCACTCCCATCCTCGGCAAATATGTGGATTATAAAGGAAAGGCTGCTTCGATGCTCGTTCTCGGCGCGCTCCTTCTCATCGCCTGCCATCTCACCTTCGCATTCATCCTTCCCCTGTTCAAGGGTTCGCCCGTGGGCGGTGTGTGCGTTGCCTATCTCACCATCCTCGTGCTCGGAGCCTCGTTCTCGCTCGTTCCGGCATCGCTCTGGCCCAGCGTTCCCAAGCTGGTCGACCAGAAGATTATCGGTTCGGCCTACGCCCTGATATTCTGGATTCAGAACATCGGTCTATGGCTCTTCCCCATGCTTATCGGCAAAGTGCTTGACGCCACCAACCCCCAGATTGTTGAAGGAATAGCCAACGGCACCCTCACACCCGAGGAAGCAGCCGTGAGCTACAACTACACCATGCCTCTCGTCATGCTCGCATGCCTTGGCGTGGCAGCGTTTGTTCTCGGCCTCGTTCTTAAAGTAATCGACCGCAAGAAACACCTCGGCCTCGAACTCCCCAACGTGAAAGCCGCCACCGAGCCCGAAGTCCTCGAATCCGAAGCCATCACCACCGAAGACTGATAATAGTCCTTATACACAAAAACGGTGTGCCAAACGAGTTTGGCACACCGTTTTTGTTTTTATTTATGACTGAGAAAGTATTGCAGAACTCAGTAACCATCAACCTGTAGGGATGCACGCTCGTGCATCCGCTGGTAATCAATGCCGTGTCGGCGGCTGCCCATGGAGCAGCCCTACTTTTCGGGGTTTTGTTACCCCAGTTCCGAGAATGTCTTGCGGCCGCGGAGGAAGAACTGGAGGAGGATGTTGGGACGGGATGGGGAGGGGTGGAGAAGGTCATCAGAGGGGAAGGAAGAGTACGCCCGGCGCATGGTGCGGAAATCATTGTGGGCCTTGAGGATG
>VSPV01000102.1 GCA_009775605.1 Paramuribaculum sp.
TATCATTGCAGGAATGGCAATGCTCTTGAATAGACTTCCTGTAAATTAACAATCGTTATGAAACACCCTCTTAAAGGTTTACCCTCTATAAGCCTTTGCCTTACTTCACCGGGATGTAACATCATTCCGTTTTCATCAAAAACAAACGCGGCAAATGTAGGGTCAGCCCATACCCATTTGGCATTGTCACGGTCCCAGGCAACACATATCACATGACAGTCGCTGTCATCGTCCCAGCCCTTAGGTTGACATGTAAGATATCTGGCCGGAATACCCACTGCCTGAAATGCTTCCGAAAGCATTATAGCCATCATCCTGCAGTTTACGCCTCTGTTGCCGCTGTGACATACATCCGGTATTTCCTTAAGAGTTAGCCTACATTGTGGGTTGGAACTCGATCCGTCGTGGCGCACAAGATCATGCAGCCAGTACGTAATCCTTTTTATTCTCACGCTATCACATCCATTACCGGCTATACTGTCCAGATTATAATATTTCCGATCCATTACAAGAATACTATCGGTTGCCGGAGCATACCGAAAAGCGAATGAAACAGAGTCTGATTGGTAGGAAGGAGATTCCTTAAGATTTTGCAACTTCGTCTTGCCTTCATCAGGATTTCTTGTGGCCTCATACCGATCAAGTAATTGGGCAGCTTCTGATTTAAGGCCCAGACTGTCGGCGATTCCTGCAATCTCCGCGCAATCATAGCGCGAAATCCTACGAAGAAAACTTTCTGCCGCCGGATTCCCCATCATCGCTGAACGATATTCCAAAAGTCTTTTAAACCCTGCCATATTTTTCTCCGAAGAGACTATCCGGTTAAGCGGCGTGGGCATTGCGACCGCACTGTCTCCCGTCATAAGCACAGCGCCATCAATCCGGTATGCCTTAAGCCGTGGACATTCCGGATTTGATGTAAGACCGAGACCTATCACCACTCCCCTTATGTTTATTTCTTCAAGCTCCGGACAATTGTAAGCGAATCTGCTTCCGCCGGTCGAGGACACAGGACCATTGAAAGATATTCGTTTTAGTTTCGGAAGATTCGTGAACGTATAGCCGTCAATATGGCCGATCAGGCCATTGAATTCAACTTCTTCAAGATTGGGAAGATCCGTGAAACACCCTCCCGGCACATAATCAACATCTCCCACCGAGAGGAACCGTAATGAATCAAGACTCATACTCTTCATACCTATCAGCTGCGATGTTTTTGGAAGTTGCAATATCCTCAGCATCGAATCCTGTATATAAGCTTGAGGATGAACGTAGGCCCGTCCCGGGAACTTTAACTCCCGCACCGGCATATACGAAAGAGAGGCGCGTTTCGCAGTATCAAGGTTAGCCGGAAGCACAAGGTGTTCCACCGAAGTCTCATACATGAAAAACTCGGGAAGATTATTTCGTCCTTGGAGACGATATGCACGGGTGGGACTTTGTGCGAAAGGAGTAGTGTCGTTCTCCGCAAAACTTACCTCCGACAGGTCAAGGGAAGTGATTACTGGTTCTGTATGGGAAAAATCATATTTTTGTCCACAAAGCTCGCGTAATCTAATTACATCGGCCGAATTGAGACACCCGGAAATTTTCACTGTCTCGCCTTTTTTCCATGATGCATCCTTTACCTTCTGAGAAAGTGTACCCGGATGGTCAACATTAATCTTCTTCACTGCGTTAACTCCTGACGTCGTTCCAACTACCATGGCAGCCATCAATATGGCTAACTTCTTGTATTTCATATTTTGCTCATTTTGGTTTGGAGCAAATATAGTAAATATTTTAATGACGGTTCAGGCTTTAACGGGTGAAGTAAATATTACAGAACATTTATTCTCTGTGTCCGCCAATCTGACGGTTGCGGTCGCGCTGAGTTGCGCCGTCGGAATAGTTCAGCCCTTTCAGAATGGAGTTTTTGCCAAACAGTTTCTTGATTTTCAGAACTGTTTCCTGTCGTCTGCGTTCTGTTTCTCTGGCCAACATCTCGCGTTCTTGCTGTCGCTTGATTTCATCATAGTCCGAAAAAAGGTCAAGCTGCACCGCTCTGGGACTTTCATGGCCATTCTCTTCTCTCATCACCCGGTTAATTGTGAGCGTGAGACGTCTCACAAGAAGGTCCCGGTTGATAATCCTGTCGTATAACTCAGCTGTCTTGGAAATCAGTATATCGGCCGCGCACGTGGGACGGTCAAGGTTGATTGTGCCATGGGAATGGGCAGGCACCCTTCGCCCGTAATGGTCCGTGGTCATTCTCCCGTGATATCTTGCCGTTATATCCGGATTTCTCAATGACTCCACATCATACCCGACCGTAATAACGAGTTGGTCGGTTAAAAGCTTTTTGTCAAGCAGTTCAAGAGAAACAGCATCGGCCATCTCCAGAATCACATTCTTAGCCTGCTCCGCAGTATAAGGACAATGAAGCACTTGACCGTTGCATATGCTCTTGGTTTCAGGATTATACCCCTTAACCTGAGCTATGGTCACAGGCTCCCATCCCCATGCATGGTCTATGATAAGTTCGGCATTGACACCAAACAACTTATAAAGAAAATCCCTGTTAGTAAGCGAACATTTGGCAATATCTCCCATCGTTTCGACTCCGTAATCTGCAAGCTTAACCACTGTGCCGTGACCCACACGCCAAAAATCCGTAAGTGGCTTATGCTCCCATAACTCTCGTCTGTAACTCATTTCATCAAGTTCGGCTATTCTAACTCCATCCTTATCTGCCGGCATTTTCTTAGCTACTATGTCCATGGCTATTTTACAGAGATACATATTGGTCCCGATTCCGGCGGTTGCCGTTATTCCCGTTTCTTTAAGCACCGTCCGGATTATTGTCATAGCCAGTTCGTGCGCGCTCATCTTATATTTCGGGAGATATTCGGTAACATCCATGAACACCTCGTCGATGGAGTAGATATGCAGGTCGTCCGGCGACACGAAACGGAGATAAATTCCGTAAATCCGGTCGCTGTATTCTATATAACGGGCCATTCGCGGAGGCGCAATCAGGAAATCCACCTCTTTCTCACGATCCCGGTCAAGAACAGTCTTTGAATACGACTTGCCCTGCCTCCCTCTGCATCTATTGACCTCCCGCACCTTCTGTACCACTTCAAAAAGCCGTGGCCTGCCACCTGTTCCATAAGCTTTCAGGGCCGGGGAAACAGCCAGACATATAGTTTTCTCCGTTCGCGAAGCGTCAGCCACAACAAGGCATGTGTCAAGAGGATCCAATCCCCTTTCCACACACTCCACTGAAGCATAAAATGACTTCAGGTCAATTGCTATGTATTGCCGCTTTTGCACTATTAATGGTCAAAACCTAATTCTTTCCGAATTTTCTTGGGTAATTTGGAGGCTGCCTGACAATAGGAATGATATATTAATTCCCGTTGCAAGGAGTCAGGAACATCGCCATAAAAATCCACCGACACCCAGTGCCGTTTATTCTGATGAAAGCCCGGACGGATTCCTGTGAAGCGGTCCCGCAATTCAATAGAGTAATCCGGATCAATCTTCAGATTATAAAAATCCCATCGGCCATCGAGCGTCATCAGGCAGAACATCCGGCCGCCTATCTCGAGCGTAAGCGTATCCGGCCCGAAAGGACATCTCTCCGTAGCATGCGGCAAAGAAAGCCCATATTCTCTAACTTCTTCGATATTCATGGCCTGACTCTTTTTATCTTCTTTTCTGTCTGTCGCAAGGCGCTTGCCAGCCCTGGAGACATGTCTTGTAATCTCAGCATTGAAAGATGCTCTTCCAACTCGGAGAGAAGCTCAGGATATAGCCGGCACATTTTGTAAGCCAGATGAAGACTGAATGCCCTTACGGCATACGGCTCACACTCTGAATTTATTTTCGACAGACAATAATCCAAAAGGTCTGTGCGTATATCTTCCTGTCTATACTCCATATCCCTCAAGAGTTGAAGCAACATCCGTTTCTTGGCAACGTCATCTGCCACCATCAGCATATCAGCCAATTCATCGCGATGCGATTCCAAAAAAGCTTGCCCCGATTGTGGCAGATGAGTCAGGACCCACAGCGCGTTGACACTCACAGTGCGGTCTTCGGAATAAATCATTCCCCATAAGGCGGCAAGCTCTTCCTCATTTTCTGAAATAAACGCTACAACCTCATGAATGTCCGACAAATTGATTTTCCTTGACAACACTGTTTTCCTTGACAACACTGAAAGTATTTCCATGTCTACTTATTTTTCCTCCTTATCCATTCTATAAAAGAAAGGGCTAAATGGACAAATATGCCGTAAACAACTGTAGCCAACAATACCAACCCCTCATTTATAATAATAATGTACCATAACGGCATAGGCCATTCCGGTCGTGCCTGATTGAACGCCGCAAACACAGCACAGACGCTCAACACAATGAATACCACTATCATCGACAGTGCCGCAAAGCCGAACTTATATCTTCCTATCTATATCATCACAATTCAATATATGGGTTTTTATGGCTTCAACCATCTCCGGAGCATCCTTGCAGCCCAACATATATTTCTTGCCGTCTTTGAGAATCACAAGGAAACAATCCGATGCTTTGCCATAATATGCAAAATACTTTCCCAGATCATTCTCCTTAAACCAGCCATACCAGCCGAACCACCCACCGTTGCCACAGATTCGTTTTGCGCCCATCGTCGGAGGACATAACCTTACCTCGACGATTTCCGATAAAGGAATGGTTTTGACTTTCAACGGCCTTTTGATTTTCAGATTTTCCTTATCAATAAAGACACCTAAAGGCATATAGAAAAACGGAGGTAGAAAGAACGAAACAGCCATAGCCCCCAAAATCCATGATGCCGGATTATGATCCTGTTGTTTAAGGGCATAGATTATCACTCCACACATCCCGGCAATCATCAGTGCGGTGATAATCATAGCATACGCGCTCAATTCTACACGTTTATACATAATGATGTCAAATCATTCTTATTTCTTTTCAGTTATATTATACATCTCATCTTTATTACAGATAAGACTATAACATAACACAACTACCGCAAAACAAATCGGCGTGATATACCACCATTGATTAGGTGCCTTCACAGAAATGATTAATATGTAGTAAAGAGTAAATCCGGCACTTATATTGGACAGCCATTTGTTTATGAGAATGCCCTCAGGCTTCTTCAGCCAATACCAGATGGAATAACCCAGAAAAAACGAAAACGCGATGATACAGCAAATGGCAGGAAGCTGAATCCTGCCGCTCCACCCCATGAGAAGACAACTTGTTACAACAATCATAATGAGGGCATTCAATACCTTGCTCTCACAGAATGCAATCCATCGTCTGTTCCCTTTTGATACTTTTCCCATTTTTGATACTTTTCCCATTGGATTTCACTATGGCAGCTCCTCACTCAAAACAGCCAATTAGTTGAATTGCTTGCGTCTGAACACAAAATTCCGGCCAAGATATTTCTCCCTTACCACCGGATTCTCCGCAAGCATTTCGCTCGTACCCTGAAAAAGAATCTTACCGTCGAACAGAAGATAAGCCCTGTCGGTAATCGACAATGTCTCAGGAGCATTATGGTCTGTTATCAGAATGCCTATATTTTTCTCTTTCAGTTTGTAGACTATATATTGGATATCTTCCACAGCGATAGGGTCAACTCCCGCGAAAGGCTCGTCAAGCATTATAAATTTAGGGTTGATGGCAAGACACCGTGCTATCTCAGTGCGTCGTCTCTCTCCGCCCGACAATTGGTCTCCGAGATTTTTTCTTACCTTTTCCAAGCGGAATTCTGCAATCAGCGACTCGAGTTTCTCCTTCTGATATTCCGGGGTGGTATTTGTCATCTCAAGCACTGCCCTGATATTGTTTTCTACCGAAAGTTTCCTGAACACAGAGGCTTCCTGTGCGAGATAACCGATTCCGTTTTGGGCCCGTTTATACACCGGATATCCCGTAATATTAAGGTCATTCAGATAAATCTGCCCTTCATTAGGAGTGATAAGTCCGGTGGTCATATAGAATGTGGTAGTCTTTCCGGCACCGTTAGGCCCCAGAAGTCCCACTATCTCTCCTTGGGTCACATCGATTGAAACATGGTTTACGACGGTTCGTTTACCATATTTCTTCACAAGGTTCTCAGTGCGTAGCACCATTTTGTCGGATGTGCCGTGCTTTACCTCTTCCTTGAATCCCTCCTGAAGGGCTGTCATTTCTTCTTCGGCAGTCATTTCTTTCAGCATTTACAGTTAGAACCGCTATTATGTGCTTTCCGTAATCTTGCCTCGATGAAATCGGTAAGCAATCCTATGGCCACGGCATTATTGCCTCCCTGAGGCACAATGAGGTCGGCAAAACGCTTCGACGGTTCGATATACATGGCGTGCATAGGTTTAAGCACTTCCTGATACCTGTTTATCACGTCAATAGGTTTACGTCCGCGCTCCACGCAGTCTCGGGCAATCACTCTTATGAGTCTCTCGTCAGCATCAGCGTCGACAAACACCTTTACATCCATCATATCCCGAAGTTCAGCTTCGTTGAGCACAAGAATGCCCTCCACTATCACTACCTCTCGCGGCTCGACTCTCACGGTCTCTGGTTGACGTGTACAAGTGAGATAGCTGTAGGTGGGCATATCTATTGCCTCCCCGTTTTTCAGAGCTTCTATATGGCGCGTGAGCAATGACCACTCTATGGCCGCAGGCTCGTCGAAGTTGATTTTGCAGCGCTCAGACGGAGGGATATGACTGGAGTCCTTGTAATAGGCATCCTGAGGAAGTATGGCCACCTCTCCGGGTGGAAGACTCTGTATTATTCGGTTGACCACAGTGGTTTTTCCCGAACCGGTTCCTCCGGCAATTCCTATTATCAGCATTTACGTATTAGCATTTTAGTGGTTGTTCTTCCACAAAATTACTAAACTTTTATATAACTTTGCTTTCACTTATGGAAAAAAACACTAAATATGTAGGCGCCCACGTTTCCGCCACAGGCGGTGTAAGCAATGCGCCGCTCGAGGCAGCCGGAATAGGAGCTAAAGCTTTTGCACTGTTCACCCGAAACCCTTCACGTTGGCAATCGAAAGCCATCTCTGAGAAAGAGGCACAATTGTTTCGTGAACGCTGCGATGAATTAGGTTACCCATCCGATTTGATACTGCCTCACGACAGCTTCCTGATCAATCTCGGTTCGCCCGACCCTGAAGCTCTTGATAAATCCCGAAAGGCCTTTCTTGATGAATTTCGCCGGTGCGAGCAGCTCGGACTTTCCATGCTGAACTTTCATCCCGGAAGTCATCTTAACCGGATTTCGGCCGAAGAGAGCCTTGATACTATAGCCGAGTCTATCAATCGCGTGCTTGACATCACCGCAGGTGTAAAAGCCGTGATTGAAAACACAGCCGGTCAAGGTTCAAATCTTGGCTACAGTTTTGAGCAGATAGCCCATATAATAGATCATGTGGAGGACAAATCAAGAGTAGGTGTTTGTATCGACACCTGTCATGCCTATTCTGCCGGATACGACCTCCTTTCGCCGGATGGTTACAAAAAGACCTGGCGTGATTTCGATTCGATAATCGGCCTTCAGTATCTCAGTGCCATGCATATCAACGACACTAAACGCGAACTTGGTTCACGTATCGACCGCCACGAATCCATCGGAAAAGGGAAACTCGGACTCGAAGCATTCCGGCTCATCATGAACGACCCCCGACTTAACGGTATTCCCCTTATACTCGAAACTCCCGATCCGGAAATATGGAAACAGGAAATCGAACTGCTTTATTCTCTTGAAGAATAATTACCTTCTAAAATTTAACTTAATAGAATCGGCGCCTTTCCAAGGATTTATCCATCAGAAAGGCGCCGGTTTATTTAATGTTGCTGATATTTCAGAAGAGGCTCCACGCCACGGTCAGGCCAGCCATGACTATGGACACCATTGACATAAGTTTGATAAGAATGTTAAGGCTCGGGCCGGAGGTATCCTTGAAAGGATCTCCTACGGTATCACCTACGACGGTGGCCTTGTGAACCTCACTGCCCTTACCGCCGAAGTTTCCTTCCTCTACGTACTTCTTGGCATTGTCCCATGCGCCACCTGCATTGGCCATAAATACGGCCAGAACAAAACCGGCTGAGAGACCGCCTACAAGCAGACCGATCACACCGGGCACACCAAATATCAGGCCTGTGATAATCGGAGCCACAATGGCCAGCAACGACGGGAATACCATTTCTTTCTGGGCCCCCTTGGTGGAAATCTGAACGCAGCGTGCATAGTCCGGTTCGGCCTCGCCGGTAAGTATGCCTTTGATTTCTCTGAACTGACGGCGAACCTCATCCACCATGTGAGCTGCCGCACGGCCTACGGCATTCATGGTAAGTCCGCAGAAAAGGAAGGCCATCATGGCGCCTATGAACATTCCGGAAAGCACCTTCGGGCTCATCAGGTTCACTTCATAGAAAGCCATGAAATCCGAGAATGAGGCTTCATGCACGGGAATGACATTTGTGCCGATTTGGATTGTAGTCTCTCCGAGACGCTGCAGACCTATTCTTATCTCCTCTATATATGATGCCAGAAGAGCAAGACCTGTAAGAGCTGCCGAGCCTATGGCGAAGCCTTTGCCGGTTGCGGCGGTGGTGTTTCCGAGAGAATCAAGAGCATCGGTGCGGTGACGTACGGCCTCTCCCAATCCGCTCATTTCCGCATTACCTCCGGCATTGTCGGCAATCGGACCGTATGCATCCGTAGCGAGGGTGATTCCGAGGGTTGACAGCATGCCAACGGCGGCTATACCTATACCATAGAGTCCCATTGCCACATTAGCGAAATCGAAGCCGGAAGCGAACCAGTAGCTGAGGATAATACCCACCACAACTGCTATCACAGGAATTGCAGTCGAAATCATTCCAAGGCCTACGCCCGAGATAATAACCGTAGCGGGGCCGGTAGTGCCGCTCTCCGCAAGCTTCTTTGTAGGTTTATAACTTTGCGAGGTATAATATTCAGTAGCACGACCTATCACTACGCCTACCACCAGACCTACTACAACCGAACAGCTTATCAAAGCCCAGTTCTCGAGCCCAAGAAGCCAGAGGATAAGGAATGTTGCACCGACTATCAGCACTGAGCTGAGGTTGGTTCCAAGCGCAAGTGAATTAAGAAGATCCTTCATTGTGGCGTCTTCTTTTGTGCGTACACAGAAAATACCGAGTATCGACAGGATGATACCCACTGCAGCTATAAGCATGGGGGCTACGACTGCACGCATCTGCATGTCAACATCACCCTTGAGCAGATAAGCAGCTGCGCCAAGAGCCGAAGTAGCCAGAATCGAACCGCAATAGCTTTCATAAAGGTCGGCGCCCATACCGGCTACGTCACCCACATTGTCTCCTACATTGTCTGCGATAGTGGCCGGGTTGCGGGGATCGTCCTCCGGAATTCCGGCTTCGACTTTACCCACAAGGTCCGCACCCACATCGGCAGCCTTGGTATAGATTCCGCCTCCCACTCTCGCAAACAGCGCCTGAGTACTTGCGCCCATTCCGAAAGTAAGCATAGTGGTGGTGATCATACAAAGCTTCTCGGTTCCGGAAAGTTCCGTTACAAGCCATTGCAGAAGGATATACCAAAATGAGATGTCAAACAAGCCGAGGCCTACCAC
>VSPV01000103.1 GCA_009775605.1 Paramuribaculum sp.
TTGTCGAGGCCAGCAAGAAGAAGCAGCGCAAACGCGCAAGCGGCAACATCAAATCCAACCCACAACCTAATACCGAAGAATCAGAATGGTAGATATAGCAAGAGTAAACCTGTATGGCCAACCCGTCGGGACATTCCGATGGGACAATAACCGCCAGCTGGCACATTTCGAGTATGCCGACAGCTTCATCGGCAAAGGCCTTGAACCCTCGCCGCTTCTGATGCCTGTGCGTCAGGGAAGGGTATATTCATTCTCCGACATAGGTCGTGAGACGTTCAAGGGACTTCCCGGTATGCTTGCAGATTCATTGCCCGATACTTACGGACGAGCATTGTTCGAGCGCTGGCTTGCGCTGACCGGGCGTAGCAGCGGTAACGCTGTGGAGACGCTATGTTTTCTTGGAAAACGCTGTATGGGAGCGTTGGAGTTCGAGCCGGCTATGGATGCTCCCTATGGTCCCGATGTAAGAATAGAACTTGATTCCCTTGTTGAAGTGGCGAGCGAGGCACTGTCGGAAAAGGAAGAATTCGGAGCCAATCTTGAAGAGGACAAGAAGGCGGCAATGGCCGAAATAGTGCGCCTCGGCACATCTGCCGGAGGACAGAGGGCGAAAGCCATCATAGCCTACAATCCATCGACCGGGGAAGTCCGTTCAGGGCAGATCGAAGCTCCGGAAGGCTTTGACTATTACCTTATTAAACTTGACGGAGTAACCGCCGAGGCCGGATTCAGGGAAACGCAGAATTTCGGTCGGCTGGAATACTCTTTCTATCGGCTTGTAAAGGAATGTGGCATAGAAATGTCGGATTGCAGTCTCATGGAAGAGAATGGACGCGCCCATTTTCTCACCAAGCGTTTTGACCGCCAGAACGGTGAGAAAATCCATATGCAGACGCTTTGCGGAATAGCGCACTATGACTACCGCAATCCACGTTCATACTCTTACGAGCAGGCGTTCAACGTAATGAGGGCACTGCGGCTGCCATACTCACAGGCGCAGGAAATGTTTCGCCGGATGGT
The DNA here is from genome assembly GCA_009775605.1 of Paramuribaculum sp. Classification (GTDB taxonomy): domain Bacteria; phylum Bacteroidota; class Bacteroidia; order Bacteroidales; family Muribaculaceae; genus Paramuribaculum. The sequence goes on from VSPV01000103.1 coordinate 1,021, forward strand.
ATTCAATGTGGTAGTCCGCAACCAGGATGACCATACCAAGAACATATCCTTCCTTATGGACAGACAAGGCAAATGGCGCCTTTCACCGGCATACGACATGGGATTTGCCTATAATCCGAAGGGCGGATGGACGGCTCAGCACCAGATGTCAGTCAACGGGAAGTTTGACGACATAACCCGCCAAGATCTTTTGGAATTTGCCCGGCGCAACAATATAAAGGAGGCCACTGAAATAATCGACCGCATCGCCGAAGTGTCTTCACGCTGGCCACTCATAGCAAGGGAATGTGAAGTTCCCAAGTCCATGATAGATGCAATAGTGCCCCAGCTGAAGCTCTCCATATAATGACAACCTCGCGCTGTCAGTTTTTCGGGCAATCGACGGTGATGGTTTCGGCTTTCTGATTGCGGAAGCGCACAACGGGTACCCGGTGGGAGGTCGCCTCGTCGATAAGCTTGCGCAGATCGGCTGTATTTTTGACAACGGCGTTGTCAAATTCAAGAATTACATCGTTGGGACGGAGATCAATGTAATGATTGCTATTGGCGGTCACAAGCACGCCGCTCACCGATGCTATTCCGGTTGCAGAGCGCTCTCCTTCGGTGGTGATGCTCTTGAATCTCACGCCATTCCACAGGAACGGCTGTCCGTCGTCAACACCCGCTGACTGTCCCGGCTGATGATATTCCGGCAGCTGTGGAGCGGCGGCTAGGGAGCGCAGAGGCTCATGCATCACGCCGAAACTATCCATGGGAAAATTCACGAAACCTACGGCAAGCGCCTTCGAGCCGGGCCCCACGCGATAATCGCCCGTAGCCGGGTTGACGAACATAGGATCACCGGCGATGGAATGCAAGTCGGTGCCGTTGGCGCGTGCGGCCTCCAGTCCGGCTTCCGAAGCGAAGAAGTTGCTGTCGACCCTTTCACCCCAGTCGGTTATTCCGATTGGCTGATAGGGCTGTGTGACGACATTATGTGTGAATTCGTCGCCGCTGCCGCGGAACCACACGTGGGGATGAAAACTGTTGTTGACAATCACATTGTTCTCCACCCGGCGCCCGAAGCCCTCGCGGAGCTTCAATCCGCCGTTGAGGCAGAGATTATTGTAAATATGGTAATTGGACGAACCGTCGTCAAGGTCTATATCCCAGCCGTGGTCGCAACGCCAGCGGTTGTTGCGTATCACTGTGGGACGAACGGCATCCAGACGCCAGGCGTCGGGGTGCGCGGCCATCAGGCTGTCCATCGCGCTGCGATCGGGGTGCCAGAAGCGGTCGCGGCCCCACGAGTTGAAGGAGCCGTGGTCACCTGTCTCGCGCACGGTCTCGAACACATCGTTCCATTCTATCACGTGGCCGCCCCATGTTCCCTCGCTGACGTTGATACCGGCTCGCGGAAGGCGGTAAATACTGTTATGGCACACGGTGATGTCGCTCGACATCGAAATCTGTATGCCTGCGCCCTGTTTCTCCACCTCGCCGACTGAGTGGATAAGGTTGTCAGTAACGTCACAGAAGGCAGGATAGTCGTCGCCGCACGGGCCGGGAGTCTTGTCTATGGACCTCCACGGCTGCCTCTCGTTGTATTCAAACAGAGGGGAACGCACTGCCTCGGGACGGCCGACGAAGCATACAGCGCTCGCGCCGATACGCTCTATATGGTTACGTCTCACAGAATCATGGCGGTTATAGCCCGAGAAAAACACGGCGTTGCCGCCTATGTCGCGGATATGGCAGTCGGTGAGCGAGCAGTTCTCAGTGTTCTCGAACATCACCGCGCCTCCGCGATATATCTTCCAGTCACTGCGCAGCAGCGGCTCGGAGGTTTTCAGAAATGTCCTCACCGTGCCGTCAAGCTCGAGATTTGTGATAGCCACATATCTCACCGGATTATTCTTCTCGCCGCGGAGAATTATCAGCGACTCGGCCTGAGGGGTCTCCACCACCGCACGCGATATATCTTCACCCTCGCGGGGCATATAGTACAGACGCGATGCCTTCCGGTCGAAATACCATTCGCCGGGAGCGTCAAGCTCCTCGAGTATGTTCTCGACCATACGGTAACGGGGGTGCATTCCGGCCATGCGGTTATTCTGGAATCCGGCACCGAGTTTGAGTGTGCCGTCGGGATTCTTGCCCTCGATTGTGTACTGGTAGCCACCCCACTCCGAGGAATGCATGGCGTGGACATATCCTCCCGCAGGATTTTTCCAGCGGGCCACACGCTCAGGCGCGATGGCATCAGGCGCATATCCTTCGAAGATAGCCACCTCCGGATTGCGGTCGGGATAACGGGCCATAGGCTCGGAAACGCCGTTGACAAACAGTCGGTCGAACAGCAGACCCGCGGCATCCGGAACGTCCGTGACCATGATGCCGTTGCCGCTGTCGATCCAACTGCACTCAATCACTGCACACGAACTTATCTCCGCCTTCTCGCCGGGATAAGAGGTAACTGTCACGGGGCATTCCTCAGTGCCTGAATAGTGTGGCCCGATTTCCAAGGGAGAAGTCAGCCTGTGATTACCCGCGCGCAGATAAACCGTCACGGGCCGCTTGCCGCAGTCATCGGCAGCAAGCTCAAACGCACGCTTAAGCGTGGCAACCGGTTTCGTCTCACTTCCGGCTGCCTTGTCATTGCCGTCAACAGCAACAAATATTTCAACTTTATCTGACTTCACCGGGCGCGCCGACACGATGCCGCACGTCAGCATAGCCACCAGAAGAAATATACTCCTTCGCATAAAAATGTGATTAAATTGTTCTGTCTGCAAATTTAATCTATCCGATGCAGAAATCTATACTCCGGACAATAATCCACGGCTTTGACTGACGGATTCACGCATCCGGCCACATCCACCTCCTTCTCGAAATATATGTCCGCGTCAGCGCTCTGCAGCCCGTCAATCCGAAGCAACAGAGGAGTATGGGTAATTTTTGAAGGCAAGCGGTCTATGCCTATTGTCCACGGTTCGCCGTTGTAGTAGGAGTCAGCCACCAGCTCTCCCTCGATATAAGCATTGGCAACATCACCACGGTAATCTACCGCCAGTCTGGTCTCGCCATTGTGTCCGGTCTCAGGCACAGTGATTTCATAGACGGCAAGATGTTCCTCAGGAGCATATCCTCCATTCAGAGCTTTTGAGTCGGTATACTCGACCGGAGCCTTTTTCTCCGGCGTAAGCCATGTACCGTCCGTGTTCCATACAATACGCCTTCCATTGGTAAGCAATACCTCTATTTCAGCCTCAACACCTTTCTCGGTTTCAGGGAACAGAATGCGGTTTTACCCGGGCGCACGAGATTTCCGACCTCGGCATATCCGTAGTTCCCGAGATTTTTCAACGCCACATTCGTGCCGTTTACATCACATTCCGCATCCGCGGGCATCACTCTCAGAAACGCTTTCTGAACCTCCGAACGTGTGGCAAGCATGAAATCGCGCCCGGCGCCGCCGTTGGCTGTCCATATTCTTTTACTGCCGCTGAACGGCAACACCGGCTTTACCTTTATATCAGGCTTCCCGACAGGAACGGCGGTGTAGGTCTTCTCATGGAATGCGCCGTTGCTGTATTCCCACAGAGATGCCGAAGGCGCCGAGTCTATAAGCGTCACGCCATCATCGCCGAATATCACCGACGACTCCGTAAGCAGCACCACATCGCGGGCGCCTGCATACCCTTTCCACAGACGGTCGGACTCTTCGGCCGTAAGAGTGACTATCCTCACCGTCTTGCCGTCGGCTGTCTTTATCTCAAACATGCTTTTTTTGCCGGCATGGATGCCGTATACAAACCATCTTCCGTTCTTTTCGCGGCTGATTTCACAATCCCGGCCTTCCACCACGGCATTTCTGGCCTCTATCAGATACTCTGCCGGAATACCGTCGTCCTCAAAGAAGAAATAAGTCGTGGTACCGTCGTCGTCGCAGCACAGAGGCTGCGCGGTGGCATATTTCAACAGTGCCGGGCCAAGATCAAGATTGAACGGCCAGTGGAAATAGGCTCCGTCGCGCACCGTCAGCGGTTTACGCGGAATCCGGAGAGTTTCGCCCGGCAGCTTCAGGTCGAACCTCACATTCTTATAATCCTTGCGGTGATGACGGTAGATATAATTGGAGCAGAACAGATAACCGCTGCCGTCGTTCATTCTGACACCCCATTGCAGATTGTCGCGGTTCTGGTTGCTGCGGGGAAGATAGGCCACCTGCGGTGCCATCGCGCCGCCGAAATCGTTCATGAAATAATTGTATTTACGGGTCACGCCCATAACGTCGCCCAATGTGCCATATTCGCGTATGGGAGCCTGATAGTCATAGCTGACACGAGGGCCGGAGGATTCGAAGGTACGCTTTTCGCCCACCGGATTCGTGCCGCCCACATACATGTAATAACCCATGAGATTCGCGCCGCAGCCAAGCCGGAGCGAGATATTCTCTCCCGCCATATCTGCCGGCACGCGTGCCCGGCGATGATAGAAATTCGTGGTACCCACTCCTATTTCGCATGTGAAGAAAGGCGAATCATTATTTTCTCCGCTCAGAGACTCCACCTCGCCGTCTATTTTTATTATGTCGGTTCCGATATTGTCCGAAAGGCGATTATAGGTGAAAAACTCGAAGTTTGACACCGGCATTTCTTCCTTGCCATGAGTGGTCCAGGGAGCCTCGATATAGAATCCGGCATACGGCACAATCTCTCCGCGTGGATACTCGGAGTCCATCCAGTGGGTCATGGTGTAAAGCGGAACGTCCATGCCTCTTTCCCGCGCCATTTTCTTAAGCGTGGTAAGATGCGATATTACCTTCCCGGGATAGGCATATTCGTTTTCAAGCTGTATAGCCATTACCGGGCCTCCGTCTTTATACAGCATTCCATCCATTTGCGCGGCTATGGCATCATACCAACGCCCTGCATATTCAAGATAAAGGGGGGCGTTGGAGCGTATGTGCAGATTCTTGTTGTTCACAATCCATTCGGGCAGACCGCCATTGTGTATCTCGGCGTTACAATACGGGCCGATACGAAGGTGGACAAGTAGACCCGCTTCCTTGCAAAGCTCCAGAAAACGCCTCAGGTCACGGTTTCCTTCCCACGTCATTTCCCCCTCTGTCTCCTCATGGAGCGACCATATACAATAGGTGGCCACGATATTCACGCCCGAGGCTTTCATCTTGAGAAGCGTGTCGCGCCAGAACCGCTCATCGGTGCGGCTGAAATGCATCTCGCCCATCACAGGCAGTTGAGGCTTGCCTCCAATCTCAAGATACAGATTATTGACTTTTATCTGCCGCGAACCGCTGCTCCCATCGCCCATATTGAGATAATCAAGCTTCGGAGCCTTTACCTTCGACAGATCGATACTGTAATCAGCCATTGCCAACGCGGGCAGCAACCAGAAAATCAAGAAAAGAACCGTTTTTCCCATATTTCATTTTTTCTGCAAATTTATCGGCTGCAAGAATACTCTGAAATAGAATAAACCTTTTTATCAATGGACAATTTTATTCTGACCAACCTGAATACGGAACTTCCGGGGCCTCGCTGCCGGAGATTATCTTATATTGAGAATTTTGTGGGTCTGGAGCGAGAGCTTCCATTCGGGATGGGCCTTGATGAAATCGATACACCCGGCAAGGATTTCGGCATTACGTCCCTGATTATTCACATCGCAGGGCTGGAGATAATGCTCCTCCGCCCTGACTGAACGGAAGAGGTAGAGAATTTTCTCTTCTGATTCCTTTCCCTCATAGACGTATTTTATCTCCTGCACCTCATCATAGCATATCGGCTTATACTTCGGTGAGCAGGTAATCCAGTCAACATTATCAGGGAGCCTCTTCACGCCGTTTGTTTCTACCTGCACGTAATAACCATGCTGATGCAGGCGCTCCACAAAATCCCGGTCGAGTTGAAGAGAGGGTTCACCGCCGGTGATTACGATATGCCTCGAAGGATATTTCAGAATCTCACTGATGATTTCAGCGGGTTCCATCTTCACGCCATCCTCATGGCTTGTATCGCAGAATGAGCATTTGAGATTGCAACCCGAAAGGCGCAGGAATACGGCCGGTGTGCCAGTGAACCGTCCCTCACCCTGCAAGGAATAGAAGATTTCGTTTACCCTCATATATCCCCCTCTCCGGCATTATCATCTACATAGACGGCGATGTTGCCCTCCGATTCCTGAACCATGGCTTTATAGCATTCGGGAATCTGTTCGGTGACCCATCGGGCAATATTCTCGGCAGTGGGGTTGAACGGCAGCACATCGTTGAGATGCCGGTGGTCGAGAACCGAATGGATTCTATCTTTGATATGTTTGAAATCGCACACCATTCCGTCGGCATTTAGCTTGCTGGCTTTGCAATATACGGTGATAATCCAGTTGTGGCCGTGAGTATTGCAGCACTTGCTTTCGTAGGAGAGATTGAGGCGATGAGACCCCGACACCTCTATCCGTTTTGAGACGTAATACATTCGCGTTTCCTTATTATTGGGTGAATTAACAGAATATCGGGGCTGCCCGGCAATTTGAAACGAGTCCCGGATAACCTAAAAAAGGAGAGCGCCCGGCAAGGGCGTGCAAATATAATTAATTTTGTTGGTTCATCATATCCTGACTTTCCCTCCGGCAGCTGGATTTACCTATGGTAACAGAGTGAAGACAATTATTATCAATCCATCAGGCTGAAAATGTAAGTAATTTGTTGTATATTTGTAATCTAAATAAAAAGACCTAATTATGGCAATGACAATCAAGACATCCCCCGAACTTTGGGGTGAGGATGCAAGAATCTTCACCGAAGAAGCGGAGCGCAATGGCAAATTGCCAACGCCAAAGCTCTCGGAATCACAGCGCAGAGTGCTCACCACCATGTTGGATAGCGCAAAGAATATCATATTCCCTCCCCACAAAGAATAAAATGACAGAATACAATTTCGTTGACAGCACTTTTATGGTGCCTTATACAAAAGAGGTTGCAGATTACTGTGACCTTTTTTCATGTGGGGATGAGGATCTCGACGATTTTTTCAGCCATGATGTGTTTCTATACGAAGAAGAACTCCTCGGCAAGACATATTGCTGGATAAACAGAAATAATCAACGTGAAATTGTGGCGATAGCCACTCTGTCATACGACGGCATAAAGACTTACACGCTTGACAACCCGTCGCGAAACGCTCTGCAGCGAAAGATTCCTCAGCAAAAACGCCATCGCAGTTATCCGGCTGTCTTGATTGGGCGTCTCGGCGTAAATAAGGCATTCCAGGGACATGGACAGAACGTCGGCACTCAACTGATGGACGCTCTGAAATATTGGTTTATAGATGAAAATAATAAGGCGGCCTGTCGCTATATGCTGGTTGACGCTTACAATACAGATTCTACAATACATTATTATCTGAAAAACGGATTCAAGCCATTATACAAGACCGAACAAAGCGAAAAAGAAGCTTTTGGGATATCAGATAATGACGCTTTGAGGAGCCGCATAATGTTCTTCGACCTAAAGATGGTTACAGCGTAAGCCTGCTTTTACGCTTCTTGCAGGGAAAATTAGGCGGAAAATTTTCAAAATCGGGGAATTACTATTAATTTTGCATTTCGTAAAAAACTACGTGATTACCAATCAGAAATATATAACGAACCGCACATACAAAAATGGCAAAGAACAAACCCGAAGAGATCCACACTAAAATCGACGATATAAACGACTCGCTGTCGTCCGTCGAGCAGAAAGTGCAGAACAACCAGAAAATCATCATGTGGGCAACCATAGCTCTGGCAGTTGTAGCCTGCGCTATTCTGGTATATGTCTACGCAATACGCCGTCCCGGCATACAGGCCGCCAACGACGCCATAGGCCAGGCCGACATCGAGCTCGCCATGGGCAACGACTCCATAGCCCTGATGCAGTATGAGCAGATTGCCGACGAATACGGTTACGACGCCGGCAACCGCGCCAAGCTCAACGCCGCCATTCTTCTCTATCAGAAAGGCGAATGGCAGAAAGCCCTTGATTATGCCAAACAGTACAAACACTCCGAGGACATTATCGGCGCTTCAGCCAAAGCTCTTGAAGGCGACTGCTACGTTAACCTCAAGAACTACGAAGAGGCTATCGACTGCTACAAACAGGCCGTGAAGATTTCCGACAAGAACCCCATGTACACTCCCCTCTTCCTCATGAAGGAGGCTACCGTGCAGCGCGAACTTAAAAATTACACTGCTGAAGCTGAACTCTACCAGCAGATACTTTCCGATTACCCCGAGTATCAGGCTGCAACCCAGATCAACATTGAGAAATTCCTTGCCCGCGCAAAAGCTCAGGCAGGCGAATAATTATCACAAGATAAACGCCGCCTGTGAAGGCCGCGAGCAAAAGAATTTTTTCATAATGGTATTAAAAGCCCCGGGAGCCTTCTGGTAAGGCTTCCGGGGAAATTTTTTAAGCCGGTTCTAACGATGCCGAAAGCGGCGTTACTTGCGGGTTTCCGAGGTGCTCCAGTCGCGGGCAAGACCGCC
>VSPV01000104.1 GCA_009775605.1 Paramuribaculum sp.
AGCCAGGATCAAACTCTTCGTTGTTGTTTATCTTATTTCTTTTTCTTCTAAAATCAAAAGGAACAAGACAAATAATTCTGTTTGTCTGTTCTGTGTCGATGCGGCGCCTTCCGATGATCGTTCTCATCGGCCGAACCGGTCTCCACAGCTTCCCTGACTCCGGCTATTGACTTATAGTTTCGTATTCAAGAATTGACTAAGAGCATCATTGTTGAAAAATCATGACTCTTGTACTGTTGTCTTTCCTGTTATTGCAATTATTTCAATGTTCTCTTCGCTTTCTGTCTGGACTCCGGCCTGTCGGCCGGCCCGGAGCGAAAGGTTTTGCAAAGTTACGGCGAATTTTCTTACCGTGCAAACTTTTTAAGACTTTTTTTCATTTTGCCGCCTTTCAGCGATTTTCTTAAGATTTATTCCGAAGAATATCTCCTGTTTCCAATCTCTGCGCCGGCACTCTTTTCAGAGCTTTCCCGGCTCGCGGCGGTCGCCCTCCGGCGTCCGTTTCTCAAAAGCGAGTGCAAAGGTAGACATTCCCCGCATTCCCTCCAAATATTTCAGAAACTATTTTGCACCCAAAGCACGTTAATGATTGTTAGAGAGATATTCAAACACTTATACCACACTCAGTTGTACCTCACGAAAATTTTCACGGTCTTTCCGAACTTTTTTTCGCCCGAGATTCCCGAAGCGCTAATTTCACCCGCAAATGAGTATTTATTACACCAGCGACTTGCGGTATGCCCGGCGGCGGCGGTGCTGCCGGTAATTGAAGTATTGCCACTGGAGCTGGACATTGTCATTTGTCTCAAGCTCGATATTGCTTTCGGCGAATTTGAATCCCAATTTTACATATGTCGGCACAAGATCGGCAAATATAAGCGAATTCACACCTTTGCCCATATATTCCTTATCGACGGCTATGAGCATGAGGTCAACCACGTCGTTGCGACCTTTGATTCCTTTAAGCAGATGAAACCAGCCGAAAGGAAGGAGCCGCCCTCCCGACTTGCGCAGCGCTTTCGACATGGAAGGTATCGAAATACCCACAGCCACCAGCCTGTCGTTGCTGTCGAGAATCACGCTCACGCAGTCAAGCCTCAGAATACCAAGATATTTATCGATGTAATATTCAATCTGTCGGCGCGAGAGAGGCGAATAGCCATAAAGATGGTCGTAAGCATCATTTATCAGCTCGAAAAGCTTCACGCCGTATTCCTCCTTGATTTTTTTGCGCGATGTATAGTGCTTCACATGTAGATTATACCGCCGGGCCACCATATCGGCCACGCGTGCAATCTTGGCAGGCACCTCATCAGGCACCTCCACGCGGAATTCTATCCAGTCGGCATCCTTGGCATACCCCATCCGCTCCATATGAGCCGGATAATAAGGATAGTTATATATAGTAGCCATGGTGCCCATCTCGTCGAAGCCCTCCACGAGCATTCCCTCATGGTCCATATCGGAGAATCCAAGCGGTCCCACCATCTCGGTCATGCCGTTCTCGCGCGCCCATCCTTCGGCAGCGGCGAAAAGAGCGTCCGACACCTCGGCATCGTCTATGAAATCCACAAAACCGAAACGGCATTCGTCGCGTCCCGTACGGTTGTTGACCACCTCATTGATGATGGCTGCGATTCTCCCCACAGGCTTTCCGTCGCGATAGGCCATGAATGCCTGCGCCCGGCAGAACTCAAACGCCGGATTGCCCGAGGGCGAAAGAGTCTCGATTTCGTCGAGCACCAGAGGAGGCACGTAGCAGCCATTGCCTTTATATAAATCTATTCCGAACTTCACAAAAGGCTTCAGCCCCTTGCGGGTATGTTCTATCGCTTTTATCTCTACGGACATTTTCTTTCGTTTTTTGTTAGATTTACCGCCATGCCGCCTCCTGTCAGCCCACCGAGGGCGCCCACGCCGAACTGAACCAGAACAGCAGCCCCACCATCACCGCAAGAAAAGCTATCACCAGGATATAGAACTTGCGGTCAGACCGTCCGGCAAGGGCCATACGGAGCTCGTGCACCGATCCATAGCGCTGCCGCGGCTCGCGGGCCATGCATTTGTCGGCTATGCGGCGCAGACGGCCGGGAGCATCGGGAACGCGGTCGAGCATCTCACGAAGCACTTTGCCGAAATTGTAGATATCCTCCGTGGCATCGGCCGGAGTAAGATGGTCGCGCTGGTCGAACCCCACGTCGATAAGCTTGAGATTGCCCACATTCTCGGTGAAGATTATGGTCTCAGGCCGGATGGGGAAGTGCACAAGATGGTTGCGCTGTATGTAGTCTATGGCATCGACAAGCTGGCTGCATACCTTTTCAATATGCTCTGCGCCAACCTTGCCGCCGTCAAGGAGCTTGCGAAGCGAGTCGCCATACACGTCGTCGGTAATGATGCACATTCCCAGCCCGGGCACCTCCTCGAAATCGTTGATCATGATAATGTGGGGATGCGCAAGGTTGTAACGCACGTCAAATTCCTTCTCAATCATCGCCTGAAATCGAGGGTCGGTGCGGTATCGCTCTTTCAGAGTCTTGAGCATTACCCATTTTCCATATTTCTTTGCGGTATAGACGTCATAGAACTCCTCGTCCCATTCGGGAAGGTGCTCTATCTCGGTCCATTTCGGCTGACTTGACAAGGATGACGACATCAGGTATCTGTTGGTTGCTAACGGTTTTAATACCGCCATAAGCCTATGGCGGCACTGACTTGCAAATTTACTGAATATTTTTCAAAACAATCATATTTCGTCACTATTTTGCCCGGTATCGCGTCATTCTTGTTTTTTTTCATATTTTTGTCGGCATATTGTTATGAACCTTACACGACTGATTAATCCGCTTTTCGACTCACGCGCCCGGCAATCGCTCCGGGCGGCCGATGACGCTCCGCAGGTGCAGCGACGGCTGCTGGCCGGGATGCTCGCGGCCGCGCGCAACACCGAGTGGGGTCGTGCCCACCGCTACGGGAGTCTGGCCTCCTACGCCGACTTCGCCGAGGCCGTGGAGGTAACCCCCTATGAAAAGATACGCCCCATGGTAATGCGCATGATCCGCGGCGAGAAGGATATTCTGTGGCCGGGAGTCACGAGACGTTTCGCGCAGTCGTCGGGCACCTCGGGAGGCAAAAGCAAATTCGTGCCCATAACTGACGACATGCTCAACCGTGGCCACTTCCATGGATCAGGACTCGTGGTGGCCCACTATCTGTGCAATTATCCCGACAGCCGCCTGTTTTCAGGACGCGCGCTGATTCTTGGAGGCAGTTTCGCCAACGAACTCGGCCTCGCCGACCGGCGCGTGCGCGTGGGCGACCTCTCCGCCAATCTTATCGAGGCTATCAATCCGCTGGCTGAATTGGTGAGGACGCCGAGCCGACGCACCGCGCTTCTGGCCGACTGGAATGTGAAGCTGCCGCAGCTTGCCCGCGAGGTGAGCCGCTGCCGGGTGAGCAATCTCTCCGGCGTGCCTTCGTGGATGCTCACGGTGCTCCGTGAGGTGATGCGCATATCAGGCGTAAGCGAGCTGCACGAGCTGTGGCCCGGCCTCGAGGTGTTTTTCCACGGCGGCATAGCGTTCGGCCCCTACCGCAGCCAGTACGATTCAATCATCGACCCATCGCGCATGAGATACATGGAGACCTACAATGCCTCCGAAGGATTCTTCGCCCTGCAGGACGACCCTGCGTCTCGCGCCATGATGCTGCTGATGGACAGCGGAGTGTTCTACGAGTTCCGTCCCGTCGGCTCTCCCGACGCGACGCCCGTGACCGTGGCCGATGTCCGGCCCGGCGAAATCTACGAACTCATCATCACCACTCTCGGCGGTCTGTGGCGTTACCCGATTGGCGACACCGTGAGGGTTGAAAGCATAAATCCGGTTAAAATTACCATCGCCGGCCGAACCAAAAGCTTCATCAACGCATTTGGAGAAGAGGTGATGGTGTTCAACACCGATGCCGCCATAGCCCGCACGTGCGCCGAGACCGGAGCTGTGGTCGCCGACTATACCGCCGCCCCGGTGTTTGCCGACGGCGGACGGAAGGGAAGGCACCAGTGGCTCATAGAATTCGACCGCCAGCCTGCTTCAACTGAGGAATTCGCCATGCTGCTCGACCGCAACCTCTGCCGGGAGAACAGCGACTATCAGGCCAAGCGCTCCGGCGGAATCTTCCTCGCCCCCCTTTCGGTCACGGCCGTGCCCCGCGGATTTTTCGACCGCTGGCTTGCCGCCACCGGAAAGCTCGGAGGCCAGCGCAAGGTGCCCCGACTGAGCAACGACCGCTCCGTGATCGACCCCATGCTCCGCATGCTCAACATCCACTCATAACAGGTATTAACCCAAAACAGAATAGCTTATGAAATCTACAACCGCCATAATCACCGGCGCCATTCTCGCCGTAGGACTTCTGGCACTCGGACTCTGCGTGCGCAGCGGTCTGAAATCGTTCAACGACAGCCAGCGCACCGTGGAAGTGAAAGGTCTCGCCACGCGCGAGGTTCCTGCCAACAAGGTGACATGGCCCATCTCCACCAAGCAGGTAGGCAACGACCTTCCCGCCGTCTATGCCCAGGTTGCCTCAACCAACCAGGCCATAGTCGAATTCCTCAAGGCCAACGGTCTTTCCGACAACGAGATTTCCATCGGCGCTCCCCAGATGACCGACTACCGCACCAACCGCTACAACAACGACCCCATACCTTATAACTACAGCGTAAGCTCAGTGGTAACGGTCAGCTCCACGCAGGTCGACAAAGTGCGCCAGCTCATCAACCGCCAGGGCGAGCTCCTGAGCAAAGGAATTGCAGTAGTGAGCAACGACTACAGCAACCAGATATCTTACGAATACACCGGCCTTAACGAAATCAAGCCCGAAATGATAGCCGAAGCCACCGAGAACGCCCGTGAGGCAGCCAAGAAATTCGCCGACGACTCCGACAGCAAAATCGGCAAGATAAAATCGGCGCGCCAGGGCCAGTTCACCATCGAGGACCGCGACAGCTACACTCCCTACATCAAGGAAGTGCGCGTAGTCACCTCCCTCACCTACTTCCTCGAGGACTAAACCATGACCCGTTCCAGAATATTTGCGGCAGGCATCAGCATCATGATGTCTGCCGCAATGGGTTGTACCAACGACCCCGACACCGAATATCAGGTTAACATCCAGCGCTTCACCGACGGCACCGTCATCACGGCCTCGCCCCTCTCCGCCCGCGCCGGCGAAACCGTCTCGCTCGACTGCGACCCCGCACCCGGCCGCGTCTTCTACCACTGGTCAGTAACCGCCGGCACCGTCACCATCATCCCCGCCGACTCCATGCAGCAGGCCACCACCTTCACCATGCCCCAGTCCGACGTAATGGTCCGCGCCGCCTTCTATCAATAACCCACAATATATTTATATTGCGGATTTCAAGCCCTTTTGGTAACTTTGCGGGCAAAATATGAAAATTTTCACCACTATGGATTTATTCGACCGTATCAGCAACGACATAAAAGGTGCCATGCTGGCAAAAGACAAGGTGCGCCTGGAGACTCTCCGGGGCATCAAGAAGGAGTTTCTCGAAGCTAAGACCGCCAAAGGCGCCGACGGCACACTCACCGACGACCAGGCCACGAAAATCATGGCCAAGATGGTGAAGCAGCGCAAGGAAACCGCTCAGATCTACGCGGAGCAGAACCGCCCCGAGCTTGCTGAGAACGAACTCGCCGAAGCTGCCGTGATAGAGGAATATCTTCCCAAGCAGCTTTCCGACGAGGAACTCACAGCCCGTCTGAAGGAAATTATAGCCCAGACCGGCGCCACTTCCGCCAAGGAAATGGGCAAGGTGATGGGTGTGGCCTCCAAGGCCCTCGCCGGTCAGGCCGACGGCAAAGTGATCTCGGCCAAGGTGCGCGAACTTCTCTCCTGATTTCTGATTTCTAAAAATTCCCACATAATGCTTACCCTACAGCAAATTAAAGAGAATCCCACTCTCATCATAGAGCGTCTTGCCGTAAAAGGATTCGACGGCAAGGAACCGATTGAAAAAATACTGGAACTTGACAACAGCCGCCGTCAGCTCCAGCTCGACAACGACAACCAGGCCGCCAGCCTCCGCCAGCTTGCCGCCCGCATAGGCTCGCTGATGAAGGAGGGCAAAAAAGAGGAGGCCGAAGAGACCAAAAAGGAAGTGACCGCACTGAAAGAGTCGCAGAAACTCGTGGCCGACCGCCTCGCCACTGCCGAACTCGAGATTCGCAACATTCTCCTCACCATCCCCAACATTCCCTGCGCCATGGTGCCCGAAGGCAAGACTGCCGCCGACAATGTGGTTGAGAAAACCGGAGGCCCGATGCCCGAGCTCGGCCCTGATGCCCTGCCCCACTGGGACCTGGCCAAGAAATACGGAATTATCGACTTCGACCTCGGCGTGAAAATCACCGGCGCCGGTTTCCCCGTCTATGTAGGCAAGGGTGCACGCCTGCAGCGCGCCCTCATACAGTTCTTCCTCGACGAAGCCGGCAAAGCTGGCTATCTGGAAATCGAGCCGCCCTACGTGGTCAACGAAGCTTCTGGCTACGGCACAGGCCAGCTGCCCGACAAAGAGGGCCAGATGTACTACGTGAACGAGGACAACCTCTACCTGATTCCCACCGCCGAAGTGCCTGTGACCAACATGTATCGCGACGTGATTCTTGCAGAAAACGAGCTTCCCAAAAAGAACTGCGCATATTCCGCATGCTTCCGCCGCGAGGCCGGCAGCTACGGCAAGGACGTGCGCGGTCTCAACCGACTCCATCAGTTCGACAAGGTGGAAATTGTCCGCATCGAGAAGCCGGAAGATTCATATGCCGCGCTTGAGGAGATGAAGAACCACGTGCAGTCGCTGCTCGAGAAACTCGGTCTGCCCTGGCACATACTCCGTCTTTGCGGCGGCGACATGAGCTTCACCTCGTCAATCACTTTCGACTTCGAGGTATTCTCGGCCGCCCAGAAACGCTGGCTCGAGGTATCATCGGTTTCCAACTTCGAGACCTATCAGGCCAACCGCCTGAAGTGCCGCTACCGTGGCGCCGACAAGAAGACCCACCTCTGCCACACGCTCAATGGTTCCGCTCTGGCTCTTCCGCGCATCATGGCCGCTCTGCTCGAGAACAACCAGACACCCCAGGGCATAACGGTTCCCGAGTGCCTGCGGAAATACACCGGATTCGACATTATTGACTGAAAACCGGACTCCCGCTTTGCAGAAAAAAACAATTTTCGATCTTAACCGCGCTTCGCTCGACGACTATCGCCGCCGGGCGAAGCTGCCTTTGACCGTGGTGCTCGACAATGTGCGCTCGCTCAACAACATCGGCTCGGTGTTCCGCACCTCCGACGCTTTTCTTGTGGACCGCATAATGCTCTGCGGCATCACCGCCACCCCGCCCTCGCCGGAAATCCACAAGACGGCCCTCGGAGCCGAGGAATCGGTTTCATGGCTCCATTTCGACTCTACGCTCGATTGCATCCGGCGCCTGAAATCGGAGGGCTACACTGTCTGCGCCCTCGAGCAGGTGAAAGAAAGTGTGGATTTGCGCGACTTCCGGCCCGATCCGGCAGGAAAATATGCCATTGTTGCCGGGCATGAGGTGCATGGCGTTGACCCCGCGGTGGTCGACGCTGCCGATATCTGCCTTGAGATTCCTCAGTTCGGCACCAAGCACTCCCTTAATGTCTCTGTATCCACCGGCATTACGCTCTGGCACTTCTTCACGGCCTTGATGCCGCGTTGAAAACCCGCAACGCCTCTGCCCTGTCGGCCTCGAGCTGAGTTTTAAGTTCATCAAGCGAACCGAACCGCCGCTCCCCCCGCATACGCCCTGTAAATTCCAGGGTCAGTGTTTTCCCATAAAGATCTCCGTCAAACCCTATCAGATGGGCTTCTATGGTCTGCGTGCCTTCGGAGCTCACGGTCGGGCACACACCTATATTTACCATTGCCGGATATTTCGTGCCGGCAGCATCGTATGCCGTGCCGGAATATACCCCAGGAGCAGGCACGAGCAGCCTCGGGTCAGCCGGCCGTAGATTGGCTGTGGGGAAACCTATGGTGCGTCCCACCTGCCGCCCATGCTGCACGTCGCCCGTAATGGCATATCGCCGTCCGAGCATCTCGGCGGCGTCATTCACCCTGCCTTCTGATATCGCCTTGCGTATGGCCGACGAGCTGACCCCCTTCATTTCCCGCAGTTCAGGCGCGCGCTCCACCTCCATACCTATTTCGCGGCCTATGGCCTGATAGTCGGTGAACGTTTTGTCACGGTCACTCCCGAAACGGTTGTTGAAGCCCACCACCAGTAGCTCCACGCCGTATGCGTCGTGAAGCATCAGCATGAACTCCCGCGCCGTCATCGTAGCGAGCTCCCGGTTGAAATCAAGAGCTATCACCGAATTCTGTCCGAGATATTCGCCCAAAGCCCGCAGGCGCTCCACGGGAGAGGCAAGCAACTTCGGCGAGCTTCCGGGTCGCAGATACTCTATGGGGCATTCCCGAAATGTAACGGCCACAGGTTGCAGCCCGCACGCCTCCGCACGGGCTCTGGCGAAGTCAAGCAAACTTCTGTGACCACGGTGCAGACCGTCGAAGAACCCGACTACGGCAGCTTTCTTGCAATTCATTATTCCTTTATCCCCGGATATTTCTCAAGAAGATCGTAGAACTCCTGACCTTCGCCCACATGCTGGGTGTGGAAACCGAGCGCACGGGCCGCTTCACAATTCTTAATGGAGTCGTCAAAGAAAATGGTTTCATCCGGCTGTATGCCGTACTTCTCTACCACATCCATGAAAATTTTCCGTTCCGGCTTCATGGATTTCGCCTCGAAACTGGTCACGATGCCGTCGAAATAATAATTCACATCGTGGCCGTCCTCCCGGAACCAGCGGGCAATCTCGTCATTCCACATTATAGGATTGGTGTTGCTTATCAGATACATTCCGTAATGATGGTGCAACTTCTCAAGCTCTCTGAGACGTCTTACAGGAATACCGGTAAGGAATCGTTCGAAAGCCGTGTCGATCTGCCGGTCCGTAAGATTTTCGTTGCCGATTATCTTTCGCATCTCGTCGCGGAACTGCGCCGGAGTCATCGAGCCGTCCTCAATTCCGGCAAACGGCCCGGCCTGCACATACTCTCCCAGATACTCATCAGGATTCCTCATACCAAGTTCCTTGAAGGCAGCCACGCAATTGTCGCGCTTTATATCCATTATCACCCCTCCGAGGTCAAACAGCAGATTTTTTATCATAATCGAAGAAATTTAAGCAAAAACATACCGGGCTTCCCGGCCGCCTGCAAAGTTAGGTCATATTTCCCATTCCTCCCAACCCTCTCCAAAATCTCCTCCAAACCCCTCTCATAAGAGATATATGAGATATAAAACTTATAAGCCACATCAGAAACATCAATCTCATCAGAAACATCAGCCCCATCC
>VSPV01000105.1 GCA_009775605.1 Paramuribaculum sp.
CCGCCGCGTTGGGGGGCCAAAAATAACCCGGGGGGCGGCCGGGCCCGGGGGGGGGGGGGGGGGGGATGGGTATGTGTGTTGATTCTCATAGACTGCCTCACGGCAGTGGCGATCTAAAGGTTCGGTGTTAGGATAGTTCTACGAACCCCGGGCCGCAAGTCCGTGGCCTCACGGGAGTAGAAGTGCCCGATCCCCCTCGGCGGCGCCTCTGCGCCCGCGCTTTAAGGCTTTAAAGAAGGTTCTGGAGCTGTGGAAGGCGGATGTCCTTGGCCGAGATGCGGCCGTCGGCGCCTATCAGGTGCATCACGGGCATCACGTAGAGGTCGTAGAGCTCCTGCTCCTCGACCTCACGCGAGGCCATGCCGACGGTCCACGCCGGATCGAGGGTCGAGAGATGCCCGCGCCACGCTTCGGCATCCTCGCCCGGATACACGGCCACCACTTTCAGCCGCCCGGCGGCCACGGCCTCGGAAAGCGCCCCCATTCCGCGCAACGCGGCGAGGGTCTCGGCGCACGAGGGGCAGTCGGGGTCGTAGAGCAGCAGCAGCGTGGGCCCCGAGGGGTTGAGGGCGCCGCGGAGGGTGTGCGCGCGGCCGTCGGGCGCGGTGAAGCGGAAGTCGGCCGGGCGCTCGCCGGGGCGGTTGCGCAGCGAGAGCTTCAGCAGGTGGGCCGTGCGCATCTTCAGCTCCGGTGCTATGGCCGCAGAGCCGGTTATGGCGCGCGCCATGGCTATGAAGGCGTCCTCGGAGTGCATGGGCGAGTCGGGGTGATACAGATATTTCTCAACCGTTGCGGTCCAGAGCGCGGTCACTTCGGGTCCGCCCTCTCCCCAGCGGTCGGCCAGTGCCGAGGCGGCTTTCTCCAGACCTTCCGCGGTGCCTTCGGCCGTCAGACTGAGGAAATTGGCCATATTCTGCTCCACCACGGCGGTGTCGAGGCTCAGGCGCCGGTCGGCAAACGGCATTTCGTCGAAGAAATGCTCCATGATGTAGTCGGCGCGGTCGCGCGGCTCCGTGATCACGGCCGGAACGGCCGGCAGCGGCAGCGTGAAAGGCCCTGCTGAAAGCCCTGAAGTCTCTGACGACTCCGACCCTACCGACCCTACGGACTCTACCGACTTGTCCGACCTCCCCGCGCAGCCCCCGCACAGCAAAGCCGCTGCCAGCACTGCCCCAAGCAGTGCCGGCAGTGCGGCAATAAATGGCTTTTTCCGGCTGTCACTCATCGGGCAGCTTGGACATCGCGCACGCAGCGCACATGGACACCATACCATCTTCCGGTGTTGAAAGCGCATGACTGAATACTGGCGGCTGAGAGAAGTCGGCAATCATCTTTAATCCCGGTGCCATCCACTCTATTTCCGGAGCTGTTATAAAGCTCACGGGTGCATGTCAACAGATAGTCATTCCTGTCCATACCTTCCAAAATCTTAAGATTACGGAGAATAGATACTTCCTTCTGGTTGGGAACACGCCAGTCATTATGGCCATCCTGAGTAAGTTTTTCACAAGGATTGCCGGCTATCCACTCATAAATACGAGCTTGAGTTGGATTGTTGTCGGGATGTGTAAAATTCCAATAACCACCCTCAGTAGGAGCAGCAAACTCGAATTGGTAGGCGCAGCGGTTATATGTCTGGTCGGTGATGGGGTGGATAGGCATTGCACCCTGCCTCGGGGCGCGCACGGAGCGCGAATCATAATAGGTCAGGGTAACGGTTCCGCCGGTGGCATTCGTGCCTTCGAGTGTAAACGCCATTTTGGTACCGTCCGTATCTCCGTCAGAAATCGTGGCAAGATCGGTTCCGAGATTGCGCACGCATCGCACCTCCCAGAATCCAATGGACCATCTCTGATCTAAATTGCTAAGCGACAAGCCTTCGAAAGCCCATACTACTTGGCGGCTGCTGGTAAACAGCTTAAAGCGGGTGTTGGGATTTTTAAAATTGTCATCCGATTTACCGTCGACGGGAAAATACAGTTTATTGCCTACAGACGCATAATCCATTATAGGCGAATTGAGCGAGTTGCGGCCCAGAATCATACGCAGGTATTTACCTGTGGCGGGCACATACCAGCGGATTTCATCCAAATCTATTTTTCCGTCACCGTCGTTGTCGCGGTTGCGGTTCATGCATGCCTGAATGGCCTCGATTATCTGATGGTTTGGATTATACAAATTATAATAATTTATATCTTGTGGCGCATAGTAGACGTTGGTAGGAGAAGGAGTGATTATATTTGCATTTCCACGATCAGCAGATGCAGTTACAACTAAGCCGAAATTATTTTTCAGCATAGGCAGAGGTATAAAATTACTCCAGTCGCTGCCCGTTATGTCGCTCTGCTTTATTTTTGCAGGGTAATTGGCGCCCTGGGCTGTTACTGCATTGACTAACTGTGGAGCAGCCTGGTCAACTACCGATCCCCAATCATCTATATCCTGCGTTCCCTGATAAGCCGGAACATAAACATATGCCTCCGGGTCGATGAATCTTACTGTCTGTTCCGTATACGCATCGGTTTTATTTAAGAAATTCAATGTGTTCAGGCGCCCGTCAACACCGTTCAGGGTTCCAAAAGGCGATGTCCCGTACAGGCTGTGGAGCACCAGGCCGCGCGATTCGTTGGTGTATTCAAGGCCTACGGCGCCGATTTTTTCGGTGGTGGCGGTATTGTAGTAAGTCTGGATTGATTTTTGCGAAAGGGCATATTTTGAGCTGACAAACACGCTCTCGCCGTCGGGCGAGGATTTGCGGTTTACTTTAATCCAGCAGCGGCGGTCGGGAAGATTCACGTATTTTTTCCAGTTGCCGCCCGTTTCGTCGGAGTTTGCCTCATACACGTATTCATTCACGAAAACCGTGTACCATTTGGAATCTGTGTTGTCTTCATCCGTATCTCCAGTGCCATGCGGATGATTGGCAACGTCGTGCATCTCGCTCAGCTTGATAAGCTTATCACTGGAGTCGCCGGGATACTCGGCATACACATCCTGGCCCGTAGTGGGCACAAACGTAACCCAGTCTCTGTATTTGGTGTATTTGGCATCGTCGTTCGCCGCAGTGGTTTCATCAAACTGGATACGGGAGCCGTTTTCATCATAAGCCTCCACCACGTAGCCGAATCCTTCGCCCGAACGTTCGGCGTTCGACAGGTTCACGTTGAAGCGGTTGTAATGGCAGTCGAGCTGCAGGTATCCGTGGGTTATCTGGGTGGCGATGCCTTCAATACCGGGCTTGCCCTCGGTTTCATTTATCGCTTCCACGGCAATGTCGTTAACGCCGCCTATGGTGACGTTGTAGGTATACTGCGTATTGCGGTAGCAGTTGAAGTCGTTGGCGTCATCCCCTATATAGCCCAGATGCACCGTGATTATGGCGTCGCCGTAAGTAACACCATCATCCTTCACTTCTTCAAGTGAAGGATCGATGTTTCCGGGCGAGACACGGCAGTTGATCACCACGAAAGTGGCGGTATTATTGTAGTTCCAGACTCTGTCGGGACAGAGAGCGGTGTATAAGGCGGTATTTTTGCCATCTGCCGCCTTATATTCCTTTTCTCGTGAGTAATATGAATTTTTTTCCGTTGGATTATTTATATTTCCCGTGTGCTTGTTCTCAAACTGGAAGAAGTCGAAGGCAAACTGACCCTTAGTGTTAGCAACTGCCTGGATATCCAAGATATTGGGTGAGTTGAAAAATCCCTCGGCCACCTTATCGGCGGCAGTCACCGGAACCGCCGTGGAATTTGCGGCGCGGAAGGCCTCTGGAAACTCTTCGCTGGTTCCGTTGCGCTCAATAGCCCAGGCGTTGAGCGGGGCGTTAACCACCTGAAAGCTTCCCGGTGTAAGCGTGACGTCTTTTTTAGGAATGAGGTTGAATTTTATGTGGGATATGAGGCGGCGCAGGTGTATCTTGCCCGGAAGCGTATACGTGCCGGTGGTTGCCGGAATGAAAACCTTCTCCACTTCTCTGGTATGGATATCGGTGGGATCATCGGACGAAGAGTAATACACACCGCTCATTGGCAGCTCGTTGTACTGCACCGGGTCGGTTACCGATGGCGTGCCGCTGAACTCCGGGGTCTGTATGGCTATCGCGCAGAATTCCTCCCACGTGTCGGCCGCGGCGAGAAGTTTGCGCATAGTGTCTTCGGTATATGTGCCGTCGGCATTGTACTGGCGCCCTTCCCAGTCGATATTGGCAACGGCCACAATATATGTGTAGCCCGACTTGGTGGCTATATCTTCGAGAGAATATGCAGGGTCGGGATGGTTCGTGGTCTGCACAGGTTTGTCCGTGTCAATCATCACCTGGCCGAATGTGCGTTCGCCGGTGGCGGCACTGTACATTCCCACCCACAGGCTCTCAACGCGGTTGGTCTGCGATTCGCTGAGGTCGCCGCGCGACTTAACGTCCATCTCGGGCAGCGTGAGCGATAGATTAACCTTCACATCCGCCCCCGACACGGAAAAATCGGGAGGCGTCTCCAGATCGTTGTCGGCGCACGACTGGATCACAACCGGAAGCATCAACGCGAGTGCTCCGGCAAGCAGAAATGACTTGATGGTTTTATATCGTGTAATAAACATAACTGTCGGTAATTGAATTGTATTGGAAATCATTCATAATCCGGAATGTTGATTTCACCGGACGAGTCCCATGGGCAGACCGTCCACTGTGTGTTGAGCAGGGTGGCTGAGGCGCTGTTTATCTGATAGCGGTAGATGTTATTGCGCAGCAGATCTATTTCCTGTCCGGGTTGTCCCTCGTCATAGGACGCGAGTTTCAGTTCATATAGTCGTGAAGCTAAATCTGCATCTGTCGATGTCGGGTTCTGTATTGTCACCTGCATCCATGCATGAGTTGAAGTTCCGATTTTCGCAAGGCTGTATTCCGGAACATAGACGGAGAATACACGGCATCCGTCTTCGCGCTGGTTGGTTGCAATCTCGTCGTAATAGAAATCAAGGATAGCAGCACCGTTTTGGTTTCCGGTATTGAAAGCCGATGGAATATTGTAGGAGGCTGCATCCGGAACAGATGCAGTCGTCACATACTGGGTTTCGGTACTCGTGGGATACTGCTGCCAGTTTGCGAGCGTGGGAAGAATCGATCCGCGGTTGAAAAATCCCAGTAGCTCCACTTTCTCTATTGACACGCGGTCATCTATCGGATTCTGATGGGGTGTGGCGTTTTCATCGAATTCTATATGGTCTATCACCTCGATTTTGGCTATGGCCCGCAGCATGTTTATATCCTTGTCTCCCGATGCATCCGAGAGGACCAGCGGGTCTTCCTCGCTGCTCTTTTCGAGGTCAGTCTTTGCAACGGTAAAGTTTTGCAATCCCGACATCGGAATGTATTGGGCCTTGGCTATTGAGGGCTCCCACCAATACGGTTCATTATCACCTGTCTTTTTTGTCAGCGGGAATGCGAAGGTGCCTACGGTCTTCGGGTCAAACAGATGAGCGAAATCCATTCCGGGCGATACGGCAATATTCATCGGGTTATGGCTCTGATAGTTGGCCAGCACCATAATGTAGAAGTTGATGTCCGCCGTTGTGGCGTTGTGGAAATAAGGATGGTCTAAGCTTGCTTTTACGGTATAACGGCTATAGTAGTCGGTTGCCGGATTTTCAGGCTTTACTTCGGGGGCGAAGGAAGTGAGCGCTTTTCCTGAACCGTCTAAAAGCACGAACGTGAGGCGCTGCAGATCGAGATAGTTCTCATCAGCTGTTCCCAGCTGTGTCTGGTCTGTTGGGATGAGAGCTCGTGACTCAGAATCTGATTTCGAGCGGGCCTGGATATTGCGGGTCACTACGGTAAACTGCAGCGTGATGTTGTTTTCGGGGGCGGGGGGTGCGGGGCAGTCGTCTTCGTTGTCGGCCACGCAGCCCTGGGCCATGATGGCGAGGGCGAGCAGTGCGGCGGCTGAAGCCGTGCCGCGCAGGAGCCTGTGGAGTGGGTTGGTGCTCATGGTGCGTATATCTGCTTTAGCCGTTGGTTATTAAAGTTCTTCGTCCTGTGGGGGCACTATGCGCCAGCCGTTGATGTTGATGCCCATGGCGGTGTACCATGTGCGGTTGGCGTCGATAAAGAACGCTATGGTGTGCTGGTCCATGCGGTCAAGGTATTCCTGGTCGCTCCAGTGGCCCTGATAGTGGCCCTTGACCATGCAGAGATACTGCGTCAGGTTGAGGTCTATGATGGTGACGCCGTCGGTTGTGCGCACCACTTTCAGGCGCGGCTGGCGGTCGATCATCAGGCGCCCCATGGTGGTCTCGGTCATCATGCCCGAGTTGACCGTGGCGGCTCCGTCGGCGCGCCCGGCCTCATTCTCCGTGGCGAGGCTCCTGACGCTCCAGGGCAGATATGTGAAGGCCGTCGTGCCTGTAACGTCGTTCATATAGTTCATCTCCGAGTTCGAGCCCGTAACTTCCACGCGGAATTCCTGCGGGTCCATCTCGGCCTGGGTGTCGGCGTTCTGCAGCACGATCTGCAGCACGTTGGTGTCCTTCATCAGGTCCACGGTGGGAAGCACCACGTCGCCGTCATCGCCCGTGCGGCACACGGCGCCTGAGGCTGTGCCGTGAAACAGCGGCACTATATCCTTGTCGCTATACAGCTCCGGGGCCGTGCCCTGCAGGGGCAGCGTGGCGCCCAGCTCTCTCACTGACGCGGGGCGCTCTCCGCCCCCTATGGCGAAGGCCGCGGGATTGGCGTCGGCGGCATCGCCCGTACACCATGCAAGCATCGAGTAGGTTCCGGCGGGAAGGTCAACCTCCATCATGTAGCCGGGCTTCGAGAGGGCCGCGCCGCTCTCGGTCTTGCGCAGGGCCAGCTGGCCGTTGGCGTCAAACACGTAGAGCGTCACGCCCGTCACCTGCGAGGCGAAGGCGTCGGCATCGAGAATGTTCTTTGTAAATGTAATCGGCACGAGATAGCGGGCGGTGCAGGGGCGCAGGTCATCGTTGATCATCGACGAGCAGGCGCTCATGGCAGCCGCGGCGACTCCCAGCAGGGCAGCCGTGAGTGCCCGGGAGGTCTTGCGCATTTTGTTTCGTATCATTTTTGCGGATATATGATTTGTTTATTATTTCCTTGCGGGGGGTATATATTGTGGAAGTTTTTGCTTCTCGTCATATTCAGATTTGGTGAAAAAAGCCGTCGGCTTTTTTTGGGGTTGAGTTGTGTTGAGAGAGATGGAAAGAGAGGAAGAGATTGGTTGAGAAAAAATGAAGGCGGGGCGAAGCCGCGGGGCCGCGCCCCGCCTTTCAGCTAATTAAGAGAACTGTAATTTCAGTTTGGGATTAGAGGTCGACATTCTGCGGATTAACAAGGCGCCAGTTGAGCACATTGAGCTTGGCAGAGATGTAATAGGTCTGCTCGTCCATCGGAGGAACGATAGGCTGGTTCTCGTCGCGAAGGGCGGTTGCAAGACCTTTGATAGAGTTGATATTGATTTGGTATAGGTGATTGCGGACGAGACCGAAGGAGCCTGCACGGCACTTGGTATAGTCAAGAACCCCTTTAGCATCCACAGAAGTCGCTTCGAATCCGAGGTGCTGGATAGGAATACTGAAGTAAGCGAGACCCTTGCCATACTTGCGGGCATAACCTGCGGTGAGCAGCATGGCGTTGACTTCCTCCACATTAGCGCTTGTAATAGGAATATATTTATTACCGGTGGCGTTTGCATCATAGTAAACATAGCCCGTTGCAGGGTTGCCATCATTATCCAGAGCCATCTGCAGAGCCACGAAGCGACCGGCAACGGTGGCCTCAGCTTCCTCACGAACAGCCTGAGAGGGATGCTCTACAGTGAAGTCGTTTGCATTTGCTGTGGTAATAGTCTTAATCGGTGTGTGGGTAGTTGCATCAAGTATAATCTGCTGATTTGCCATCATGGCTCCTGCAATCTCATCTTCAAGATAGAGATTGTATTTGTTATCAGTCTTACCATAAAGGTAGAAAGTAGTATTGGCAGGCTGGTCGGTACCATTGTTAATTACATAACGGCCAACAATGACAGCGGAGGTTACAACAGCTGCGGGGTTGTAAGCCGTAGCATTCTTCCATGCGGCTGCAGCAGCGGTAGATTCGCGGGCATAGAACGAGCCGGAGAAACCGGGGTTAGGACCGGTGGTAGTAAATTCTATGGATTCACGTAGGGGAGCATCAGCATACTCTCCTGATAAAATCTTGCTCTGGCTGATTTCATTATAGTTGAAATAGTGAAGAGGATAAGTATTGATAGGTTTGCTGCCATCATCGGTTAAGTCGGTAATATTATCTGAAACCTTGGGATAGGTTCCTGCATAGTAGGCAGGTGAGCAGCCCCAGTAGCTACGGCAAAGAGTCGCATCATTCCATGTCCATCCTCCGAGAACCGTTGCTCCATTGAGCAGACTGTATGAGGGATCGGTATTGATAGTCCCATTTTCAGGTTTATAGGCATAGTGTTTAACTACATACTCCTCAACATCTATTGCATTCGGGCGCCAGTATTCAGGAACGAACTTGAGAGTCCAGCCGTTGACGTCTTTTGTATTGGGTTCGATAGTGGTAGTGGGGGTGGCAAGAGTAAGATCAATGCGCGCTGCATAGCGTTCCACATAAATCTCAACTGAAGGATACTCGGATGCTTTTGTGTAGTCAGTGAACAGCTGGGTGGTGGTGATAGGTGTGGCAACCATTCTTACCTGTTGTTGGCCGGTAATGGGGTTTGTACCGTAATATACGGAATTGCTCATTGGGAAGTGACCATCATCAGCTACAACCTGACGACGTCTCACAGTTTCGAGTTGGGAAAGTGAATAATTTAGAAGCTCGTCCGGTGTCACAGGATTGATGAAAGCCATCACGTAGGCGGGCATGTTCTGACCGACTTTGAGTTCTACAGGGACGGTTGAAGTCCAGATCTTGTCAACACTTCCGTTAGTACCAGGTTTTGAGAACTCGGGTCCATCATTGTTGGTATACGAATCAACATGATGCCAATTCAGAACAGCGCCATTGGCATCATAGAACACGAAATACATGTCGTGAACGAAGTTTTCGTCACCTACCGCATCTTGAAAGTCGGCACGGGAGCCGGCGGGATTCGGCGTAGCGATGGTAACGTTGAGATAACGTACCTGATCGACGTCGACCTTACCGGGGTCGATGCCTTTCATCGGCTCGTCGCTTGAGCAGGACGCGAGGGTCATTGCTGCAAGAGCCAATGTGCCGAGATAATAATTGATTTTTTTCATAAAAATTGATTAAAAAAATTGAGTATGATATTGATTGTTAGTTTCATATCGGTGCCCGGGTATCGCCCTGACTGTAGGGCTGTACGCTCGTGCAGCCGTTGACTGCCGGGGACCTCCCAGGCTTGCGCCCTG
>VSPV01000106.1 GCA_009775605.1 Paramuribaculum sp.
CTCACGACGTCTCTTTCCCTTTAAACCTTTATATTAATCTAATACTATGAAAAACACACGTACAAATGTAAACAATTTTTCAATACCGTGAAACATTTATTGCAAGCAATTGACATATTTTAATCAAAAATTATGTAACTATTCCCCGTTTTTATCTACGAGTTACTTTTGTTAAACTTTTTGCGTGTATTTTCAGTAAAAATTGGCGCCTTTTTGGCTATCTCCGTTAAATCATTGTTGCTAACTTTGTGGAAAGTTAAAAACAGTCGTATTCTCCAATGGACACCTTGACTATAATAATCGTCATAATCTTCGTGGCGGCGCTGATAGCCGGAGGAAGCAAAGGCTTCGTGAGGCAGCTCGGTTCTTTCGCCGCAATCATAGCCGCGATAATAGCGTGCCGGGTATTCCTGCCGCAGGCCACGGCTGTGGCTTCGCGCCTGTTGGGCGTTCCGGCCGATGGAAGTGATCTAAATCATTATATATGTGTGATAGCCGGAGGCGCCGCTCTGTTCCTCATAGTCTGGATGCTCGTGTGGCTTTTGTCGCGCATGATTCACCGGGCCATCACGGCTGTGAAACTCGGGCCGGTCAACGCCATAGCCGGTTCCCTGTTCATGGCCTTCAAATGGATGCTCGTGACAAGTCTGGCTCTCAACGCCTGGATGGCTGTGTCGCCGGGCGCCAAGGCGCTTCAACGGCCGTCGTCGGTGGTCGAGGCAGTGGAGTCGATAGCCCCCGCGACACTCGGTTTCATAAAAGACCATGCAGCTGATTATCAACCAAACCTCATAAAACAAAATAAAAATGAAAACCGGTAACATGATTCTGAAAACGATAATATGCCTGCTGATACTCGCTGTATTTCCGGCGGCATTCGCGTCGTCGCCCCGTAAGGTAACCCTTATGTCCTACAACATCCGCAACGGCGTGGGTATGGACAACGTGCGCGACATCGACCGCACGGCCGCCGTGATTGCCGCCGTGGCTCCCGACGCCGTGGCCGTGGAAGAAGTAGATTCCGTTACCGGTCGCTCCGGGGGAGCATACGTGCTGGGATTGCTTGCCGAAAAACTCGGAATGCACGCCACCTACGCTCCAGCCATTGATTTCGACGGCGGACGCTACGGCATAGGCATGCTTTCACGCCGCGAGCCTCTCACGGTAAAAAGGCTGCAGCTTCCGGGACGGGAGGAGCAGCGCACAATACTTATCTGCGAATTCGAGGACTATGTGTACTGCGCCACCCACCTGTCGCTCACCGAGGCCGACCGCGACGCATCCCTGAAAATCATTCTCGACGCCGTGAAGGATGCCGGCAAGCCCGTGTTCCTGGCCGGTGATTTCAACTCCGCGCCCGACGAGCCTTTCATGCTCAACTTCCGGCAGAGTTTTACCGTGCTCAGCGACATCACGGCTGCGACTTTCCCAGCCAACAACCCCGTAGACATCATCGACTACATCACCGAGCTTAAACGTCCCGGCGTGAAGGGCGCCAAAGTGCTGTCGGCAGAGGTAGTTGACGCACCCACCCAGAGCGACCACCGCCCCATAGTGGTGAAACTCGTATTGCCCGCGCGGTAATTCGTGGTTTTTTGTTAATTTTGCAGACGCCTGTCATGCGCCGTCCAACCATAGGCGGCGCACGATTGTTGTTGATTACTGAACAACTGTGGACTCACCATCCTATCGTTTTATGGACAAAGAATCTAAATTCCCTTCGCCTTCCTCACAGCCCTGCAAGCCCGAAGTTCCGGGCGCGCGCATGTCGGGCAGCACTGACATTGACAGTGCCGTGTCGGGCGACTACAAATATGGTTTCTCCTCCGACATCGACACGGAGATTATCCCCAAGGGTCTCAACGAGGACGTGATAAGGTTTATTTCTGCCCGAAAGGGAGAGCCTGACTGGCTGCTTGAATTCCGCCTGAAGGCCTACCGATACTGGCTCACGCTCATCCCTCCTCACTGGGCCCATCTCGACATCCCCGAAATAGACTTCCAGGCAATAAGCTATTATGCCGCGCCGGTGAAGAAGGAAGGGCCCAAATCTCTCGACGAGGTAGACCCCGAGCTTCTCGACACCTTCAACAAACTCGGAATTCCGCTCGAGGAACAGAAACTTCAGGTGGGAATGGCCGTGGACGCCGTGATGGACTCCGTGAGCGTCAAGACAACCCACCGCGAGAAGCTTGCCGACATGGGCATAATCTTCTGCTCCATATCCGAGGCTGTGAAGGATTATCCCGACCTTGTGCGCAAATATCTGGGCAAGGTGGTGAGCTACCGCGACAACTTCTATGCCGCGCTGAACTCCGCCGTGTTCTCCGATGGCTCCTTTGTATATATACCCAAGGGAGTACGCTGCCCCATGGAACTCTCAACCTATTTCCGCATCAACGCATCGGGCACCGGACAGTTCGAGCGCACGCTCATTGTGGCCGACGACGACTCATACGTGAGCTATCTCGAAGGCTGCACCGCCCCGCAGCGCGACGAAAACCAGCTCCACGCCGCGATAGTGGAGATTATAGTCGAAGACCGTGCGGAAGTGAAATACTCCACCGTCCAGAACTGGTATGCGGGCGATGCCGAGGGACGCGGAGGCGTCTATAATTTCGTGACCAAGCGCGGCCTCTGCCGGGGTGATTTCTCGAAACTCTCATGGACGCAGGTCGAGACCGGATCGGCTATCACATGGAAATATCCCGGCTGCATTCTGTCCGGCGAAGGCTCCGTGGGCGAGTTCTACTCCGTGGCCGTGACCCGCAACCGCCAGCAGGCCGATACCGGAACGAAGATGATTCACCTGGGCCGCAACACCCGAAGCACTATCGTGAGCAAGGGAATCTCGGCCGGATACAGCCAGAACTCCTACCGCGGTCTGGTAAAAGTGGTGCCGGGAGCCACCGGCTGCCGCAACTACACCCAGTGCGACAGTCTGCTGCTGTCGTCGACCTGCGGCGCGCACACCTTCCCCTATATCGACGTGATGGACGACACCGCCATTGTGGAGCACGAGGCCACCACATCCAAAATCTCGGAAGACCAGCTCTTTTACTGCAATCAGCGCGGCATCCCCACCGAGGAAGCCGTGGGCCTGATTGTCAACGGCTATGCCAAGGAGGTGATGAACAAGCTTCCGATGGAATTTGCCGTGGAAGCGCAGAAGCTTCTGGCTATAACGCTCGAAGGCTCCGTGGGATAACCACCGGGCAGTATTTCACAATCACAGAATAAATATCTCATACCGCTATATGAACCAGCTTCTCAAAGTAGAAAACCTCCATGCCGGAATAGAAGGCAAGGAAATACTCAAGGGCATAAACCTCACCGTGAACCGCGGAGAGGTCCACGCCATAATGGGGCCCAACGGTTCCGGCAAGAGCACCCTCAGCGAGGTACTGGCCGGAAATCCCGCTTTCACCGTAACCGAAGGCACCGTCGATTTCCACGGCACCGACCTACTGGCCCTCTCGCCCGAGGACCGCAGCCACGAGGGCCTTTTCCTCTCGTTCCAGTATCCGGTGGAGATTCCCGGAGTGTCGATGGTCAACTTCATGCGCGCGGCCCTCAACGCCAAGCGAAAATATTTCAATGAGCCTCCCATGTCGGCCACCGATTTCCTGAAGCTCATGCGCCAGAAGCGCGCCATTGTGGAGCTTGACAACAAGCTTGCCTCACGCTCGGTCAACGAAGGCTTTTCCGGCGGCGAGAAAAAGCGCAACGAGATTTTCCAGATGGCCGTGCTTGAACCGCAGCTTTCCATCCTCGACGAGACCGATTCGGGTCTCGACATCGACGCGCTCCGCATCGTGGCCGGAGGCGTTAACAAGCTCCGCACCGACCGCAACGCCACAATAGTGATAACTCACTACCAGCGTCTGCTCGACTATATAAAGCCCGACTTTGTCCACGTGCTCTACAAAGGCCGCATAGTACGCACCGGCGGTCCCGAACTCGCTCTTGAGCTCGAGGAGCGCGGATACGACTGGATCAAAGAGCAGGTTGACACATCACACTGAGAAGCCAATGAATCCGCTTGACCAATACATAAAGCTATATACCGACAACGCGGCCACCGTCGACGCCGGATCGGCTCCGGCGCTCAACGCCCTGCGCCCCGCCGCGCTCAGCGCTCTGCAGGCCGGGGGGGGAGCGCAACTGCCGGCGCGCGGTTCGGAAAACTATGAGCGCACCGACCTGCGGGCCATGTATGCCCCCGATCTCGGTGTGAATATAAACCGCGTGGCCATACCCGTGGATGTGGCCGCCACTTTCCATTGCGACGTCCCCAATCTCTCCACTCTCCTCGGCATAGTGGTGAACGACGCATTCGTGCCCTCATCCACTCTGGTGTCCAACCTTCCTGCAGGGGTGCTCTTCTGCTCCCTGCGCAAAGCCGCGCAGGAGCATCCGGCCCTCGTGGAAAGCCATTACGGCGCCCTGGCGCCTCTCGGTAACGCCGCCGTGGCCCTCAACACCCTTCTGGTGCAGGACGGCGTGATGATTTATGTGCCCGACGGCGTGACGGTAGAGAAGCCTCTGCAGCTCGTCAACATATTCCATTCGCCCACTCCGCTTATGGCGGCGCGGCGCGTGCTCGTGGTGCTCGGCAAGGGTGCGAAAGCCCAGATTCTCGTGTGCGACCACACCCAGCCAGACGCTGCCGAGGAAAGCACAGCCTATCTGTCGTCGCAGGTAATAGAGATTTTCATGGGTGAGGATTCGTCGCTTGACTATTACGACATAGAGGAATCCTCAGCGCTCACCTCGCGCCACTCCATGGTGTTCGCCTCGCAGAAAGCCGGCTCACATCTGGCGGGAGGAACGGTGACGCTGCTCAACGGCACCACGCGCAACGATTTCAGCGTGACGCTCGACGGCGCGGGCTGCCACACGCATCTCGCCGGAATGGCGATAGGCTCCGCAAAATCCCACACCGACAATCTCACGTCAGTGCGCCATCTGGCTCCCCGCTGCCACAGCAACCAGATTTACAAATACGTGCTCGACGACGACGCCACCGGGGCGTTTACCGGAAGAATCTACGTGGATCCCGCAGCTCCGTTCACCGACGCCTACCAGACCAACCGCAACATCCTTGCCTCGGCCGGAGCGCGCATGCACGCCAAGCCACAGCTCGAAATCTACAACGACGACGTGAAATGCTCCCACGGCGCCACCACGGGCCAGCTCGACAGCGAAGCCCTGTTCTATATGCAGACACGCGGTATTCCCGCTCAGGAAGCGCGCACTATGCTCATGCAGGCGTTCATGACCGACGTTATCGACGGCGTGGCCATAGAAGGTCTGCGCGACCGCCTGCGCCATCTGGTAGAGAAACGCTTCCAGGGCACCCTCGGCGCCTGCGCCTCATGCCGCACCGCCTGCCGCGAATCCTGACCGTAAAACACTCTCCAAAGCCATGTCCCTACCATTCGACCCTCTGATATACCGCCGCGATTTCCCGGTGCTCGACCGCACCGTCTACGGCCGTCCGCTTATCTATTTCGACAACACCGCATCGTCGCAGACGCCCCGATGCGTGGTGGAGAAAATAGAGGATGTGTATTTCAACCATAAGGCCAACGTGCACCGCGGCGTCCACGCCCTCTCCCAGGAGGCCACCTCAATGATGGAGTCCACCCGCTCGAGGGTGGCGCGCTTCATACGCGCCGCTTCCGACCGCGAGATTATTTTCACACGCGGCACCACCGAGGCCATCAACCTCGTGGCATCGAGCTACGGACAGCTTCTTGAAGCGGGCGACCGCGTGGTGCTCACCGTCATGGAGCATCATGCCAACATTGTGCCCTGGCAGTTGCTGCGCGACCGCCGCGGCATAGAGATAGAAGTGGTGCCGATGCTTGCCGACGGCTCGCTGGATATGGATGCCTACCGCGCCATCCTTGCCCGCGGAGGGGTCAAAGTGGTATCGGTGACCCACGTGAGCAATGTGCTGGGAACGGTCAACCCCGTGGAGGAAATCGTCCGCCTGGCCCACGAGGCCGGAGCGGTGGCGCTGATAGACGGCGCGCAGGCCGTGGCCCACACTCGCCTCGACATGCAGCGGCTCGATGCCGATTTCTACGTGTTTTCCTCCCACAAGATGTACGGCCCCACGGGCATTGGCGTGCTCTACGGCCGCGAATCGCTTCTTGACCGCATGCCCCCCTATCAGGGCGGAGGCGAGATGATAAGCCACGTAACATTCGAGCATACCACCTATGCCGACCTTCCTTTCAAGTTCGAGGCCGGCACGCCCGATTATGTGGGAATCGCCGCCCTCCATACCGCCATTGATTACATGGAATCCGTGGGGATTGAGGCTATGGCCGCCCACGAGGAGGAGCTGCTGCGCTACACCACGCCGCGCATGCTCCGGATTCCCGGCATGCGCATATTCGGCACCGCGCCGGGCAAAGCAGCCATAATATCGTTCCTTATAGGCAAAGCCCATCATTACGACACCGGAATGCTCCTGGATAAGCTCGGAATAGCCGTGCGCACCGGCCATCACTGCGCCCAGCCTCTCATGCACGCTCTGGGTATAGAAGGAACGGTGAGGGCTTCGTTTGCGCTTTACAACACCAGGGAGGAGTGCGACCGCTTCATAGAGGCGCTGACGCGGGTGGCCGCTATGCTTGAATGAAAATCCTGTAACAGACATGAATCTTACCCCCGACGAACTCAGCCGCTACGCACGCCACATCTCCCTGCCCGAGATAGGACAGGAAGGGCAGCAGAAGCTCAAGGACGCGTCGGTGCTGATTATCGGTGCGGGAGGGCTCGGCTCGCCCGTGGCCCTGTATCTTGCTGCCGCCGGAGTCGGCACCATCGGTATAGCCGACGCCGATACCGTGAGCCTCTCCAACCTGCAGCGCCAGATAATCCACGACACACCCTCGGTGGGGCGGCTGAAGGTGGAAAGCGCCGCTTGCCGCATGGAGCGGCTCAACCCGCATGTGAAGACCGTAGCCTATCCCATGATGCTCACCGACGGGAACATCGCGGATATAATGGCGGACTATGACTTCATTATCGAGGCGTCCGACAGTCTCGCCACTAAATTCCTTGTGGACCGCGCCTGCCTCGCCGCCGGAAAGCCTTACAGCCACGGCGCCATATCGGCGTTCGAGGGACAGACCATGACCGTGTTCCCCGGTTCGGTGAGATTCACCGATATTTTCCCCGACGGCCCCGATGCGGTGGAACGCCCCGCAGGCCCTCCCTCCGGGCCATTAGGCGTGGTGCCCGGAATTCTTGGCTGCATACAGGCAGCCGAAGCCATCAAATGGATTACAGGCGTGGGCGAACTGCTTACAGACTGCCTGCTGCGCTTCGATGTGCTCACAATGCAATTCTCCCGGATAGCCCTGCGCTGATGGCGCCTTATCACCTTTGAATACCATGCCTGAAAATCCCCATATCTCCATGCCTACGGTCATAGCCGCCATACGGCGGGCGTGGCCTGTGAGCGACGAGGCTGTATCAGAGCTTATGGGCCTCGTGGAGCCATGCAGCTTCCCGAAACGCCACAGGCTCGTGCGCGAGGGCGTGGCCGAAGGCAAAGCCTATTTCATCGAGAAAGGGATGACGCGCTCTTACTGGATGGTCGACGGCGAGGAAATCACCACCTCCTTCTCCACCGAAGGCGGAATCGTGTTCAGCATGGATGAACTGTATTACGGCACGCTGAGCGAGGAATACGTGGAGACCATCGAGCCGGTGACAGCCTTTGCCATAACCCTCGACGATCTGCGACATCTCTGGGAAACGCGACTCGACTTCGCCAACTGGAGCCGGGTGATACATCAGAACGAATACCGCCGCCTTCACCGCTCCCACAAGGAAAGGCTCACCCTCACGGCCGCCGAGCGCTATCTTGCGTTCCGCAACCAGTTTCCCGAGGTGTGCCGTCGCGCTAATCTCGGCCACATAGCATCATATCTCGGCATCTCGCCCTCCACGCTGAGCCGCCTGCGTAAACGATTTTGACCTGCGTCAAGAACTTCGCGCCTATTTTTGCGTAACTTTGCGGCTAAAATCAAACCAATCACCTTCATACACCATGACTTTATCTCATTCCGGCCTGCGCGCGTCGGCGCAGTTTTCCGATTCAAAGCCCCATTATGAGCTGCTCGACGGTCTGCGCGGCGTTGCGGCCCTGCTCGTTCTCTGGTATCACGTCCACGAAGGCTTTGCCTTCGCCAGCGGCGCGCCGCTAATCGACTCGATCAACCACGGCTATCTCGCCGTAGACTTCTTTTTCATCCTCTCCGGTTTCGTGATAGGCTACGCCTACGACGACCGCTGGGGCAGCTCCCTCACCACCGGCAGCTTCATCAAGCGGCGCCTCATACGTCTGCATCCCATGGTGGTGATGGGCGCCGTGATAGGTCTGGTGTGCTTCCTGATTCAGGGAGCCGAGCAGTGGGACGGCACCAAGATGCCCACAGGCGGCATAATGACGGCCCTGCTCTGCGCCATGCTCTTCATCCCGGCTCTTCCCGGGGGCATGTATGAAGTGCGCGGTAACGGCGAGGCATTCCCCCTCAACGGCCCCGCATGGTCGCTCTTCTTCGAATATATAGGCAACATTGTATATGCCCTCGTCATACGCCGCTGCTCCACGCTGGTGGTGGGCATTCTGGCAGCTCTGCTGGGCGTGGCGCTATGCTACATGACATGGACCGACATAAGCGGCGGCGACTGTCTGAGCGTGGGCTGGACAATGGCCGACAACGGATTCCTCACCGGCTCCATACGCATGCTGTTCCCCTTCACCATGGGCATCTTCCTCTCGCGCATCTTCCGCCAGAAGCGCATCAGAGGCGCTTTCTGGATATGCACCGTGATACTGCTCGTGCTCTTCGCCGTGCCCTACATTCCCAGCGACGGCGCCATCAGCCTCAACGGCCTTTGCGAGTCGCTGTGCATCATAGCCATCTTCCCCATTCTGGTGTGGATAGGAGCTTCCGGCACCACCACCGACCGCCTCTCGTCGTCCATCTGCAAGTTCCTCGGCGACATCTCCTTCCCGGTCTACATCACTCACTATCCGGTGATGTATCTGTTCTACGCATGGATGATCAAAAACAAGACCTGGACCCTCGCCGATAC
Source organism: Paramuribaculum sp. (assembly GCA_009775605.1). Classification (GTDB taxonomy): domain Bacteria; phylum Bacteroidota; class Bacteroidia; order Bacteroidales; family Muribaculaceae; genus Paramuribaculum. Next base: position 9,127 of record VSPV01000106.1, read on the forward strand.
ATGGCCTGTGGCCATCGGAGTGATCCTGCTCAACATCCTCGTGGCGTGGCTCTGCCTCAAGCTTTACGACGAACCCGTGCGCCGCTGGCTCACCAACCGCTTCCTCCACAAGAAAAAAGCCTGACCACCTGGGGATATTGCATAATAACAAAAAAGCAGGGATGTGCTCAATTTGGCATCCCTGCTTTTGTTGTAATTTGAGCTTTACAG
>VSPV01000107.1 GCA_009775605.1 Paramuribaculum sp.
AGATCTACACTTCTAGCTTCGTCGGCAGCGTCAGATGTGTATACGCGACAGTCATGACGCGGGCCATTGCGTCGGGATTGCCGGGGGGGAAGAAGCTGTCGCGGTGCAGACCGGGAAGACGGTTGGCGGGGATGTCGCTCAGGGCTATCCTGCGGCCCGCGGCCATGGCCTCGAGAAGCGAGATTGAAAGCCCTTCGTGGTATGACGGCAGAACGAAAAGTGCCGCACCGCCCATGAGCTGACGGAGTTTTTCGCCATGCACTTCACCGGCCATCATCACTCCGGCCCGGTGGGCGAGGTCATGCAGTTGTCGGCTATACGGGGTCGGCGGAATCGCGCTGCCGGCAATAACAAGCTTCATGCCGGCGGCATCCAGCAGCCGGTAGGCCTCTATCAGGTCGTGAAATCCCTTTTCGCGGGAAAGGCGTCCGAGCGCGAGTATATAACCGTCGGGTTCCAGTCCCATTTCCCGTATGAGTCCGAAATCATTCACCGGCGCGGGAACGCCGACACCGTTGGCTATCACGCTGATGTCCTTCCGGCCGTAACGCTCGCGCAATTCGGCGGCAATTCCGGGCGATATGGCTATCACGGCGTGGCTCATCCGGGTTGACCACCGTTCACCGAGGCGGAGGATGGCGCGTGCCACCGGGCCCCATTTCGGGCGGCGGTAATCGGCACCATGGTTTGTGACAACTGTCCGCATCCCCAGCAATCGGGCCAGAGGCACGAAAATTCCGGGGCCTATGGCATGGATATGGACCACGTCGGCATTGTGGCGCCGCGCGTCCAGAATGGCGAGGAAGGTGTGCAGGAATGCTTCCAGTCCTTTTATGCGGGGCACGGCGATGTCGCGCAGAGCCACTCCGCGGTAAGTGTGGGACGAGTTATCGGCAAAATATCCCTTGCGTCTTGCAACGGTCACGTCGCAGCCCAGTGCCTGCAGGCGTGGATACAGTTCGCGGCAGTGCGTCTCCACTCCGCCCTGAATGTCGGGGATGCCCCGCGTTCCTGTCACATATACCTTTATTCTTTTCATCACCCCTTCTTGATGCTGAACACGGGCTTCAGCCCTAAAAGAGTGCGGGCCTTGTTGGTCAATGCCCAGCGAGCGGGCACGGTGATATAGCGGTGCATTACCGGAGAGGCTGTGCCTACCATCCAGCACTGTCTTTCACACGTGGCGACCCCCTGGCGCACTTCTGCGGCCCTGGCGGAATGCCAGATGCTTGCGAAGTCAGTTTCACGGATGTTGCCCATGGAAAGCTCGTGGCCGCATGCCATCCCGTTGCATGGGAACACCTCTCCGTATGGGTCGATGAAGAAATTGGCCGATCCGGCCTCGCACGGGAGCATCCGGCTCCCTCCGGCCACATAATTGGCCAGCCCCATATTGAACCATGCGCGGAACCATGATTTGGGGTGACGCTCCCCGAGCTGCATTGCGGCCAGGACCAGAAAATCCCCGGCTACCTTTTCAGGCCGGGGTATCACATTGTCGGTCTTATGAAAGTAAAATGAGTTGTGGGCGGCCGCCGTGGCAAATTCCATGCCCATGGAGCGTGTGAGCCGGTAAAGCTCTGCCAGGTCGGGCGAGTTGTCGCCCGATACGGTACATGCCACGCCTATATCCTTGACACCAAGTTCGTGAAGCTGTCTGAGAACGGCTATTCCGCGGCTGAAACTTCCTTCGCGTCCGCGCACGGTGTCGTTTGTGCGCTCCATCCCTTCCAGCGACACGCGTATGCCTATGCGGGGAAACTGCCGGGCAAGGTCGATGATACGGTCGGTAAACCATCCGGAGGTTGAGATGACAATGCGCGGGGTATGACGGTAGCATTCCTCCACAATCTCGCCGAGGTCTTCCCTCACAAATGGCTCGCCCCCGGTGATGTTGATGAATTTCAGGCGGGGAAGGGAGCTGAGGTCGGCGCCCTTGATCTCATGCGATGCGTCGGTGGGATTTCTCCAGATATCACACATGCGGCAACGCATCGGACAGCGATAGGTCACTATCACCGAGGCATCGCGGGGCACCGGAGGATATTTTTTTGAAGGCAAGCTCACTTTTTTCAGGGAAAACTCGGTTTTTGAACGGCTGCGCGCTGCGCAGCATGACGCAAATTTAGCACTTTATTTTTAATTTTGCAGACCATACCAATCATACCATACCATACCAACCATCAACCTATGCGAACCATTCTATCACTGGCGGCTACGCTTTTCTCGCTGGCCGTTGTTGCGGCACCGCTGCAGGTGTCACCGATCCATGTCTCTCCGTCAGGTAACGACCGCGCTGCCGGAACCATAAAGAAACCGCTGCGCACAATTGCCGGCGCCATGAGGAAGGCCGAGGCCATGGACTCATCCGTACGCGCGGAAATTTTTCTGCATGAAGGGGTCTACCCACAGGATTCCACCCTCGTTATCACCCGTAGCAATCTTTCGGTAAGCGCGTGGCCCGGAGAACGCGCCATAATTTCCGGCGGCGCCACACTCAGTCCCCGCCATCTCCGCAAAGTATCCGATGCGGATGTGGCCGCCGCTATTCCTGCCGAACGTCTTGCCCATATCCGCGAAATAGATTTCCGCTTTCTCGGAATTCCGGTGGAAGGGCTCCGCCCAAGCGGATTCGGACGCCCGAGCATCGCGGCATGGACAGAAATATATGTCAACGGCCGTCCCGGACAGATAGCGCGCTGGCCTAACGACTCTTCCTTGCTTATCGGCAAAATAATAGAGGCCGGAACCGGAGAGCACACAAAAAACGCTCCTTTCCCGGTATTCGGCTATAACGAGGAGCGTCCTTCGCAATGGAAAATAACGGACAATATGTGGATAGGCGGTTATTTCGCCCACGGCTATGCCGACGATATGATACGTGTGGCATCCGTCGACACAGCCACCCGCACCATCCATGCCGCGCAGCACACCGTCTATGGCTTCATGACCGGTGCCGACTGGCGCCGCTGGCACGCTCTCAATCTTCCCGAAGAGCTGGATGTTCCCGGTGAATATGTGATAGACCCCGATCGTGGAAAGATATATGTGTATTTGCCCGAGGGGAAAGTGACCGATCTCCGTCTGTCGGTGCTCGGCGAGCCGATAGTGGCTGTGGAAAACTGCGCCGATGTTGAGCTGAAGAATCTCACGATAGAATACGGCCGTCAGATAGGTGTGTATATGGAGAACACCGAAGGCGTAAGGGTAGACGGCTGCGTGATCCGCAATATGGGCGGCCCCGGTGTGGTTATAGGCCGCGGCACGCTCGAGCGCGACAATGTGGCCGGACACCAGCACGGAGGCGATTCCTCGTCGCGGCAGGTGGGCGACCTCATGGGGCGCGTATATGAGGACATACTTTTCAACCGTCACGCAGGAAAGAACAACGGTGTGGTCAACTGCCATATCTACAACGTTGGCGCCGGAGGCGTGAGCCTTGGCGGAGGTGACCGCGCATCGCTCGAGGGGGCCGGTAATTATGTGGACAGCTGCCGAATCCACGACTATAACCGCATTGAAAAGTCCTATCGTCCCGGCGTGTGGATAGACGGTGTGGGGAATCGTGTGAGCCATTGCTCGATATACAACGCGCCGAGCATGGCTATACTCTTCCACGGCAACAACCATATCATCGAGAATTGCGATATAACCCACGTATGCTCCGAGGTTGACGACCAGGGAGCAATCTACTACGGCCGCGATGCCTCGGAGCAGGGCAACGTTATCCGTTACTGCTATTTCCATGAACTGAGTCCGCGCCATCGTGTCACCGCAACCTACCACGACGACGGAGCCTGCGGAGCAGAGGTTTACGGCAACATCTACTACCGTGCCGGTTCTCTTCCGGCTCTCATCGGCGGTGGACACAATAATGTTTATCGTAACAATGTGTTCATTGATTCTCCCGTAGCCATCCACATCGACAACCGCATGCAGAACTGGGGCTCAGGCATGGTGGCCCGCGGCGGCATAATCGACCGTCGTCTTACGGAAGTGAAATTTCAGCAGCCCCCTTATTCCACAGCATATCCGAAGCTTGCCGCTTACTGGGACGCAGATCCGTCGTATCCACGCGGCAACCTGATTGAAGGCAATCTGTTCTGCAGGATAGGCAATGTGGTCCATGGCAGGAGCGAGTGGCTTGAGATGTGCAATAACTGGACAACCAATTCCGACCCCGGATTCGTTGATCCCGCCGACCCAATGAAAGGTTTCCGCAGCGACGCTCCGGTATATACCCGCATCCCCGGCTTCCCGGTGCTTCCCTTCTCGGAAATAGGCTGTCCCTGGAACGCTGCCGAAAGAGAATAATCTATCCCTTTCCACCACCGGACTTCAGCGGAGGAAGCGGGGGGCGCGGATGTAGGCGCCGAGGCTTATGCCGAAGTTCCAGCCGGCGCCGTGAGCGCCTGAATAGTATCCGAAGGCTTTCACCGTGGTGGATTTGATGGTGGCGACGGCTTCGAGACGCCCGAAGAATTCCACGCGCGGAAACCAGTCGCTCCAGCAGGCTGCGCCGGATGGGTCGGCCTGTATGTCGCGCAGGGGCACGAAGACCTCGGCATAGCCGCGCAGCTGCAGGAAGCTGCCGATTTTCCACACCGGCACGAACGAGCCGTTGGCGAAGCTGTAGGCGCGGTATTCAGGCAGGAAAACGTCGGTGAGCGAGGGGCAAGGGTCGTAGACCGGCGCGTCGAGAAGCGACTCGTGGTAGTAGTGAAGCAGCTTGCGGTTGCTTGCGAGGATGTCGGTTTCCAGACCCAGGGAAATCTTGGGCGACAGGCTCCAGTAATTGCGGCTCTTGAATTCAATCTGGGCCCAGGCGCGGCGTGTGCGCGCGGAGCCGGTGTTGCCGCCGAATGTGAAATAATGGTAGCCGAGAACGCCGAATGCGCTGACGCTATACTGTGCGCCCGCGGTGGGAGCGTTATGGTCGTTGAGGGTATAGTGCTCGAAGAAGGCGCGTACCTGTCCGAGATTCTGGGTGATGTCGTCGCGGCGGTAGGCGGGATTTGTGTCCGACGGACGGTTGTAATATTTGTCGGCAAGGTGGCCGTAGCCCACGGAGAACTCGAATTTGCCGTTGCGGCCGGCGGCGGTGCCGTACTCTACGCGGGCATAGAATTCGTCTTTGGTCGCCACGGTTGACTCACTGTTCTGGAATATCAGACGGTCGTTGGGGAAAAATTTCTGGCGGGAGGCCACGCCCGTTATCGCCAGACTGGTGGGCATTTTCCGGAGCAGGGAGATGCCCGCGCGTCCCTGGGCGGCCACGTAGTTCTGCCCGAGCCATCCGTTCAGACTCATGTCGAGAGAGCTGAAGCTCATGGTGCGGTAGGCGGCCGAAAGGAAAAGCATTGAATTGGTTGAGGTGGTGAGATAGCTGCCTATGCCCAGGTCGAGAGGCTTCTTCATGGTTGCTTTCAGCCGCAGGGTGAACGGGCCGCCCGGGCCGTCGGGAACGGCGGTGGGCATGAGATTGCGGAGCTTGCCGGGAGTTATCAGCCTGTAATAGGCGTCGCGGGCCTTGAGGATGCCGAAAGTGTCGGTGGCGTGGCGCATGAACCGGGAGGCGATGAATGCGTTCTGGTCGGCATGGCCGCCGGTCACCTTCACGGAGTCGAATACAAGCGCCGGCGTGAGCGACTTGAACACCTCGCGGCGCAGCTTGCGCGACTCCGCGGGCACGCGGGTGTGAACCCTCATCTTGAGCGAGTCCATCACAGCCACGGCGTGGTCATAGCCTATGCGGTAGATTTCGTTTGCCTTGTCGAAATCCAGCAGTCCGAACTCATCGAGGTCGATGCGCAGCTTCATGCCCCGGCGCGGGGGCACGTTGTAGTCGCTGTGCTGCATTATCATGGTCTCGAGCTGCGACACCACGGAGGAGTCGTCGCCGTCGGAATTGCCGGTGCTCACATCCACGCCGAAAACGAAATCGGGAGCAAAGGTGTCGTCCATCACGTCCACCGGGAAATTGTCGTATATGCCGCCGTCGTAGAGTTTGTCACCGTCCACTTCTATGGGATGGAACACCAGCGGAAACGTCATGCTCGCGCGTATGGCGTCGCTCACCTGGCCGCTTGCAAACACCGTCTTGTGTTTCTTCTCGACATTGGACGCCACGCATCTGAACGGCACGAAGAGTTTGTTGAAATCGCCCCCGCACTGGGCCGTGAAAGGCGCGAACAGTTCCATGAAGGCGAAGTTCATGGGGAGCGGATTTATAAGGGCCGAGGGGAGCAGGGATGTGAGTCCTGACTGGTCGCCTCCCAGATTTATCTTGAGAATGGTGGGCGTGGCCGGCGGCTCCATGAAGTAATATGTGAGCTTGGGGTCGATGGTGCCGGTGGACCAGTAGGCGAACTCCTGCGAGCGGATTACGTCGAGCATCTCGTCGGGGGTGAAGCCGCAGGCGTAAAGACCGCCCACAATGGCGCCCATTGAGGTGCCGGTGATATAGTCTATGGGGATGTTGTTGTCTTCAAGAGCCTGAATCACGCCTATGTGGGCTATGCCCTTGGCGCCTCCGCCGCTGAGCACGAGTCCTACCGACTGGGAGTCGGCTACGCTGTCGGTGGCCGCGGGGGCTGTGTCTTTGGCCAAAGCCGGGAATGCCACGGCAAGGAGAGAAAGAAGTGAGAAAAGATGTCGCATTTGCAGATGATTTTGGGAAGAGATGGCGGCAGGGTGTGGCCGTCAGAGAAAAAGAAGCACAAGGAGCTGGGCAATCACCACTCTGGTGAACATCGAGAGGGGGTAAACCGAAGCGTAGGCCACCGCGGCCTCATCGCCTTTCACGCTGTCGGTGGCGTAGGTGAGGGCCATGGGGTTGGCCATGGCGCCGCACACCATGCCCGAGGCGGTGCCGTAGTCGAGGCGTCCCCAGCGCATGGCGCCGAGCAACATTATCGCGGATGGTATGAGGGTGATGACGAAACCGGCCGCTATCCACACCAGGCCGTCGGCACGCAGTATGGTGTCGAGGAAGCTTTCTCCCGCTTCGAGGCCCAGACAGGCCAGATACAGCGACAGTCCTATGCCGCGCAGCATCAGATTGGCGCTCTGGGTGGTATAGGTGATGAGATGGAACGACGGGCCGAAGCGTCCTATCAGTATTCCCACCACAATCGGGCCGCCGGCCAGACCGAGTTTCACGGGAGTGGACATGCCGGGAATAAGTATGGGAATAGACCCGAGCACGAGGCCCACAACCATGCCTATGAATACGGAGGCAAGGTTTGGATCGCGGAGCTCGTTGACGGAGTTGCCCAGCAGCGCCGCCACTTTGTCGACATCGGCCGCCAGGCCCACTATGGTCACGCGGTCGCCGAGCTGAAGCACAAGCTGCGGGTCGGCCAGCAGCCTGACACCCGAGCGCATCACGCGCGATATGTTTATTTCGTAGTTGTTGCGCAGGCGCAGCGACCCGAGGCGTTTGCCGTTGAGTCCGGGCTTGCTCACAACCACCGTTTTCGAAACGAGGTTCTTGTCTATGCGGTTCCAGTTTATATCGGGGCGGTTCCAGTCTTTGTCGGTTTTCTTGCCGAAGAGCATCATAAGGCGGGGAATGTCCTCCTCGTTTGTAACCACCAGCAGACGGTCCCCTTCCACTATGCGGTGGTCAGGCCCGGGGATTGATACTTTACCGTCGTGCCACACACGAGAAATCACGAATTTGAGATTCAGCATGTCGTGTATGTCGCGTATGGTCATTCCGTTTATTCCGGGGTTCACGGCCTGGAATTCGGCCACGTAAGTGTGGTCGCTGTCCTCGGTGGGATGCGGTTGCATGTCGGAAGGCCGCGCAAACAGTTTCCGCACCACAATCATCGCGAGAATCACGCCTACCACGCCCAGGGGATAGGTCACGGCGCAGCTCAGTGCGGCTCCGCTTGCCGATATTCCAAGCTGCTGGAGCGCCTGCTGTGCGGCACCCAGAGCGGGAGTGTTGGTGGTGGCTCCGCAAAGCACACCCACCATGTCGGCCATGCCTATTCCGCATGCCTCTGCTATCGCCACGGCCGTCAGGGTGCCCAGGGCCACCAGCGCGAGGCCGTACAGGTTGAGCTTCAGGCCCCCCGAACGGAAGGAACTGAAGAAGCCCGGCCCCACTTTCAGGCCGAGTTCGTAGACAAACAGCACAAGGCCGAAATCCTGCGCGTATTTAAGCATCTGCGGGTCAATGGAGAAACCGAGATGTCCAGCGAGGATACCCATGAAAAACACGAACGTGACGCCGAGCGACACGCCCCACACACGGATTTTACCGAGGCCGAGACCTATGGCTATGATTACAGACAGCACGCATACCGCCTGCACAGGACCATGGCTGCAAAATAGGTTTTCAAACCAGTTCATGGGGCAAATTTACTTATTTTTCCATAATTTTGCGGTTATTAAAATACAATACTGATGACCCGACCCCAATTCGACCTTCTCGACAGCCGGATATTGCACCAGCTCGCCATGAACGCACGCAAGCCTTTTCTGGAAATAGCGCGTCTGTGCAATGTTTCCGGAGCCGCCATCCACCAGAGAGTGCAGAAACTTCAGGCATCCGGCGTAATCAAGGGCTTCGAGACGGAAATAAGTCCCGAAGCGCTCGGCTATGATACCTGCGCCTACGTGGGGCTGCTGCTTTCCGATCCTTCGCAGTCCGACGTGGTCACCGAACAGATAGGCCGCATACCGGAAGTGACCGAATGCCATCTCACCACCGGCAAATACGATATAATGCTGAAAATCTACGCACGCAACAATTCGCATCTTCTGGAGCTGCTCCACGACCGCATCCAGTCCATAGTGCCCGGCCGAACCGAGACACTCATTTCTTTTAAGGAGGAATTCCGGCGTCAGCTGCCGCTGGACGAAAACTGTAATGCGGAATGAAATGTTGAAATAACATGAACACACAACACGAACTTGACTCCTATCTGCTCTCGGCCGTGGAATGGGCAAGAGCAGCCGGCCTCGCCCATCTGAGGCATTTCCGTAAGGGCAACCTCGACATCCGTACCAAGCTGAACGATGCCGACATAGTGACCGTGGCCGACGCCGAGGCCGAACAGGCCGTGATTTCGGGCATACACGCCATGTATCCCTCTCACGCCATTCTTTCCGAGGAATCGGGTTCCACCGGCTCTGAATCGCCGTTCCGGTGGGTGATCGATCCCCTTGACGGCACCACTAATTTCAGCTCCGGACTGCCGCTTTTCTCGGTGTCGATAGCGCTGGAATATGAAGGCGAGACGGTGGTGGGAGTGGTCTACGACGCATATCGCGGCGAACTGTTCACTGCGGTGCGCGGCGGCGGTGCGTGGCTC
>VSPV01000108.1 GCA_009775605.1 Paramuribaculum sp.
CGCTCAAAAATTAAACGAAAACATAGGTGTTGCATTTATAACTTGAATCCACCTTTTAATTCAACCAACGGGTTAATAACCATATTTTTTCTCTCAGTCAACACCATGGCTCAGGACAACAATCTGAATGGCGCTCGCCAGCGCGTCAAGGTCACCCAGACCGCCGGACGCGATGCCCTCGGGAATTTCGCGCCGGAATTCGCCCATCTGAACGACGATATATTATTCGGCGAAGTATGGAGCCGCAACGACCTGCTCTCGCTCCGCGACCGTTCCCTCGTGACCATCATCAGCCTCATCTCGCAGGGTATCACCGACAGCTCGCTGAAATTCCATCTGATGGAGGCCAGGAAAAACGGCATAACCCGCACCGAGGCCGCCGAAATCATCACCCACATCGCATTCTACGCCGGATGGCCTAAGGCATGGGCCGCATTCCGTCTGGCAAAAGAGGTGTGGAACGACGATGTGAAGGGCGACGACGCCAAAGCCCGGTTCCAGCGCGAGATGATTTTCCCCATCGGTGAACCCAATACCGCATACGCCAAATATTTTATTGGTAACAGCTATCTCGCTCCCGTTTCATCCAGCCAGATACCATTCGCCAACGTGACCTTCGAGCCTGGATGCCGCAACAACTGGCATATCCACAAAGCTACCCAGGGCGGAGGCCAGATGCTCGTGGGTGTGGCCGGGCGTGGCTGGTATCAGGAAGAAGGGAAACCGGCAGTGGAGATTCTGCCCGGCACCGTAATCCATATCCCCGCCAACGTGAGGCACTGGCATGGCGCAGCCGCCGACAGCTGGTTTGCCCACCTTGCCTTCTCCGTGCCCGGTGAGAATACCGAGAACGTATGGCTCGAACCGGTAACCGACCAGGAATACTCCAAGCTCGGCGAATAATGCCCCGCACATAAAGCCAAACAAACAGGCGATGTGTCAAATACGGATTTTGGCACATCGCCTGTTTACTATAATTGCCTGTTTATTAGAATTGTAGGAATGCACGCTCGTGCATCCGCCGGCAATCAATACCGTGTCGAGCGGCTGCTCCATGGAGCAGCCCTACATTTAGCAGTTTAGCATTCCTTCGGGTTATTTGATTCGCTCGAACTTCACCAGATAGCCTCCGCCGGGGATAAGGTTTACCTTGAGCGGACGGCCGCTTTTAGTCTTTCCGGAGGTTATGGCAATCTGACGGGGATTGTTATCCTTGTCGGAGGCGATGGTAGTGCGATAGTTCCCCTTAGGCAGGAAGTCGGTGGAAAGATTGCCGTCATACTGTTTTCCGCCGTTAAGAACCGAAAGATACCACACATCTCCGCTCCGCCGCGCGATTGCGGCCATTTCACCGATTTTGCTTTCAGGAAGCACTCTGGTCTCGTCCCATGTCACAGGTACCTCTTCTATGAACTGACGTCCGGGAGTGGAAAGCATATCCTCCATATCGGCTGCCAATATGAGCATGGGCGAGGTGAATGTGTAGATAGTGGCAAGCTGATGGGCAAACGATATCTCCTTAGGACAGAATGCCCGGAAGTTCAGAGGGGTATAGTCGGCCGGACCGGCCAGCCATCTGGTGAAGGGAAGCACAGTGTTATGGTAAGTCCACGCCGGACCGGGAGCCCATGAGTTCTCGCCGCCCACGCATTCAAGACCGCGCACAGCCTCTTTCGCCAGCAGGTTGGGATAGGTGAAGTTGTCGCCCGTAGGTTTGTTCACACCGTGGAAAATCACCATGAGCTTGTTTCTGGCGGCTTCCTTCAGAATCTCCTCCATAAGATTTACGGTAAAGAGATTCTCGGTGTGGAAGAAGTCAATCTTAAGCCCTTTCACGCCGGTCTCGGCACATTTCTTCATGAATTGCCTGCGTTCACCGGCATCCACAAGACCGATATCTGTCTTATTGCCCGCTCTGACAGACGACGGACGCCATACCCAGATATCCACTCCCCGCTGCGCGGCATAATCGGTAAGGTCTTTGAGATATTCCCACTTTGTATGGGCAGAGCCTTCAGGCTCGGTCTGCGGCCATAATTCCCAGCCGTCATCCACAACTACCGACTGTAGTCCCAGTTCCGCAGCGCCGTCCACATAACGCTTATGATTCGCCACGCTCAGACGGTTGTTGCCCTCGGTGAGCCATGTAAAGACGGAACGCCCGGGTTTAATCCATTCGGTATCCTTACCGTTGGGAAACAGTTCGGGATCGGGAGCATCGGCCACTTTTCCGATTATCGTGTTGTTCACCAGGCCGTCGAGATCCGAAGCAAGCATTATCACACGCCAGGGGGTGACAATCTCACCCGTTTTCTCATCAGGATAAGCGATCCAGGGATAATCACGGACTACATCGTGGACATGGCTGCCGGGCATACCGGTTATGGTGCCGGATTCCACGTGGCCCTTGTTTTCGACATATCCGAAATTCACACTGTTATCGTTATTGCCAAAAAGAACGGCGCCATGGAAATTGCGGAGATTCGCTTCGGTGACCGCAGCGTATGTTCCGTCGGGTAGCAGGAATGTAGCAGGGGGAGCAAGCAGTTCGTTGTCTATCTTACTTATATCGCGGTCCTGATATGCCTGAATCCACCCATACTGGAACGGGCCGCTCGCATACCACACTCTTGTCCCCTCGGGGAAAGTGACGGCCGTCTGTTCGCTGTAGATACATTTAGGGCCGTCGGCCGGAATGCGGTATCGCAAGGCCACGCCGTCGTCGAACTCACGGACGTCGACATAATAGACCGCTCCGTCCTTTCTCTTTACAGTGTATGACGTTTCCGCCCCGGGATTTTTTGAAAAAGATGCGATGTCGGTACCGAGACAGATATTGTCGACTTTCATACCGAGCGGTGAGGCCGGAACCGGCGTCTTGCCATTGTAACTGACTTTATAATTCAGTTTACCGCCGTCGGCCGAAAGGCCAACGGTCGCTTTCTGCGCATTCACCATCAGCGGCAATGCCAGGGCGCTTATTACAAGCAGATTATTTATGCAATTCATTTTTAGGTATGGTTATGGTTCTACTGAAAGTGAGAACGGCAGCAACGGAAGCCCGAAGGAATTAAATACGGTTCCCTCGCTGGCATCGTCAAAGCAGTATCTTACCTTGACCGGTGATTTCACTTCCGAAGATTTTACGGTAAGAACGTTGTTTTTAAGAGTTCCTTTCGCCGGATGGAAAACACCGTCAGTACCTGCTACCGACAGGCCCTTGATTTCTTTTGAAGAAGCGCTCATGCCCTCTCCTGCATTTGAAAATTGTATGCACAGCGCAGATTTCTGCGGCACAGCGTCTATCGCGCGGGGTGCCTCGAATCCGTCAGTGATACGCCCGTACACACGGCCAAGAGCCATATTGGCCAGACGTTCACCAACCTGAGATTTCTTTGCAGGATGGATATTATTTACATTGCCGATGTCGATTGTCGGAATCAGACCTACTGACGGCACCTTATCGGCCACCTGTTGCTGGGCCTCGCGCACAAGCGCGGGGCCATTGTTTGAGGAAGCGTAGTTGAACGGCGCGATCTGAACTATAAAAAAAGGAAATTCTTTGCGGAAATCTTTGCGCCAGGAGCGGATAAGAGTCGACATCAGATGACGATAGGACTGAGGATTGTCGCGGTTGGACTCTCCCTGATACCATATCGCGCCTGCTATCCCGTAAGGAGCGAGAGGATGAATCATGCTGTTGTAAAGCACGCCGGACTGAACCGGCCACCAGGGATATCTGGTCTCTATCACGGCCTCGGCAATGTCGCTGTTGTTATTTACAGAGTCCTCGGGAACCCATACCTCGGCAGGGGTTCCTCCCCACGCCGAAACAATCAGGCCTACGGGCACACCGTCAAGTTTTTTATTGAGGTTGCGGCCAAACATGTAGGCCACGGCGCTCCGGCGGCTCATCACATCGGGAGTGCAGACCTCCCATTTCGCGATGCAATTATCCTGAGGGGTCTCGGATGCGGTTTTGGCGAGGCTGAAAAAACGGATTGCGGGATTGGAGGCCCCGGCACGTTCCTGTTCATAATTCTCGATTCCGTTTGCCGGACTCCACTCCATATTTGACTGTCCGCTGCACAGCCACACTTCGCCTATCATCACGTCACGGACCGTAAGGGTGTCTGCGGGGAGTCCGCGATAGAATACCTCCAGACTGTAAGGGCCACCGTAGGAGGGTGTAGGTAGGTTTACGGCCCAATGTCCGTAATCATCGACTGTGGCACTGGCCGTATCGGCGGGATTCCAGCTGCCGACCACGCATACCGTGCGCGAGGCGTCGCCGCGCCCCCACACCGGAGCGTCAGTTTTCTGCTGAAGGACCATGTGGTCGGAGAATAGTGCCGGAAGATTAAGCGGCGTGCTCGTCTGGGCATTTGCGGCGCATGCTGCAATGCCAAGGGCTCCGGTGAAGAATGCCCGTGAAATAGAATGTTTCATACCTGAATTATTTTTCAATTACGTACCAGGTGTAGCCGTTGGCGGGAATGGTGACGTCGAGCTCAACGGTGTAGTCACGGCCGAGACGATATTTTGCCGGTGTTCCCTCCTGCTCGCGGATGCTTGCCGTCTCCGTGAGGCCGGTGTAGTACAACGGCAGCTTTATACGGCGCTTCATCACCTCCGAGGTAGGATTGTAGAACATGGCCAGACCACGTTCCTTTTCGGTGGGCGACACGTGCATTATGCCGTCCCAATCGCGCGCGTCGGGACGGCGCAGATGGATGATGTCGCTGTTCAGAATATTGCGGTATTTCTTATACCAGCCTATGACGTCGAGCACGGCCTGGCGCGTTTCAGGCGAATCGTAGAGGCGCGGGCCGCGGTAGCAAGCCTGGACGCCCGCCCCATAGTTCTGGAACATAAGCGTGCGGTATTCGAAAAGGTGGTCTTTGAGCGGTTCGAGGGTGGCCGCCGCTCCTCCGCCCTGATATTCCACAAGGGGCACGAAGCTCCAGAGGGCCGAGGCGGGGCGCTCGAAGGTGCAGTCGTGGTTGAGCTGACGCGTATGGATAAGCTGGCGTTCGCGGGGGAGCGACCAGTTGGCCTCGCGGTAGCCGATACCGACCTTTGTTGAACCGTTGAGGAAGTAGAAATCGGGCACGTTGAGATAAATGCCGTTCTCGCACATCCAGTGATAAAGGGCGGTGACGGTCTGGAACTGGTTCCACTGCGAGTCGTTCAGGCCTTTATGATATGTGTGGGTGGTCGACGCGCACACATCGCCTGGATATGAGCCGTCGTGCTCGAAACATTTCATGCCGGTCTTCTCGAAGAAGGTCTTTATTTTTCTGAAATACTCGTGTCCCCAGTCGCTCGACAGGCAGGGAGAGCTTCCGAAGGTCATGCCCCCGCGTTTGCCCGTGGCGGGGTTTATCACGTCGACGTCATCGCTTATCCAGCGGCTTGCCAGCAGTGAGTAGCAACCCATGTCTATGCCTTTGCTGCGGGCATAGTCCACAAGGGATTTGAAGCGGGCTATGTTTTCATCCGAAACGTCCTCGGCGTTGAGTCCGGAACCGAAGCTGAGGATTATCATCTCATAGCCGGTGTCGGCACACTGGTCCACGGCCGTCTTCACCACTTCGGGATCAGTTGAGGTGAGGTGCATGAATATGGGATTCTCCGTGGTCCAGGGGGCGATGGTGCGGTACATGTTGCGTGTGAAGAGACCCTTGCGCTCACGGTCGTAGCTGTCAAAAGGCATTTCGTATACGCCGAACGAACGGAACAAATCGCCGGCGTCAATCAGCTGGTCAGGGCCGATTTTAGGCGAGACCTCCAGTATGCACGGGGTCTGCATCAGCCAGTTGCGCTGCGAGGTATACCGGGGGTCTGTGACCCATTTCTCGGTTATGTCGGTCTCCTTCTCCGTGAAGCTTCCTCCGCAGGCATAGTCACTTTCCACGTGGATGTTGGGGAGCAGGAATGTGCGCGGATCGCCCCCGCCGGGCGACTCGGGCTCAGCCATAGCCAGGAATTCGACCTTGAAGCTGTCAACATTTATCGGTGCGCCTGTGCCGTTTTCAAGGGTGAACCGCTTGCGTATCACGGGGATTCCGTCGTAAACGGCCACAGAAAGCCTGATTCTGGCGTCGGTAAGCTCCTTGTCGCCGCGCAGCGTGAAGGTGATTTCCTTGCCCGTAGGTGCCTTTTTGTTGAGCGCCCAGCGGCTGCGTGCCCACTTTATGTCCTCGGTAATGGGATGTATCTCAAAATCCTCCACCATGAACGAATTGGCCACGGTGACCAGCGAATCCATCCAGGCTTCCTTTATATATGCGCGTTCGGGCTGACCTTCAAGGCCTCCTATCGACCATTCCTTGCCGTCGATGGTCACGGAGCCTTCCGAGCTCACTGCGCGCAGCAGGCTCTCGCCCGTCATGCGGTTAACGAAATCGGTGGTGGCCAGATTGGGGAATATGCGGAATGTACGCGACACCATGTCGTTTGCCACCACGATGCTTTTACGGTCGGGCGTGGCATAAATGGCCGCGGACGTCTTCCCGGGTGTCAGCAGCCAGTCATATCCGGTCTGTGTAGATGCGGGCACTGTCATTACAGGCAGCTTCCTGATTTTGCCCTCGAGCCGTTTTTTTGCCTGCGAGGTCATCTCAGGCCCTTTTTCCTGAGAAGCGGCATCGACCGCCACCGGGGCCTCCCCCTCATATTCTATCACAGGCTCTATCCAGAGCACATTGTCGCCGCTGGGGCCGTCGGGGGTGGTTTCGGCTATGAGTTCAAGAGTATTTATCCCTTTGAGGTCGAGATCAACCGCCATCGGGCTTTCCCCTCCTCTCACAACACCTCCGGCAGGAAGTTCCTTGCCGTCGCCTTTCACTACTATCTTCACCGAGCCTCGCTCGATCTCGCCGGCATTGCCCGTGACGGCCACAAAGCGGCGCTGATTGCCGTCGTTGGCAAACAGCATGCTGGTGCCGTTTACGAGCGCTATACGCTCTATATTCTTACCGTCGGCCGATGCAGGACGGTCGCCCACGGCCACCCGGGCATGGAGTCTTTTTGCTTTTCCGTGGAGATTGATTTTGAACGACGAGGGAGCATGGGTGCCTATCACGTCGCTATAGCTTTTGCCGGCAGCGATAGCCGGGTCGCCTGATACAGATTTGCCCGACACGGCTTTGCCGTATCCCTGATTGATTTTAGATAAGTCGAGTTGCGATAGATTGATGGAGCTTTGCGCATAGGCCGAAATGCCGAATGCGAAAGTCGACGCTAACGCAACGCCTTTTGCAGCCCTGAAGAGATGGCTGGGAAATGTAGTTTTCATGATTGGTCCGGTATTGTGATGAATCGCAAAGATACCAAAATCCGTGCGGATTCTCTTTGTATATATTTGCTTTTTCCATGTACAATTTTGCGGTAGGGGCAAGAAATATCCCTCCCGTATTAAAAAAGAGGAATAACAGACTGCCGCACACGCAACGCTTGTGGGAAACCGCCGTGCTTCGTATCTTTGCGGCTTAAAGCGTGTGCTCCCACAGAGCCGCGCATCCAGACAACGCACATTCATTATCATATAGGGAAATTATGAGAAACTGCCTATGGTTTATTACCCGGTATCTTCTGCCGGTTTTTTCAATGATTTATCTAAGTGCATGCAGCCAGAGCGACGACCCCGGCAACGGCGCAGAAAAGGTATGCTCCCTGACAGTGAAAGGAGCCTCTTTCGGCACGCTTTCCGACAGTCAGGAATCCGTGGGGCTACTTAATGTGTATCAGGCGGCCGACGGAGTGATATACAAGACCCGAAGCATCACTCCCGACGGCGACGGACGCGCCGACATTCCGGTGAGCGGGAGCAGCACTACTCTTTACTTCCTTGCGGGCGCTTCGGCTCCGGCCGAAGAAAACGTCACCACCGAGACAGAATTCCGAGAAACGGTGATTGAAAGCCGCGACGGCGACACATCGGCTCCGGATTTCCTCTGGGCCACCGCCGAAGCTCCGAAACGCGGAGGTGAGCTTACGGTAACCCTGAAACACGGTGTGGCACGAATCGACCTCAACACCACGGCCGACGCCAGAATTCGCGTCAACCGCCTGACGGTGGAAAACGCAGCCGCAGCCACATACCCGTTTGCTGACAGCCAGCCGACACCCGACAATACAGTAAGCTACAATAAAACCTATTCCGCACCTTTCTCAGGAAAAGAGGAAGGGGCCGTCTTTCTGTTTCCCACCGGCGAAGGTGTATCGGTGACAGTCGGAGGCGTGTACGACGATATTCCGTTCCGCACCGTAGTGGAGATTCCGGCCGTAGAGCGAAACCGTGTGTATGAGATAGAGCTTCTCAACGCCGGAGCCACCGTAAACGGCACATTCACCGTGGAGGACTGGGAAGAGGGAGGAACCGTAACGGGCAAACCTGACTCTGACAGCCGGATTGCCATTAGCCGCGCTCTCTCCACTATTCCGCACACCGTGGAAGTGGATTATGACAAAAACATAGTATCCGTGCCCGAGGAAGGCGCGCAGGGCATGCGACTCGCATTCCTCGCCGACACACGCATCGAGATAACCGGCAGCGACGGCGCCGACAATGGCGTGGAGATCGGCGAGATGAAAACCACCGAAACCGCCGACGGCTTCGTCTCGGCGTTTGAGGTAAATGTTCCGCAGCAGAAGCGCGGACGCCTGGGCTATTCGGTGATAATCCATCTGAAGAACGCACTGTTCTCGCAGAGCTATGATTTCGTGGAGATAAGGGTAGCCCCCAGCTCTAGCCAGATTGAAACAGTAGAAATCGGCGGCAGTGTGTGGATGGCATTCAATTCGCTTTCATCCGACTCCCATGAACAGGTTTATCCCCTGGACGGCCTTACAGTCGAAGAAATGTATAAAAAGAACTGGGTGAACTCCGTCGGGGCTTTGTTCCAGTTCGGCCGCAACTATCCCTACATCCCCTGGCGGAGCTATAATCCCTCCAACAACCTCGGGAATCAGACGCAGGACGTTCCCTGGGTGTCGGCCTCTCACCTTCCCTGCCCCGAAGGCTACCGTCTTCCCACCCGCGAGGAATTCGAGTCCATGTTCCCCGTAGATGCAACTATTCCGGGAATGTACGTGGCCGGGAACGGCGAGCGCATCATAGCCACCCTCCACGAAGCAGAGGGGACGCTGGAGACTCCTACCGGCATAGGAGGCCGTCAGCTTTATGTGAAATTCACATCTATGGACACGCGCCGATTCCTTATAATTCCCCTGGCCGGAAACAAGGGTGACAAGAGCACTGCCGCCGACCCCGGGTTCGGCCTCCGCGCCG
>VSPV01000109.1 GCA_009775605.1 Paramuribaculum sp.
GGGGGAGGGGATGGATTGGGGGGACGCGATGTATCGCGTCCCTACTGGCAACAACGTTATCATGAACATATTATTCGGGATCAACGGGCTTTTGATAATATTATGAAGTATGTTGATAATAATGTGATGTGTTGGGCGTCTGATTGCTTTAATGATTGATAAATTGACCAATATGAAAAGAATATTCGCATTCCTTATTATGTGTCTTGTGGTGATTGCCGCGCTTGCGCAGGAAAACACCAGAATCAAGGTGGAATACACCGAAAGATACCAGAACTGGACCGGCTCAAACAAGAAAGAGAAAATGATGTTACTGGCCGATGGGGACAAGTCGCATTATTATTGCCCGATGTCACTCGTGGTAGATTCCATGCTGTCCACTCCGGAGGGCACCGTACAGTTCAACAGCATGGTTGAAGCGGCAAATGCCGCCGGACAGCGCCCGTCACTCCTTCCGGGCTCCAGAACCTATGTGGTGAAGAATTTCAAAGATGGTAATACCGTCTATTACGGTGAAGCGGCGGGAGAACTCGGCCATTACGATGAAAAAATGGACGAACTTAACTGGGAAATCACGGATTCAAGCCGGACTATTCTCGGTTACGAGTGCATTTCAGCCGAAACAGACTATCATGGACGGCACTGGAAAGCATGGTTCGCTCCGGAAATACCGGTTCACGACGGCCCATGGAAATTGTGCGGACTGCCGGGACTTATTCTTCTGGCCGATGCTGACAATGGCAAATACCGTTTCGAAGCCACCGGCATTGAGGTTACCGACCGTCCCTTTCCGCCGAAAATGTATGGCCACGCACTCTCCACTCCCGCCAAACGCAAGGACATGCTGTCTCTCCAATGGACCTTCTACAATAATTCGGGAGCGCAGATGAACGCCGCCTATGGAACCTCCTGGCAGGACGTCCCGCTACCCGAAGGATTCGATCTGATAGAAACTGATTACAAGTAAACATATAAAAACAGACACATGAAAAAGCTGATCGTTTTCCTTGCTATTTGCTCAATGTCAACGGCCGCGCTTGCGCAGGGCGACATGCTGCGTATCGGGTATGAGCATCATCTTAAGGTTTATAAGGATAAGACGAAGGAACGGATTGACAAGTATATTCTTCATACCGATTACAGTCACTCGGTATTTTATAACCCGAGCACATATTTTCTCGATAAGTCGGCGCACGACGATGCGGCCCGAACTGCCTATGGGCAGATGGCGTCGGCCATGCAGGCTAAGGGTCAGGGCGGAATGGTGCCAAGCAGGACTGTAAGCACCTATGTGTTCAAGCGATTCGACGACAAATCGCTCCGCGCCTATGTGGACAGCAACGAGGAATATATCTGGTACGACGAGCCTTTCGATGAAATGGAATGGGAAATCATCAGCGACTCAACCCGCACGGTGTTGAACTACGAATGCCTGATGGCCCAAACGGATTACCACGGCCGACACTGGACGGCATGGTTCGCTCCGGAAATCCCGGTTCACGACGGCCCGTGGAAGTTCAAAGGCTTGCCCGGCCTGATTCTGATGGCGGAAGATTCCACCGGAAGCCACAAGTTTGTGGCCAACGGACTGGAATATACCGGCGAACCAATGCCTGAGATGGAAGTGCCGGAGCGTTACAGCCGCGGTGACCGCCGCGACTTTCTGAAACTCTCGTCTAAATCATTAGAACGGGCCATCAATGAAATAAAAGCAATGTACCCCGGCGCAAATATAAAATTTCAGGTTGCCGGAGGCGAGGAATTAGACCTGAATGGAATGTCGGACTACATGTCGACTCTCGACCCCGATTTTAAAGGACTGGAAACAGATTATTAATAAGATTATGAAGAGAACTATTGCAATTCTTTCCATCGGCTTTGCGGCATTTGCCGCATCTGCTCAGCAGACAGCCGATATCCATGTTAGCTACGATTCCAAGGGACGTAACTGGACAACCGATTCAATCGAGACCACACGGATGTCACTGCTCGCCAACACCGGACAGGCAAAGTATTTCAACGACATCAGCCTCTGGAACGACTCCCTGAACTCGACACCCAAAGGCAAGGCAGAGCTAAGAAAGATAATCATGGCCACATGCATGACCCAGCATCCCGACGGCAGCATTTCCTTCGATATGCGCAAAGGGCCGGTGAAGAAGGTCAACACATACGTATTCACCGACCTTGGCGGCAACTCTCTGCGCTATTATTCCAAATTCGGCGACGAGCAGGGATATTACGACGAGCCTCTCGACGAGATGCAATGGGAGATAACCGATTCCACAACAAATATCCTCGGCTACGACTGCATCATGGCCACAACCGATTACCACGGACGCCGATGGACGGCATGGTTCACGCCCGACGTTCCGGTGCCGTTCGGCCCCTGGAAATTACACGGTCTGCCTGGACTTATCCTCAAGGCCACTACCGACAACGACCGCAGCTTTGTAGCCACAGGTATTGAGAAATCCGACCGCAAGATTACCCCGATGTATACCCCCGAGGATCATCAGAAAAAAGACCGCAAGAAGGCTCTGTCAGAACACGAATACTTCAAAAACAACAGCGAGTCCATACTCAGGGCAAAGTTCGGCAATGTCCAGTTCTCCGACGATTACTCCAACCGCCCGAAATACGACGCGACCCGCTACGCCGACGAACCCGACTACAAAATGAAATGAAAAAACTGATTATTTACCTGTCACTGAGTGTGGCAGCGACGGCTGCAAGCGCGCAGACGGTTTCTGAGCAGGATGTTCTGAGAACCACCGCCGATAAAGTAGCGGTGATTCTTGACGGCAAGCCGTTGAAGGGCGGCTGGAACGTGCTTTACGGCACTGAAATCGACCCGCTTGAGACAAAGGCCGGAGAAATTGTTTTCGCTTCCGATATCGACACCCTTAAGATTGCTCTTGATGTATGGGAGTCAAAAGACTTCTCGATACTTTCGGCCGACGGTAAAAAAGGGCCGGTGAGAGTGACCCGAATATCTGAAAACATATATGAAGAGCCCGACCCGCGACTGCTGAAACGCTCTCCGGGCGTAATGCTCAGCCGTGAGCAGGCCGAGTTTGACATAAATGCGCTTGTATATGCGCTAAGCCAGGTGCATCCCGACATATTCGCCGTATGCCGGCAGGAAGACTTTTTCAGAGCCGTGAACAATGCGATAAAAACATTGCCCGACTCTATCAGCACAATGGACCTTTTCAGGAAAGCGGCCCCGATTGTAGCCATAATCGGCGACGGCCATACCAATCTCACATTCCCCTACAACGATGTATTTACCCGCGAGCTGAAACGCATGCCGTTCTGGGTCGACGTGCTGAGCGACAAATCCATTGTGTGCCGGTCAAGCCTCGACTCCATCATTCCGCGCGGAGCCCGAATCCTGAGCATAAACGACGTGAGCGCTGAAAAGATGATAAACTCCATGATGCCGTATGTGGCGGGAGAAAAGGAGCATTTCAAACTGTCGCGTGTTGACAGCTCTTTCCCCGCGTTGCGCCACATGCTTTATCCGGCCGATTCATTCGAGGTGGTATATCTGCCCCAGGGAGAGAAGCATGCTAAAACGGTGACATATCCGGCCACGAATTTCGTGGAGCTGAAACGGCGCAGCCCCGCCCTCCCCGACACAGATGTCAAGGAACCCTACACATTCACTGTGGATAAAAAACGGGATGTGGCTATAATGGATTTCCGCGAGTTCAGCAACAGCGCGCGGATGGAAGCATTTGCCGATTCCATGTTCCAGGAGTTGCGCGATCAGAATATCGGCAACCTGATAATAGACCTGCGACGGAACGGCGGCGGCAACAGCGGCGTTGGCGATATCCTGCTCAGATACATCTCTCCCGAACCATTTGTGCAGATGGACAAAGCCCTTGTACGCGTCACGCCCCTTACGCGCAAGCTCATGGGAGCAGAAGAAATGGCCCCGATGTTCACATTCTTCGAAACAACGGAAGACCAGTATGAAAAACCGCGCACCGCGGAAGAAGGTCATTACAACGGCAACGTGTATCTGCTGACCTCCAACAAGACGTTCTCTTCGGCGGGAAGCTTCGCATGGGTATTCAAGGAATGCGGTATAGGCACGGTGGTCGGAGAGGAGACCGGAGGCATGAATGTATGTTTCGGTGATGTACTTTCATACCGTCTGCCTGTATCACATCTTCATTGCTCGATTTCGTTCAAGCGTTTCTGGCAGTTCCGGGCCGATGAAAGCGACATCCACGGTACGCTTCCCGATGTGGCCGTTCCTGCCGCCGAAGCTCTCGACAAAGCCCTTCAGATAATCAAAAAGAAAAAACAGAAATGAAATTTCCGGTAACAATTGCATTTTTATTGTCGGCATCTGCCGCAATGGCGCAGACGGCGGACATCGAGGTAAGCTATACCGCCTGGGGCCCCAACATGGAGAATGGTGAGGTGGATGTAAAGAACCAGTATGTGCTCCTGGCCAATACCACTGATTCAAGATTCTATTCGCCCGTAACGGAATATATCGACTCGCTGAACTCCACGCCCGAAGGTGTGGCGAAATGGAAGGAGATGACGCGCGCCGCTTTAATGAAAGGCGCGCTGGAGGATATCCCGAGTAAGGACGGAAGTTACTACGTGGTGAAGAGTGCCGAGGGAAACACTCTGCGCTATTATGATTCAGCAGGACTTGACAAATTCTATTACGACGAATCTCCCGAAGAATGGTCATGGGAAATATCCGATTCCACAAAAAACATCCTGGGATATGAGTGCGTCAGGGCAACTACCGCCTATCACGGCCGGCAATGGACCATATGGTTCTCACCGGAGATTCCCGTTTCCAACGGGCCATGGAAACTCGGAGGGCTTCCGGGCCTTATACTTGAGGCCTCGACCGACGACGGCAAATACAGTTTCACAGCCACAGGCATCCGGCAGACAACAAAGCCTCTGGGCACCGTCTATCTTGCCGATGACTACGAGAAAACCGACCGTATAAGCTTACTGAAAGCCAAACGCGATTTTCTGGATAATCCGGTGGGCAAACTCAATGTGCAGCTGGGAGGAGGCATTAAGATAACCAGCAACTCCGATGAACCGGTATTTGCACCGGCAGAAGTCGTAGACCTGATCGAAACCGATTATAGATAAACCGCGAACAATATGCGAAATCTGCTCTACATAATAATTCTGCTGGTGGTAACCGGCTGCGGGTATTCAAATTCATATCCGGAGGCGCTCGATGAGGCGCAGCGCCTTATGCAGAGCGACCCTTCGGCGGCGCTTTCGCGGCTGAACGGGCTGGATGTGTCGGAGTTTCATGATTCCGCCACGATGGCCCGCTGGGCGTTGCTCTACAGCGAAGCAATGGTTGTCAATAAGCTTGCCGTTCCCACCGATACCATTGTCAATATAGCCGTGGACTATTACGGAAGGAACAACCTCACGGCTGAGTTTCAGAAAGCCTCCCGGCTTAAGGCCCTGATGGGAGCTGTCGGAAAAAGAGATGATCTCGCCACGGCTCTGTATCTACAAAAAGAAAAGGAGTTCATGCTCTACCGTGAGCGCACCAGGCGTGAACAGATTATGTTTGTCGGCATAATAATATTTCTTATAGCCGCCGGTTTGATAGCGTGGATGCGCCAGAGAATCAGGATGCAGTCTTTGCAAAACGAGTCGCTTATGGCCGAGGCATCGGGACTGCGGAGCAGGATTGCGGCAACCCGGGGCGATGTGAGCCGACTGGAAACCACATTACAGGAACTTCTCGACAAACGCTTCGACCTTATCGATTCGCTGTGTCAGACCTACTACGAGAGTCAGGGAACCAAGACCGAACGAAAATCAATTGTGGATAAGGTGAAAAGCGAGATTGAGTCGGTGCGGACCGATTCTTTCCCCGAAATGGAAAAAGCTGTGAACGCTTGCCGCAACAACATTCTTGAAAAAATCAAAAAGAGCTGGCCCGACATGAAACCCGACGACTACCGGCTGCTGGTGTATCTGGCAAGCGGCCTTTCCACCCGCACTATCTGCCTGCTTCTGGAGGAATCGGCCGACGTGGTCTACAAACGAAAATCACGACTGAAATCGCGCCTGAAAGAACGCTGCGGCGCCCTTGGAAGCGACATTTCAGCTGTTTTCTGACGCCTCATTCCGCGCGGTCAGACTTTTCAAAACTCACCTGTTGATTATAAGCGACTTACAGCATCAACGGTCAGACTATTATTTTGGATTTTCAGGCTCTGTGTGAATAACTTTGCTGCAACAAAAATTCACTCAAATGAAAGCCAGAATAATATTGATCCTGACCGCGGCTCTGATGGCCGCAAGCGGTCATGCACAGAATGAGGAAGCTACCGACAGTCTCACCCGTCAGCTGCAGGAAGTGGTTGTTACGGCAAAACAGCCTGCCACCCGACTAGTTGGTTCTACGCTCGTATCGACCATCCCGGGCACGAATCTTGCCGACCTCGGCACGGCTCTTGATGTGCTCGCGCAGTTGCCTATGATCAAGGTTGACGATGCCACTGTAAGCGTTATCGGGAAGAGCAACATAGAAATCTTCATAGACGGGCGCCCGATGCGCGACAATCAGGAGTTACAGCAGCTGCTTTCATCCAACCTGAAAAAAGTGGAATTGCTCATGGCGCCCGGCGCGGCTTATGGCAGCACTACTGGAGCAGTCCTTAAAATCACAACGCGGCGTAATTTCGTGACGGGACTGTCGCTTACCGACCAGTTTCTACTTGAATGCCGCCGCAAATGGTCGGTTATGGATTACCTCGCTCTAAGCTATCGAGTCGGAAACTGGGAGCTCTTTGCCAACGGCACGATAAACCGCTATAACTCACTCATAAATGGTGAGACAACCAATACGCTCATTTATGATGGCAAGAAAACGGTCATTGGCAGTTCTCAGCACATTTCATCCCCGACTACAACAGGCGTTGTCAAGACAGGATTCAACTATACCAATGGTCCACAATCGTTTGGAGCATATTACCGTTACAATCCTGAACGCGGTGACTTCAAAAACACAGGCAGCGAATCGCTCAACGACAACCCGGCAATCAGCAGTAATATAGACAGGCATACCAGAGCCCACAGCCACCTGGCCTCGCTATATTACGAAAACCGGTTCGCGGAGAAATATCTTCTTCACTTTGACGGCGATTTCCGTCAGTCAAACCAGAAAAACGACGTCGCGACCACTTACCCTCACTCCACCAATCAGGACGTGAACTCCAACGACCGCCGCACCTCTACCCTGTGGGCAGGAAAGCTATATCTCAACTTTCCTCTGTGGAATGGAGAATTCACCGTCGGAACCCAGGACAGCCATACACGGACTTCGCTCGACTACCGGATGCACAACTCCTCCGTGAGCGAATATATTCCCTCGTCGCTTACCGACGCACGCCAGACCTCCGCAGCCGTGTTCGCCTCCTGGTCAGGGATGCTCGGCAAGTTCTCCCTGGGAGCGGGAGCGAGATACGAGTATGTGGATTACGATTTCAAGGTGGATGGCCGGCGCGACGAGAATGTGAGCCGCCGCGACCACCTGCTCACACCCGACCTCTCGGTAGGATACTCGTTTAACGACGAATCACAGATAAGCCTCAGCTATAAGATGGCCACCGTCAAGCCGCCCTACTCCCAGCTCACAGGCTCGCTGAATTATACCGGCCTGCACCAGATAGAGGGTGGGAATCCTGCGCTGCACGACGAGCACGCACACGATGTACAGCTGTTCGGAATGTGGAAAGGCTTCATGCTGCAGGCGGATTACACCCGCGCGCTCGACACCTACGCATTTGTAAAGCAGCTGTATCCGGCAGCCAATCTGCAGCTTCTCATGCATCCCGTGAACATCGACGTCTCGGCCCTGAGCCTTTATCTGGTGTGGAACCGCGCTGTAGGCCGGTGGACTCCGAATGTCACAGCCGGAGTCTATAGGCAATGGCTCACGCTCGGCGACACCCGGTATGAGAAACCGATATTCTCCTATTATTTCGACAATATGTTTGCACTGCCTCACGGGTGGCTGATAACCGCCAACATCAACGGAAGCTCCCAGGGCGACATGCACACCAACCGTTTCGGAGCCACATGGTTTACGATGGACGCCTCGGTAGGCAAGACTTTTCTCAACAAGGCACTGACCGTGAAGCTCTCCGCCACCGATATTTTCAATACCGCCAACAACGACTGGACAATGAACACATACGGCGTGTTCGTTGACAAGAAGCAGAGTTACGACCGCCGCGGCATCTCACTGAACGTCATCTACAATTTCCATCCACGCAAAAGCACCTACAAAGGCACCTCGGCCTCCGAAGCCGAAATAAAACGCCTGTAAAACACTGGGAGGAACATATTTACCATGACAAATAGCCAAGTAACAATAAATTTATTTCAACAATTTTCGGTCGTTGTATTCGTTCTCCAATATTTTCATCTGATTAATCGCAATGTGATTGAGTTTGGTCAATCGCTCGGATTGATCTATTCCTTGTTCTATAAACACAGCATTGATATTCTCCATATTGGATAAGCATATCAATTCATTAACTGACGCATAGTCGCGTATGTTTCCTTTCAAATCGGGATGTGAGTCGCGCCATTGTTTTGCTGTAAGACCAAATATTGCCACGTTTAATACATCGGCTTCATTAGCATAGATTACACTTGCTTGCGCTTTGGAGATTTCAACCGGAATAAGATTTTGCTTGATAGCATCAGTATGTATACTATAATTTATTTTTGATAATTCACGTTTAGCCGACCAACCTAATATTTTATACTCTTCAGCTTTGAGTCGCTGAAATTCCTTGACTATGTATAATTCAAATTCTACTGAAATCCAACTAGCAAACTTGAATGCTATATCCTTATGGGCAAAAGTACCTCCATATCGTCCTGATTTCGAAATTAATCCTATGGCATTGGTTGTCTCAATCCATTTCTTAGGAGATAGAGTAAATGCATTTAGGCCTGCTTCTTTTCTAAACCCCTCGAATTCGAGGGGTTTGAAATCGGGATTATAAAGACTTTCCCATATTCCAAGAAACTCAATGGTATTACGGTTGCGCATCCAATTACCAATTACTGCTGTGGGTTCATCACTCTTATGTCTTGCCAAATCGGTAATAGAAATGAAGTCCTCCCCATCCACATTCATTCATTATGGTTATATTATTCAAGTTTCGCAAGTTCAACTTGCTGATTTCAGATTATAAAATTGAGCGATATGAGCCATCTCTTCAGACTGG
>VSPV01000011.1 GCA_009775605.1 Paramuribaculum sp.
GCTATCTGCACGGCTCCCAGAAACTCATGGTCGAGCTTGAAATAGAGAGCGGCAGTGGCAAACAGTACGAAAAGAAGATAGGTGGCGGCGCGCAGTATTTTCCTGGTGGTTACCGTCAGTACCGAAAAGATGATAATCGACAGCGCGATTATCACATACATAATGATACTTCCTACTGATTCCATATAATTACTTGATTGTTTCTTTCAATGATTGGTTTGTACGGAGCGCGGCGCTCCGTCCTGATTTCAGGCCTTTGGCGCTTCCTCGGCTCCGGCCTCGGGTGCCTTCGGCGCGGGTGCGTCGGCTTTAGGTGCCTCTGTCTTCGTTGCTTCTGCTTTAGGAGCTTCTGCGGCCTGCGCCGGGGCATTTCCGGCGGCGGCTGCCTCAGCGGCCTTCTTAGCGGCGAAAGCGGCCTTGGCGGCGGCTATCTTGGCTTCCTTCTCAGCCTTTATGCGGGCCAGTTCCTCGGGGGAGAGTTCTGGTTCCGGAGGCTCGGGAAGATAATTGAGTTTCTTTACAAGTTTGTCGCGGGTGAACACAGCCTGCTCGAAGTCGTTGCTGAACTCAAGAGCGTTCTGGGGGCACGATGTCACGCACAGCTGGCAGAAGGTGCAGCTTCCAAGGTCGTACTGATACTTGTCGAGCTTGCGTTTCTTCTTGCCGTCGGGCGTATCCACCATTTTGGTGGTAAGCGTAATCGTTCCATTAGGACAGTTGCGTTCACAGATGCCGCAGGCTATGCATTTATGGTGTCCGTCAGCGTCGTATTTGAGCTGAAGAATGGCGCGGAAGCGCTCAGGCACATGCACGGTCTCGCGGTCCTCGGGGTATTTTTCTGTGATTTTAGGGGTGACAAATTCTTTTCCCGTTACCTGCATACCTTTTATAAGGCTTGCGATACCGGACCCTAAAGACGAAAAATATTCTTTTACACTACCCATGGGTTAAATGGTTTATTTACTTAAATTATGAGATTACAGTTGGATATTTCGTTTGTTTCATCTGACTTGGCCGCCAAGTATATCGAGAAGCTCCGTGGTTATGCTCTGCTGACGAAGCTTGTTGTATTCAAGCCGCAGCTGCTCGAGGAGTTTCTTGGCGTTGTCGTTGGCGCTCTGCATGGCCATCACGCGTGCGGCCTGCTCGGAAGCGCGGTTCTCGGTGAACACCTCCTGCGTCACTGCCATCAGGAACATCGGGAGCACCGAGCGGAATATGGTGTTGGCGTCGGGTTCGAAAATATACGGACGGCACTGCTCTTTGACGTCGGCCCCGCGGAAGGTGTCCTCGGTCACGGGCAGAAGCGCGTCGGATTGCGGACGCTGGCGGCCGGCGCTCAGGAATTTCATATACAGAAGTTCCACTCGGTCGGTCTCCGAAGCCAGGAAACGGCGCTGCAGCTTCTCGCAGAATATCTTCACGCCGTCGCCCGTGGTCTTGGAATCGACCTGAGGCTCTACCCTCACGGTGCGGAGCGAGGCATCCTTCATCTTGCCGACGATTTTCACCATTTTCGCACCTACGGGATAGATGTCGAAAGTGATGTCGGAACCGAATTTCTCGCGCAGCGCGGCCATGCGGGCGCGGAGCTGCTTGAAGATATTGACGTTATAGGCTCCGCACAGACCGTCGTCCGAGCCAAACACCACAATGCTCACATTGCGCACCTCGCGCGTCTCGGTAAGGGGTGAGGTGAAGTCGGCATCGGCCGTCAGCAGATTGCCGATTATCGACTCTATCTGGCTGCGGAATGGCAGAAGGCGTTTGAGGCTGAGCTCGGCCTTGTGCATCTTGGCCGATGAAATCATCTTCATCGCGCCGGTGATCTTCTCGGAAGATGCTACCGAGCCGATTCGTCCTTTGAGTTCGCGTAGTGTGGCCATGAAGCGGATTTTTATTTATTGGTGTATTTTCCGGCTACGTCGCGGGCTGCCTCTTCTATGGCTGCCGTCACTTCGTCGGTCAGTTTGCCTGCTTTTATATTGTCAAGCACCGTCTGCTGATATTTGGCGTGAAGAAGTGTCAGGAGCGACTTCTCGAAGTCGGCCACGCTGTCGGCGGGAACGTATTCGAGCAGGCCCTTGGTACCGCAGTAAATCACGGCCACCTCTTCCTCCACAGCCATGGGATGGTACTGGGGCTGGATGAGAAGACGCTCGTTCTTGCGGCCCTTGTCGATCACACGGGCGGTAACGGGGTCGATGTCGCCGCCGAATTTGGTGAACGATTCAAGCTCGCGGAACTGGGCCTGGTCGATTTTCAGTGTACCGGCCACTTTCTTCATAGGCTTGATCTGCGCATTGCCGCCTACACGCGAAACGGAGATACCCACGTTGATGGCCGGACGGATACCGCGGTTGAACAGCGCGGTCTCAAGGAATATCTGGCCGTCGGTGATTGAAATCACATTGGTGGGGATATAAGCGGAAACGTCGCCTGCCTGGGTCTCGATGATAGGAAGGGCCGTAAGCGAACCTCCACCCTTCACCATCGGCTTGAGGGCTTCGGGAAGGTCGTTCATCTGCGATGCCACCTCCTGGTTGTCGATAATCTTGGCTGCGCGCTCCAGCAGACGGCTGTGGAGATAGAAAATATCGCCAGGATAAGCCTCGCGGCCCGAGGGGCGCTTGAGGATAAGCGAAATCTCGCGATAGGCCACGGCCTGCTTCGAAAGGTCGTCGTAGACTATGAGGGCGTCGCGGCCGGTGTCGCGGAAATATTCGCCGATGGCCACGCCCGCAAACGGTGCATAGTAGCGCATCGACGCTGAATCGGAGGCATTGGCTGCCACAACCACAGTGTAGTCAAGCGCTCCGTATTTTCTCAGGGTTTCAACGGTTGCAGCAACGGAGGAGGCTTTCTGGCCTATTGCCACGTAGATGCAATAGACGGGCTTGCCCTCTTCGAAATTTTTCCGCTGATTGATGATTGTATCGATAGCAATGGCGGTCTTGCCTATCTGGCGGTCGCCGATTATGAGCTCGCGCTGTCCGCGGCCTATGGGCACCATAGAGTCAACGGCCTTTATACCCGTCTGCAGAGGCTGCTTCACGGGCTGACGGAAGATTACTCCGGGGGCCTTGCGCTCCAGAGGCAGACGCATGAGCTTGCCCTCGATGGGACCGCAGCCGTCTATCGGCTCGCCAAGAACATTGATGACGCGTCCCAGCAGACCTTCGCCTACAGGAATTGACGCGATCTCGCCGGTGCGCTTCACCGACATGTTCTCGGTAACCTTGTCGACATCGTTGAGCAATATCACGCCCACGTTGCTCTCCTCAAGGTTAAGGGCCACACCCTTGACGCCGTTTTCAAACTCCACCAGCTCGTTGGCGCACACATTGTCGAGTCCGTAGACATGAGCCACGCCGTCGCCAACCTCAAGCACTGTGCCGGTTTCTTCAAACGACACTTTGGAGTTGACCGTCTCAAGCTGCTGCTTTAATATTTCCGAAATCTCGCTGGGATTTATCATTAGTGAAAATTTATTTGCTGATAAGACTGATACGCATTTGTTTTAACTCGTTACTGATCGAAGCATCGATACGCTCGTTGCCTACGCTCACGGTAAAGCCGCCTATCAGAGACGGATCCACCGATGTTGTGAACTCCATTGTGGAGCCTTCGGGAAGATGCGACTTCACCATCTGCTGAAGCCGCTGCAGCTGGGCTGCGGGCAGGGGCGCCGCGCTCACCACGCTCACCACGTAGATATGGTGTTCCGTGCGATAAATCCGGCAGTAGGCGCGAGCTATGTCGGCCATCATGTCGGTGCGGCGGTTGCGGTCCAGAAGTTTGAGAAAATCTGCATAGACAGTGTCGTCCGGCGTTGCTCCCGCTGCCGTTGTCAGCAGAAGACTCTTGTCGGAGGCGGCAATATAGGGGTTGGCTATTGCCTCCTGCAGTCCCTTCTCCCGGGCAAAACTTTCCGCGAGGGCTGTCATGAGCCCGTAAAGGCGCTTGTCGGCTCCCTTTTCGAGAGCGAACTTATAGAGCGCTTTTGCGTAGCGGCGGGGTATCAATCCTTCGTTCATCAGGTCTATGCGTTAGTTTTGTTTCTCCATCTCGTCAAGCAGTGAATCCACAAGACGGGCCTGTGCCTTCTGGTCGCTGAGCTGGTCGCGCACCACTTTCTGGGCAATGTCGAGAGCGAAAGTGCTCACTTCATTGCGGAACTGCTGCTGCGCTTCCTTACGCTCCTGCTCTATCGACAGGCGTGCCTGGTCCATGACCTTACGGGCCTCCTGCTGGGCTTCGCGACGGGCCTCCTCGATGATCTGCGATTTCATCTTGTCGGCTTCTCGCAGCATCTCGGCCTGCTGTTTGCGGGCTTCAGCCATATACTGTTCGCTCTGCTCGCGGGCATGCTCCAGCTGTTCCTTGGCATTCTGAGCATATTCGACGCCCTTGTCAATCAGGTCGGCACGGCCTTCCACACCTTTGATGATTAAAGGCCAGCCCCATTTATAAAGGATTAGGAAGACGATGGCGAAAGCCACGAACATCCAGAATATCAGTCCGACTTCAGGCGTGAATAGTTCCATAAAAAGGGTTGTTTAGAGAAATCTTATTTATATAGAGAATTGCGGGTAATGCCGTCGAAAGAAGGCCTTACACGAACATTGAGAGGATGCAGACGATGATTGCGAACAGAGCCACACCTTCAACGAAGGCGGCGGTCATAATCATGTTGCTTCGGATGTCGCTTGACGACTCGGGCTGACGTGCGATAGCCTCCATGGCTGCAGCACCGATTTTGCCGATACCGATACCTGCACCGATTGTTGCGATAGCTGCGCCGATACATGCGCCAATACCGAGTTCACCTGCAATTGCTGCTAAAATCATTGCTAACATAACTTTGTGGTTTTAATGTGGTTATTTATTTGATATTTGTTTATTTCTTATTCAGTTTCTTCTTATTTGGTATCAGGAACCGTTACAGTCTCATGCTTGGGATGCGACTCATGTCCTTCCTCCTGGGCGAACGAAATGAACATACACGAGAGCATCATGAACACATAGGCCTGGATGCAGCTCACCAGCACGTCGATCAGTATCATGAACACCGAGAACATCACCGATATCACCGACGACAGTCCCAGAGCGAAGGCTCCCATGGGTGCGAAGATGAAGATGAGGAGCGTGAGCACGAGCACAATCATGTGCCCGCCCATCATATTGGCAAACAGACGGACAGTGAGAGCGGCCGGCTTGGTGAATACGCCGAATATCTCTATCACCGGCATAATCGGCAGAGGGAATTTGAGCCAAACCGGCACGTCGGGCCAGAAAACCTCTTTCCAGTAATGCTTTGTTCCGAAAATGTTGGTGACGAGGAATGTAAGCACCGCGAGGGTCAGTGTCACAGCTATATTTCCCGTGAGGTTTGCGCCGCCGGGGAATATCACTATAAGACCCAGAAGGTTCATGAACAGAATGAAGAAGAACACCGTGAGAAGATACGGCGCGAACTTCATTGATTTCTCCTTGAGCACGGGCTTTATGGCGCTGTCATAGATAAACGTTATGGCCGTCTCCATCAGCCCCACTCCTTTGCGGGGAGCCTTATGTCCCATCCTCGCATGCCAGCGGGCTACCGAGAGCACACATAGCACCACAAGTATGGCCGTGATGAATATTCCGGCCACATTCTTGGTGATGGAGAAGTCGAGAGGACGGAATTCCTCACCGTCCACAATCTCCACGAGCTTGCCTTTGTATTTGCTGTCGTGACCGCCGATTTTGAATGTGGCGTCACCGTCGGTATAGGTTGCGCCATGAGCCACGCGCGACGAGCTGAAACAGTGTATGCCGCCGTCCTTGCCGAATACTATCACGGGCAGCGGGATGCGCTTCTCATGGCTGAAAGGCACTTCCCAGCCGTAGCCGTCGCCAAGGTGCTCGAAAATGATTTCCTTGGGGTTGATGGCCTTCGCCGAATCAGCCGGCGCAGCCTCAGAGGCCTGAAGCGAGGCGCTCCCGGCGGCCAGAAAGGCAATCATCAGTATTAACAGTCGCTTTATCATGGCTTCAGTATATGCAGACCGACACAACATTGTTGTCAACATCAACCAGGCCGCCGCTCACGGGCAGTTCAACCGTCTGGCCCTCCTGCACATACCGGATCATGCCGGGGTCGAGGGTCGACACAAGCGACGCATGGTTATGAAGGACTGTAAAAGAGCCCTTGGTTCCCGGAAGGGTCACGGACTGGACCTCGCCTTCAAATACCACGTCTTCGGCCGATATGATTTTCAGTGTCATCTGTTATTGTGTCTGTCGTTAATATTTATATTTCCTTATTGCGGTTCCCTTACACCCCTGCCTCGGCGAGCATCTTCTTGCCCTTGGCAATGGCTTCGTCGATGGTGCCGACATTGAGGAATGCCTGTTCGGGATACTCGTCCATCTCGCCGGAAAGTATCATCTTGAAACCGCGGATAGTCTCCGAAAGGGGCACCATCACACCGGGAAGTCCGGTGAACTGCTCGGCCACGAAGAAGGGCTGCGAGAGGAAACGCTGTGCGCGGCGCGCACGGGCCACAACGAGTTTGTCCTCGTCCGAGAGCTCGTCCACACCGAGGATGGCTATGATGTCCTGAAGCTCGTTGTACTTCTGCAGAAGCTGCTTCACGGCCTGGGCGGTCTGATAATGCTCCTCGCCTATGATATTGGGGTCGAGGATTCGGGATGTCGATTCCAGAGGATCCACGGCCGGGTAGATGCCGAGCTCGGCAATCTTACGCGAAAGCACCGTAGTGGCGTCGAGGAAGCTGAAGGTGGTGGCGGGAGCGGGGTCGGTCAAGTCGTCGGCCGGCACATAGATGGCCTGCACCGAGGTGATGGAACCGTTCTTGGTTGAGGTGATTCGCTCCTGCAGCTTACCCATTTCCGAAGCCAGCGTAGGCTGATAGCCCACAGCCGAAGGCATACGGCCGAGAAGAGCCGACACCTCCGAACCAGCCTGGGTGAAACGGAATATGTTGTCGATAAACAGCAGAATCTCCTTGCCGCCGCCGTCCTGATCGCGGAACTGCTCGGCCACTGTCAGACCCGAAAGAGCCACACGCAGACGTGCGCCCGGGGGCTCGTTCATCTGGCCGAACACCAGCGTGGCCTGCGAGTCCTTCACCTCGTTCATGTCAACGTCGTGAAGATTCCATTCGCCTTTCTCCATACCGTCGCGGAACTTCTGACCATATTTCATTACTCCGCTCTCTATCATCTCGCGGAGAAGGTCGTTGCCCTCGCGGGTACGCTCTCCAACACCGGTGAACACCGAGAAACCGTTATGACCCTTGGCAATATTGTTGATGAGCTCCATGATGAGCACGGTCTTGCCCACACCGGCACCGCCGAACAGACCGATCTTGCCGCCTTTGCTGTAAGGCTCCAGAAGGTCTATCACCTTTATGCCCGTATAGAGCACTTCGGTACCGATGGTAAGCTCGTCGAATTCGGGCGCAGGCTGATGGATAGGACGGAGGTCGGTGCGTTTCAGAGCCGGCAGACGGTCAATGGCCTCGCCGATAACGTTGAGCAGACGGCCTTTGACCTGCTCGCCTGTGGGAACGGCGATGGGACGGTCGAGATTGTCCACACGCATGCCGCGCTGAAGTCCGTCGGTGCTTTCCATGGCCACACAGCGCACTGTGTTCTCGCCTATATGCTGCTCTACCTCGAGAATCAGCATCGAGCCGTCGTTACGGTCAATCTTAAGAGCCGTATAGATAGGAGGAAGGACATTGCCCTCGCCTTCAAAGCTCACGTCGACCACAGGTCCGATTACCTGGGATATTTTTCCGAATTTGTCGCTCATAACAGTTGGAAGTGTTGGAATATAGTTTAAAGGAGCTGTATTTTTAGAAGTGGATGCCGTAGACGATGATAAGAACCATCACCACGAGATTTACAAGATTGATGGGGAGCAGATATTTCCATTCCAGCGCCAGCATCTGGTCGATTCGCAGACGGGGGAATGTCCATTTGAACCATATTATGATAAACGAGATCAGAACGGCCTTGCCG
Organism: Paramuribaculum sp.; assembly: GCA_009775605.1. GTDB lineage: Bacteria > Bacteroidota > Bacteroidia > Bacteroidales > Muribaculaceae > Paramuribaculum. Next base: position 8,035 of record VSPV01000011.1, read on the forward strand.
ATGAACCAGATTACCGAAGGTATCCAGTCCATGACCATGTTGAATGAATCCCATCCGGGGATATGCAGGGGCATCCATCCGCCGAAGAACAGGAGTGTAGCCACGCCCGAAACCACAAACAGATTCAGGTACTCGGCCAGGTAGAAGAAACCGAAATGAATACCGGAATACTCGGTGTGGTAACCGGCGGTCAGCTCGCTCTCTGCCTCGGGAAGGTCAAACGGGCCGCGGTTGGTCTCGGCTGTACCTGCTATCAGATAGATTATAAAGGCTATGATAGCGGGAACGTGGGCCGTGAAGATGAACCACAGATTGCTCTGTGCCTCTACTATCTCCACCACATTCATGGTGCCTGCGAAAGCCACCATGGTAAGAACAGATAGTCCGATGGAAAGTTCGTAGCTTACCATCTGGGCACCCGAGCGGAGAGCGCCGATGAGAGTGAACTTATTGGCGCTGGACCATCCTGCGAGCAGAATGCCGAGCACGCCTATCGACGAAACGGCAATCAGGAAGAAGATGCCGATGTTGAAGTTGATAATCTGGAGTCCGTTGCCCCAGGGAAGCACGGCAAACGCCAGCATCGAGGCGAGAATCACAAGATAAGGTGCAAGGGCAAAAAGGAACTTGTCGGTGTACTTGAGCGAGATAAGCTCCTTGATGAGAATCTTGAACATATCGGCCACACTCTGAAGCAGCCCCCAGGGACCTACACGATTCGGGCCGAGACGGCACTGGAATGCGGCGCAAACCTTGCGTTCATACCATATATAAAAGAGGGCGAGCACCGAGTAGGTGAGCAGCAGCAGAACGCCTATAAGGACACATTCAGCCGTTATGGCAAGCCATTCGGGCATATACTGCAATAGCGTGGTGTGGACCCAATTGGTCAGAAATGAAAAATCAAACATAAATGTGATATCTTTTGGCTATATGATTTGTCTTTTTGTTTCTTACTCTCAGGGTCAGCGGTCCATGTCAGGCACGATATAGTCGAGCGATCCGCCAATGGTGATAAGGTCGGCAACTTTCTGTCCGCGGGTAAGGTGGTCAACCACTGCAGCTGCGGGAAGCGACGGCGGAACTATCTTGAGGCGGTAGGGCGAGGTGGTGCCGTCGCTCTCAAGGTATACGCCGAAGGTGCCGCGGCAACCCTCAACAGTGCGGAACCAGTGTCCCACGGGAAGTTTGAGCACCTTGGGCACTTTCACGCAGATTTCGCCTTCGGGAATATTGTCGATGAGCTGCTCGATGATACGGGCACTCTCCACAATCTCGTCCATGCGCACCTTGAAGCGGGCCATGGAATCACCCTCATGACGGATAATTTCCTTGAAGTCAAGCTCGGAATAGATGCTGTAGGGGTCGGTCTTGCGGACGTCGCAAGCCCAGCCCGACGCGCGTCCCGACGGGCCGGTTACGGACCACGAGATGGCATCCTCTTTTGTGAGCACACCCACGCCGTCCATACGGTTGTGGGCTATCACATTGCCGGTGAACACCTTGTTGTATTCCTTGATATTGGCGGGGATAACGGCCAGAAGGGCCTTCACATCCTTCACGAAGTCGGGATGCAGGTCCTGCATCACACCGCCTATGCACTCGTAGTTGAACGTCATACGGGCGCCGCAGGTCTTCTCCATTATGTCGAGAATCTGCTCGCGCACGCGCAGCGTATAGAAAAGCATGGTGGTGGCGCCGAGGTCCATGCAGAAGGTTCCCATGAACAGACAGTGGCTGGCTATACGGGAAAGCTCGTCCATCAGCACGCGTATCACCTGGGCGCGGCGGCTTATCTCTATGCCGGCAGCCTGCTCTATGGTCATGCACAGACAGTGGTGATAGGGATGGGCCGAGAAGTAATCCAGTCGGTCCATGAAATGGAGCGTCTGGGGATAGGTGAGCTTTTCGCATATTTTTTCGATGCCGCGATGGATATAACCCATGTAGACATCGATTTTCTTTATGGTCTCGCCGTCTATGGCGGTGCGGAAACGGAGCACGCCGTGGGTGGCGGGATGCTGCGGGCCTATGTTGACCACAAAGTCCTCGGGCTGGAACACCCTCACCTCTTTCTTCTCTACAGTTCCGTCGGCGGTCTCCACATATGTGTCGGTGAAATCGCTCTGACGCTCGCTGTCGGTGGTCACGGGGTTAAGCTCGGGATTCTCGTCGTAGTTCTTGCGGAGGGGGTAACCGTTCCAGTCAATGCTCAGGAAGAGACGGCGCATGTCGGGGTTGCCGATGAACACTATTCCGAAGAAGTCATAGACCTCGCGTTCGAAGATTCCGGCTATATGCCAGATATCGGCCACGCTGTGGAGCATGGGCTTCTCTACATTGTCGGTGGTCACTTTCACGGCCAGGTGGCGGCAGTGGGTGGTTGAGGTGAGGTAATAGATACAGCCCATCTTGTCCTTCCAGTCCATGCCCACGATTGTCACAAGGAAGTCGAATCTGAGCTTCTCGTCATCGCGGAGCTGGCGGGCAAAATCGGGCCATTGGGCGTCGGGAATGCTGACTGTCAGGGTGTCGCCCGGCTCAAACGTGGCCTGCGGCTGCAGTGCGGCAATTATTTCCTGAAGTTCTGCCATATTGATTGTCTGTTGATATTTTCTCTGTTATGATAATGATGGTTTGGAGGAGAAAGATTAAAGTCCCGGGAGAGCCGTCCGTCAGTCCTTCACCTCATTGAGGGGATGGTCCTTAAGGAACTCTTCCTGCTTCTGCTTGCGGTTCACGCCGCCGAAGAAGTTCTCGACCTTGATTTTGCGTGAAAGCTGCATTATCGAATATATCATGGCCTCGGGGCGCGGAGGACAGCCCGGAAGGTAAACATCAACGGGTATTATCTGGTCGACACCCATCACCACATGATACGATTTCTTGAACGGACCGCCCGAAACGGCGCACGCGCCGCAGGCAATCACATATTTGGGTTCGGCGAGCTGGTCGTAGAGACGGCGCACGACCGGGGCCATGCGGTTCACGATAGTTCCGGCCACCATTATAAAGTCGGCCTGACGTGGCGACGAACGGGCCACTTCCCATCCGAAGCGGGCCATGTCGTAACGCGCTGCGCCAAGGCTCACGAATTCTATTCCGCAGCAGCTGGTGGCAAACGTAAGAGGCCACAGCGAGTTGGAGCGGCCCCAGTTTATAAGCTTATCAAGCGAACCCACCACCACATTGGTGCCGTGGGCGCGAAGCTCGTCAACGAGTTTCTCGATGTATTCGTTGTCTTTCCATGCCGCGTAGGGCATATTCTTGGTAGTTACTTCCATTCAAGAGCTCCTTTCCGCCAGGCATATACGAGGCCCAGCACCAAAATGGTGAAGAATATGGCAATGCTTATGAGGCCTGCTCCTCCCAATTCCTTGACGCGAACCGCCCAGGGGAAAAGAAACACACACTCAACATCGAACATTAAAAAAAGAATTGCAAACAAATAGTAGCCTACCTTAAACTGGGCCATTGATTCACCGCGGGTCGGAATACCGCATTCATAGGCCTCCCCTTTCTGGGGATTGGTAGAGCTTGGAGAAATTAATCCTGCCAGCCATAGAGCCAGAGCCACCAGACCTATGCCCGTGAGGGCCGCGGTGATGGCGAGTGTAGAGGACTGAATACCTAAAATTAACATATTTATTTATATTTGCACTATAATCTGAGACAATCATAGATGCCGATAGCACAATACGTTGCAGCCAGCCCACACATGTCAAATCCGGGCACGACCGCCGTATTTTCTATGGCATTCATACAATATACCGTGCAAATATAGTCAAAATATTAGAATAACCCGATACTTTAACACTCTATTTTTTGGCAATTTTTCACATTTACACCCGCATCTACATCCGCCTTTGCCAATAATCACCTTGCGCCACGGAGGCACGCACCGCTGTCCACTATTTTGAAAAATTCAGATTGCCGTACAAAAATGCCGTTACGCGATAGTCACTGCCGGCAACCGCGAGCACAAACTCCACCTCCATCGCGCCGCTCCCGTCGGCCGTGACGGTTATGTCGCTTATCTCGGTGTCGGTCACCGACGGAACGGCCTGCCATGAGGTGCGCTCTTTCTGCGAGAGGCTGAAACCCCTATTTGACAAAACCAGCCCCATCCCCTCAATCCTCAGACTCTCCACAGGGCCGTCAAGTCCTGTGGCTGTCATCGAGGCTGTCATCGCATCGGGGTAGAGTGTCAGCGCGAATTCGGTATCGTAGTCAACGGTCTCGGCACCCGTCGCTTCGTCGCGCACGCGGGTTGCGCCCGTCGACTGCATTGCATACGGAAAAGCCGTCACCTCGTACACCCCGTTCACAAAGTAGTGTATATAAAATCCGCGGCTATGGTTTTCATCAGCCGCCGAAGCCTCGAAATACACTATGGTCACATCTTTCAATGTGATTCCTCCGGATGTCTCGACATTCGACGGTACCAGCTCGTCAGCCTTTATCATTCTGGCCTTCCCGGGCACATCAAGCCTGTAGGTCCACTCCACATCGTCAAACATCAGCGTTACAGGTGTATCGCCGGACGAAACGGCAAAATTGCTTACCGTAAAGGACGCCGTGCGGTTTTCGTCGTCGAATGTAGCGGCATAACCCACCTCAGGCATCACCACCGTGCTGCGGCCCTGGCTGCTGACGTAATTGAACGAGCGCACATCCACGGCGGTGACAAATTTTGCCAGCGGATCCTCGCCGCGACACCCGGGCAGGAATGCCGCCGCAACGCATAATACGAAAAGCGGTCGGATAGTCTTCATGACTTTCCAACCGCCTGAATGCATTTTTTGTTCTGGCCCTCGGACCAAAATCCGCGTCTCCGTTCTCAGCGCCGTCCGAAACCGAAATCAAGCCGCACCGTGATGCCCCCGCGCGCCGGTTTGCCGCGCTGAAGAAAGCGGTAGCCGAGCGATTCAAACTGGAACACATCAAACTTCGTGCCTGTAAGATTCTCGCCCCAGAGTTCGAGACTGAGCCATTTATAAGTAGCCTTTGCCGATGCTCCAAGCTGTGCGTAGAAGTTCTGGCGGTAGAGGTTGGCGTTGTCCCAGTATATCGGGCCTACGCCCTTGCACTTCAGATTGAAGTCAAGAACCCAGTCGGAGCCTGCGGGAACCACGTAATTTACGCCCGCGAACACCGTGTTGGAAGGTGCGTAAGGCACTCTCTTGCCCTTGAAATCGTCGTCGCCGTCGTGATACTCCATGAAGCGGGCATTCGTGAGGCCATAACTGAGATTGAACGCCCACCGGCTTGTGGGAGCGTAGCGTATCTGGGTCTCCAGTCCGTAGCTGCGTGTGCGTCCGGCATTGGTGGTGATTCGTCCTGTAGTGGTGTCGTCGTCGGGGAAAGTGGTCAGCTGCTGGTCGCGACAGTCGATATAGAACAGCGCAAGGTCGGTCATCACCCGGCCGTCGGCACACACTATATGCGCTCCCGCCTCATAATTCCAGCTGCGCTCGGGCTTATAGCTCGTAATGCGGTCAATATCGGGAGCCTGCTGATTGCCTCCGCCCATACCCGGCATGTGCTGCATCATATCGCCCATCAGGCGCTGCTGAAGCACTTCGGAGAACATCTGGGTGTTGAATCCGCCCGATTTGTATCCTTTGCCCACGGTGAGATAAACGTCGCTCTTCGATGGCATGGGAAGCGTATAGCTCACCTGAAACTTTGGCAGAAACTCGAGCGAGCGGTTGTGAAGACGGCCAGTGTCGTCAATGTCTATGGTTTCCGACAGAATGGGACGCGTGGGCATTTTCTTCAGGAATGCCTTGAATGAGGTGTTCGACAGGCTGTGATAACGCATATTGGTGCGCTCATAGTCCAGACGCATACCCAGAGCGAGATTCCACCGGTCCAGCGACCACTCGCTCTGATGATAGAGGGCCGCTCCGAAGTTAGGCAGCGCGAAGTCGCTGCCGAGCAGCAGATGGTCATCATCAAACTCAAGCTTCACCGGTATGCGGTCGTTGAGATTCACGCGGTCGGTAATCAGGCGCGCGATGCCCTCGTCTTTCAGCGTCACGGGCGCCCACATGGATGTGCGCCGGAAGAAACCGAATGCCCCGGCGGTCCAGTTGTAGACCCCCGCACGGCCGCGCACCACCACATCCTGCGTCACCGCCCATTCGTGGCGGCGCTGCTTCATTATGAAGTAATTCACCGGCTGGAAGTCCTGGTCAAGCCCCATCTCGTCGTCGAGATACTGGATACTGGAAATGCTTGCCACAGACACATTATCTCCGAACCATTTCACCGTCAGGCCGTCCGAGAGCGAATTGCGGCGATAGTAGCAGGTGTCGTTGTAGTTTATCTCACGGTTGTTGGCTTCTTCATAAGGATAACCGCCCTGACGCGAGAGGCCGAATGACGCCACATTGTCTATGAGCACCTTCGAGGCCGGACGCCATTGCGTGCGCCAGCGCAGGTTGAGGCCTTTTTCAGTTGCCGTGCGCGTGTCGTTGTAATGGTTGCGGTAGAAGCCGTCGCTGAATGTCATTTCACCCACGAATCCCATGTAAAGGTTGCGCGCCATCTGCTGATAGGAGCTGACGGCCATCCGCGCCTCCGGCCCGGTAGAAATCCGCCCCATAACGCGGCTGCCCTGATAAAGCATGGGCCTTACGGTATAGATGTTCACCTGACCGCCCATGGTGTTGCGTCCGTAGAGGGTGCTCTGCGGGCCGCGGATCACCTCCACGCGTTCTATGTCAAAGAGATCCGTATCGTAATTGTCCTTGTTGAGAATAGGCACATTATCTATATTGAGACCCACCACGGGCTGGTCCATGCGGCTCCCGAGGCCGCGCACATAGATGCTCGAGGTCATGCGGCTGCCGTAATCCGGTATATAGAAGTTGGGGGCTATCTCGCTCATGGCTTTGAGGGTGTTCACCCGCCAGCGCTCAGCCTGTTGGAGCGTGAGTGTGGTGGAAGCGTCGGGAAGCAGGCTCAGGTCTGAGTTCTGTTTGATGGAAGTGACTGTCACAGCGTCAAGGTGCCTTATGTTTGGATCGGTATCGAGCTCTTCTCCGCTCACTGAAAACGAAGCGAGGGCAACGAACAATGTAACGTATCTGCTTGTCATTGTAAAAAAATGTTATAAATGAGCCGACAAAGTTAATATTTTACCGCTTTACTTCCAAAACGCCTCCAAAACATCTCCCCACATAAGTTTAGAGCAGTTTCAAAAAACTGAATATTCCAAAAATTAGTTGTAAATTTGCCCGCTGAATGTCGCCCTATCCATTCGGACTGGCGTCAGTAAACCCAACAGAATAATTAGACCGCTATGGCTCAACAAGAAGATGTATTCAAAAAGATAGTGTCCCATGCCAAAGAGTATGGATTCGTATTCCCGTCAAGCGAAATCTACGACGGCCTCGCAGCCGTCTACGATTACGGTCAGAACGGCGTGGAGCTTAAAAACAACATAAAACGCTACTGGTGGGACGCCATGACCATGCTCCACGAAAACATCGTGGGCATCGATTCGGCCATCTTCATGCACCCTACCATCTGGAAGGCTTCAGGACACGTGGATGCATTCAATGATCCTCTCATCGACAACCGCGATTCAAAAAAACGCTACCGTGCCGATGTGCTCATCGAGGAGGAGATAGCCAAGATGGACGACAAAATTGAAAAAGAAGTAGCCAAAGCCCGCAAGCGTTTCGGCGACTCGTTCGACGAGGCTCTTTTCCGCCAGACCAATCCGCGCGTGGCTGAGATAGCCGCTAAGCGTCAGGCCCTTGACGAGCGCTATGCCAAGGCGATGAACGACAACGACCTTGCCGAGCTCCGCCAGATAATCATCGACCAGGAGATTGTGTGCCCCATCTCCGGCACCCGCAACTGGACCGATGTTCGTCAGTTCAACCTCATGTTCCGCACCGAAATGGGCTCGACTGCCGACGGCGCCATGACAGTATATCTCCGCCCCGAGACCGCCCAGGGCATTTTCGTGAACTATCTCAACGTGCAGAAGACCGGCCGCATGCGTCTGCCCTTCGGCATAGCCCAGATAGGCAAGGCTTTCCGCAACGAGATTGTTGCACGCCAGTTCATCTTCCGCATGCGCGAGTTCGAGCAGATGGAAATGCAGTTCTTCGTGCGTCCCGGCGAGGAAATCAAATGGTTCGAGACCTGGAAGGAACGCCGCCTGAAGTGGCACAAGACCCTCGGCCTCGGCGACGAGAAATACCGTTTCCACGACCACGAGAAGCTGGCCCACTACGCCAACGCCGCCACCGACATCGAATTCCGCATGCCCTTCGGCTTCAAGGAAGTGGAAGGTATCCACTCACGCACCAACTTCGACCTCTCGCAGCACGAGAAGTTCTCGGGCAAGAACATAAAATATTTCGACCCCGAACTTAACGAAAGCTATGTTCCATACGTTATAGAGACATCTATCGGTGTTGACCGCATGTTCCTCTCGGTGCTCTGCTCGAGCTACGACGAACAGGACCTCGGCGGAGGCGACAAGCGTGTCGTTCTCCATCTCCCCGCAGCCCTCGCCCCGGTAAAATGCTCAGTGATGCCTCTGGTGAAGAAGGACGGACTTCCCGAGAAAGCCCGCGAGATCGTAAACGACCTCAAGTTCGATTTCACCACTCATTACGATGAAAAAGACTCCATAGGCAAGCGCTACCGCCGTCAGGACGCCATAGGCACACCCTACTGCATCACCGTCGACCATCAGACGCTCGAGGACAACACCGTGACTCTGCGCGAGCGCGACTCAATGGAGCAGACCCGCGTGGCCGTGGCCGACCTCCATCGTCTCATCCACGACCGCGTGAGCATCAATTCTCTTCTCCGCAAGCTCGTCTGAGCTGCAAGTGCATAACTTCTTACTCCTCACTTATACACCCCCTAACCTAATGAAAGCAATTATCCGTTTAGCAGCAGTTGTCCTGGCAGTGTTCGCACTCCAGTCGTGCAACTACAATTCCCTCGTCGAGGATCAGCAGGGAGTCGACCAGGCCTGGGCCGAAGTTGAAAACCAGTATCAGCGTCGCGCCGACCTCATCCCCAATCTGGTGAACACCGTAAAGGGTTACGCCAAGCATGAAAGCTCCACTCTTGAGAAAGTGACCGAGGCCCGCGCCAAAGCCACCTCGATAACCATCAATCCCGAAGATCTCAACGAAGAGAATCTCGCCCGTTTCCAGCAGGCCCAGAACGGCCTTACCGGCGCTCTCAAAAGCCTCCTTGCTGTCAGCGAGGCCTATCCCGACCTGAAGGCCAACGAGAACTTCCGCGACCTCCAGACACAGCTTGAAGGCACAGAAAACCGCATCACCACCGCCCGCGGCCGCTACACCGAGGCTGTGCGCAACTACAACACCGCCATCAAAAAATTTCCGACTCTAATCTATGCCGGAATCCTCGGATTCAAGCCAAAGCCCCAGTTCTCGGCCGAAGCCGGCGCTGAAAAAGCTCCCGAGGTCAACTTCGACTAACGGCATAACTACCCCCTTCCCCATTCATGAAAAAAATACTCATTGCAATAGCATTTTCCACGTTAGCCGCAATCGGATTCTCATCGTGCAACGACGATAACAACAACAATACCGAAGACCGCGAGTGGCTTGAGCTCAACACCAACTGGTATCAGGAGCAACTCAACCGCAAGAACCCCGACGGAACACCTTATTTCTCATACGTGCGTCCGGCATGGTTCCCCGAGTCGAATGTCCTGATCCACTATTTCAACGACCGCTCAAAGACCGAGGGCAACCTCCAGCCCCTGCTCACCTCCACGGTCACCGTGAAATACAAAGGCCAGCTCTACGACGGCACCGTATTTGATTCCACCGCCACCACCGGCAGCGACACCGTGCGCTCCTTCGCCCTCTCCAACCTCATCCTGGGATGGAAATTAGCACTGACACAGATGCATGTAGGCGACTCGGTGGAAATCATCATCCCCTACCCCGAGGGCTACGGCGCCACATCGTCAAGCTCCATCCGCGCCTATTCCACGCTCCGCTTCGGCCTCAAGCTTGTGGAAACCACCTACGAGCTTCCCTGACCCCGATTTCTCTTGAAAACCATACCCGCATGGCTGTGTCGCAATTATCACTTTTTGTACACAGCCATGTCTGTATATAGAGAGCCACCATTCCATCACCTCCCCGAACAAACGTCTGCTCCAAAGCGTTGTTCATTTTGACACAATGACATTTACAATCCCATATTTTTTTACTCTATGAAAACAAAACTGACTTTACTTGCCCTCGCTCTGATGGGACTCGCTTTCACATCGTGCAGCGACGATAATACCGATGACCCCGGTCTGTTTCCGCCGAATGTCACCGAATCCATGAAGGAGAAACTCAATGAGTCACTCCATGCCGATTTCCCCTTTACCAAAACCAAAACTGTGGAATGGAAATCCGATACCCAGAATAAATGCTTCAAGGCCGAATTCAAGGGTGAGGACGGATTTTCTGACGTCGAGGCCTGGTACACCCACACCTACAATCTGGTCATGACGGAATTCGACTACGGTAAAAATGTATTTCTCGCTCCCGCAGGACTGAATGACGCGTTCAATAAAACCGACTACGCCACATGGACCATCGACGATATTTCTTACTATCGCTTCCCCACCGAGCCCCGCAGCTTCTATGAAATCGAAGTGGAGAAAGCCGGAAATCCCGACACCTATCTGTATTTCAGAATAGATACCAATCCGCAGACCAAAGAAAAAGTCTATCAGCTCTACAAGACCTCAACCCAGGATTACACCATTACTCCTTCGTTCGACATCTCGGCCATAAGATAAATACATCACATATCCACAAAAAAAAGCCGCCGGAAATTCCGACGGCTTTTTTGTGACTCCTACAGGATTCAAACCTGTAACCTTCTGATCCGTAGTCAGATGCTCTATTCAGTTGAGCTAAGGAGCCTTTCGGGCGTGCAATCTTCTTCGTGATTGCGAGTGCAAAGTTACGCGTTTGATTTGAAACGCGCAAATATTTTTGAAAAAATTCGCTAATTTTGCGCATAAATCAATAACGATTTGTCACCATCCCCCGTCATGCAAAGAATCATTGCCACCTCATTGATTGCCGCAGCACTCGCGCTTGCCCCTGCACTCCTGGCAAAAGACAAGATTGTAATACTCCATACCAACGATACCCACAGCCAGCTTATGCCCGACGACAAGGGACGCGGAGGCATAGCCCGACGCAAGGTACTTGTCGACAGCGTGCGCGCCGTCAATCCGGCCACTATCCTTGTCGATGCAGGCGACGCTGTGCAGGGCACCGTCTATTTCACCCTGTTCAAGGGCAATGCCGAAAGTGATGCCATGAACGCTCTTGATTATGATTTCCAGATAATCGGCAACCACGAGTTTGACAACGGTCTTGAGGATTTCGCCCGTTACTGGAAGAGCGTAAAGGCCACTCCCCTCGCCACCAACTACGATTTTACCGGCACCCCGGCCGAAGGCATTTTCCGTCCCTGGGCCGTAAAGGAAGTGGCCGGTCACCGCATTGGCTTCATGGGAATAGGGCTCGACCCTCACGGAATGGTGGCCGATGCCAATTTCAAGGGAATGCGATATATCGATGCCGTCGAAGCCGCCAACGCCGTGGCATGGGTGCTCCGTAATATCGAGAGAGCCGACCTTGTGGTGGCGCTCACCCATATAGGATATAATGACCCGGAACGCGTTTCCGACGTGGAGCTGGCCCGCTCCAGCCGCGATATCGACATTATTATAGGTGGGCACAGCCATACGGCCATCAATCCGGCCGACAGCCTCTCGCCTGCATGCGTGGTTGAGAACTCGGTGGGGAAACCTGTGCTCGTTACCCAGACGGGCAAATCGGGCCGTTTCCTCGGCGAGATTACCATTGACTCAATAGGCGCTTTCCCCTCCTACCGCCTTATTCCCGTAGACTCACGCCTCGATTCCTGCATTGATTCATCCCTTACGGCTGTTATAGAACCTTACAGGGCCGATGTCGACTCGGTGATGGGCATCCGGATCGGCACCGTGAAGAGCGATATGGATCAGAACGAAATGACCAACTTCATGGCCGACTTCGTGGCTTCGGAAGCGAAAAGGCTTACCGGAAAGAAAGTGGATCTCGCTATCGTAAACAAAGGGGGCGTGCGCGGAGTGTTCTCACGCGGCGCGCTGACCGTAGGCGACGTGATGCAGGTGTTCCCCTTCGACAACAGGATTGTGCTGCTGGAAATAAAAGGCTCCGACCTTCTGGACAATTTCAGGATAATGACGCGCACCGGCGGCAACGGCCTGAGCCGCGGCACAGAAGTGGTGTTCTCGGAGCGTGACAAAGTGGATTCAGCCAAGATAAACGGCAGGGAAATAGACCCGGCCCGCATATATACACTCGCCACAATTGATTATCTGGCAAACGGAGGCGACTACATGGAGCCTCTGACCCGCGGCAAGCGCATAGCCGCAAGCGAAGACGTCATATACACCGATATGATAGAGGTATTCACCAGCGGCTCCATGAAAGGCCGCACGCTAAAGGCCGACAGCACCGTCAGGATGCACCGGCCCTGAAATTACTCCATGAACACCAGATAGACGGCGCCCACAAGCAGCACTGCGGCGGCTATATGGTTCCACCGCAGATGGAAATCGCTGAATGCAAGCATGCTGAAGATTATAAACACTATCAGCGTTATCACTTCCTGGATAACCTTGAGCTGCATCAGCGAATAAGGGCCTCCGTTGCCCTGAAAGCCTATGCGGTTGGCGGGAACCTGGAAGCAGTATTCAAACAGTGCTATAAGCCATGAGAACAGTATAACGGCGTAGAGAGGCCAGTTGGCCGAAACGCCTGTCTGTGCGAGTTTCAGGTGACCGTACCATGCGCAGGTCATGAAAACGTTGGAAACTATCAGAAGAATTATTGTAGTGACCCAGGGACTCATATCGATGAAGTAAGAAATTCTATCGCTTTATCAAGAATGGTGTCGTGGCCCTGCAGGGCGTCGAGCGGATCCATGTCCACGGCAAAGCCTTCGGTGGGCTCTACGCCGAATTCAGTGGGATTCCCCTTTGCGTCGAGTATCGGGCAAGCCGAGAATCTCACACCCCAGCCGTTGGGCAGTTCCGAACTGTAAGGCATGCCTGAGCCTCCTCCTGTAGTGGCTCCGATTATGGTCACGCCCGGTATGTATTTCATTATTGACACGAAATTGTTGGCGGCCGAGAATGTGGAGCGGTTCGTGAGCACCACCACAGGCTTTGCCCATCCGAAATGCGACGAACCGGCAGGATAGTAATAGAACGGCTCGGGACGCGAGAAATCGTCATGGCCCGGGCCTGTCTTGTGCTGCATATATCCGGCGAGGGTCTTTTTGTCGATAAAGCGGTTCACAAACATCTCCACGTTGGTGAGATCGCCGCCGCCGTTGTCGCGCACGTCAATTATCAGGCCGTCGGCTCCGGCGAAATACACCATAATGTAGTCCATGTTTCCCTCGCCGAGCGACGAACTGAACGACGAATAATGCATATAGCCGATATTGTTGAGCAGCATCCCGTAGTCAACGGCTCCCAGCGAGAAATATTTGAAATTGAGATAGTGCTGCTGTATCAGGCGTGCGTCGTAGTTCTGAGGATATCCGCTCCACCATCCGCGGTAATATGAAGTGGCGAACGGGGCGCTGAGATTGGTGTGGCCGTCGCGCAGCTCGTCGAGCATCTCGGCGCAGAGGTTGAAGAATGCCCGGCGCTGCATTTTGGGATAAACGCGCGCCGCGTAGCGGTCGTGCACCTCGTCCCAGTCCACTCCTTTCTCCTTGAAGAAGCAGTAATGCTCGTCAAGCGCGGTCCAGAGGGCCTCGAAGTTGCCGCGGTTGTCGTTCTCATATTCGTCGATATGGTGACAGCCGCAGAGCGCAGCGGCGGCAGCGATAGCCGCCAGTATTTTATACAGTGCCTTCATTTTCAATAAGTAGCTGAGATTATACGTGCGTCGGCTGAAATTCCCTTACGCGGGTTGAGCGACATCCATTCGCCCGAAATACCCACCACGAAAGCATGGGTGAACACATGGGTCACTATATCGTTGACCTTCGAGGAGAAAATCCGTCCCGAATAGCCAAGGCGGAGAGATGTGGCGCCAAGCGAGAGGTCGGCTGTGAGATGATTGTCGAGCATGAAATAGTTGCCCCACCATGCGAAGTGAGCCAGACCTGAATGATTGCCTAAGTAAATCTCGTAATAAAGCTCACCATAGTCGGGCGAGAAGAATACGCCGGCCACCGGAAGCACGGGCTGGTAACGCAGCGTCAGAGGTCGGCCGAGCACCGTTCCGTTCCACGCCGCGTAACCTGTGGCGTTGACGGTGAACGCCGCCTTTGCCGATACAGGGTTGTTGCCGTTACGACCGAGATAAAGGGCGCCACCGTTGATTGATGCGGAGCCGCCGATACCTGCGGAGAAGCCCTGCGGAAGCCTCCAGCGGCGCATCATGCCCCACCGGAACTCAAGCATCGCGTCCCACATTGTGGCGTTTCCGGCCGGATTCACGGTATGATTGAGCGTAAGGCGCGTGTCGAGCTGCATCACCCACCGCTGCGGATCGAACTTCATGGCCTGCCACCGCTGGTAGTCGATGCCGAAATGCTGCCCGTTGTATTTCAGGGGCGTCAGATAGGTGTCGGCAATATGGGCCGATCCGGCTTCGAGGGTGTAGGCCGAGAATACGGGGCGCACGGTCTCGCCATCGTCGGCCCGCAACGCAGCCGGAAGCCAGACGGCCGAGGCCGTCAACAGCACTGTAAGGATTCTACGCTTTGACATTGTTTTATCGCTTTGGCATTATAGTAATATGTGTGTTATGACTCCTCCGGCTGCCTCAGAAGATGCGCTGCTGCCCGGTGATTTCATCGCGGACCTCCTCCTCCGATTTTCCATCGTCCTCATCGGGAATTTCAGTAACATCGGGAGCATCGCCCAGGTTTTCATCATCCTCGGATTCTTCGGCCTCCTCGCCTCCGCCAAGCGGTTCAAGCTCACGGATTTCGGCAATCTCATAGTTGGTGATACGCTTGCCTTTGGCCTTGAACGACTTCACGGCTATAAACTCCGAGGCTGTGATTTCCAATGGCTCACGGAACGAATCGCCTCCCCCGAACACCACCTCGAAACGCGCTCCGGGCGCATCGCTCAGAGCGATGAGAGTGGATGCGGCGCTGTCGCCCACAAACCGCTGACGGCGGTTTGAAGGCTCGAAGGTGAACCGCTTCATATACGGCAGTCCTTTCTGGTCGGCATCGTAGAGCAGAGCGGTCCACACATGCTTGGGACGGAAGCGCTCTATGCGCATTATACCCTCGTCGAAGTGGTTGCCGGCATCGAAGGTTGTGGTGTAGAATTCGCCAGACTCCATTATCACGAGCACGAGGTCGGTGGGCCCGAACTCACCCAGATAGTCGCCGCGGCCGTCGTAGTTCAGGCGCAGCACGTCGGGGTCGAACCACACCTCGCGTCCGCCCAGGGTCGAAGTGCCTTTCTCTTTCAGCGACATGCGGTGAACCTCGTTCTTGGTCACGAGATTTCCAAGAGCCGAGCGGCCCTTGATGGCGAGTTTGCTGAAATCCACATCGATAAAAAGGCTCTTGAGCCTTCCTTTGGGCTTGAGAGTGACTTTCACCACCTCGGCCTCGCCGTTGGGATTGGCTGTGAACCAGGTGACGCGCGAGCCGGGCAGCCCCTGCGTGATATTGTATTCACGGTCGCGGGTTATACCCGTCACGCTGAATCGCTTCATGTAATATGGGCCTCCCTTGCCGTTCTGATAGATGACGTTGTAGATGGTGCGCGAATCGCTGCGGCGGAACACACCCACATGAAGCACTCCGTCGCCCACAAACATCTTCTCCTGCACTTTGGATATGCGGTAGCGTCCGTCGCGGTAGAATATTATCAGGTCGTCGAGCGAGGAGCAGCTGCAGAGGTATTCGTCTTTTTTAAGCGCGGTGCCCACGAATCCCTCCTTGCGGTTGATATATAGCTTCTCATTGGCCTCCACCACGTTCGAGGCCTCGATGGTGTCGAAGTTGCGGATGGCGGTGAGGCGCGTGCTGTCGTGGCCGTATTTCTCCTTGAGGCGTTCGTACCAGGCTATGGCGAAGTCGGTGAGATTGTCGAGATCGTGCTGCAGCGAGGCTATCTTGTCGCGCATGGCGGCCATTGCGGCCTCCGCCTTGTCGGAGTTGTATTTGAGTATACGGCCCATTTTTATCTCGAGCAGACGCTCCATGTCGGCGAAGGTGATTTCGCGTATCATCTTTTCGCGCCAGGGGTCAAGACGCTTCGAGATATGCTCTATGGCCATCTCTTTCGAGGTGCTTTCCTCGAATTCGCGGTCTTTGTAGATACGTTCCTCTATGAATATGCGTTCGAGCGAGGCGAAGTGCAGCAGTTCGCGCTGTTCGCCCATCTGTATCTCCAGTTCGCGGCGCAGGATATCGCGTGTGGATTCCACACTCGCGCGGAGGACGTCGCTCACGCCCGTGAACACCGGCTTGTTGTCGGAAATCACGCAGCAGTTGGGCGACAGCGACAGTTCGCAGTCCGTGAAGGCATACAGGGCGTCTATTGTCTTGTCGGACGATGTTCCGGCCTGCAGATTCACGATTATCAGCGCGGTATCGGCGGTGTTGTTGTCGATCGAGCGCAGCTTTATCTTGCCCTTTTCGCCGGCCTTGGTTATCGACTCTATGAGCGAGTCGGTGGTGAGGCCGAAAGGGATCTCGGTAATGGCAAGTGTCTTGGAGTCGATTTTTTCGATTTTGGCCCTCACTTTCACGCGTCCGCCGCGGCGCCCGTCATTGTAACGACTCACGTCTACCAGACCGCCGGTGGGAAAGTCGGGATAGAGCGTAAATGCCTCTCCCCGCAGACATGCCACGGAGGCATCAAGAAGCTCGTTGAAGTTATGGGGCAGTATCAGCGACGAGAGACCTGCGGCGATACCGCTTGCTCCCTGCGAGAGCAGCAAGGGGAATTTCACAGGGAGTGTCACCGGTTCCTGCTTGCGGCCGTCGTAGGTGGGAGTCCACTCGGTCACCTTGGAGTTGAACAAGGTGTCGAGCGCGAACGCCGAAAGACGTGCCTCGATATATCGGCCGGCGGCCGCGGAGGCTCCAGTGAGGATGTTGCCCCAGTTACCCTGGGTCTCCACCAGGAGCTCCTTCTGTCCCAGCTGCACGAGCGCGCCGTAAATCGAAGCGTCGCCGTGGGGGTGATACTGCATGGTGTTACCCACAATGTTGGCAACCTTGTTGAAGCGCCCGTCGTCGAGGGTCTTCATCGAGTGGAGTATGCGACGCTGCACCGGCTTCAGACCGTCCTTTATGTGGGGGATGGCGCGGTCAAGTATGGTGTAGGAGGCATAGTCGAGATACCAGCTCTGGAACATGCCCCTGAGGTGCTGGCGCACCACGTCGTCGTTCAGGTCAACAAACATGGAGCCGAAGCCACCCTCGGTGGCCTCGGCGGCATCCTCCTCTTCAGGGTCGTTGCCCTGAGGAGCGGCATCCATTATTTCATCTTCGTCGGTGTCGTCGGTAAATCGGTCTTTGCTCATTTGGTGTTCCGGGAGTTCAATATTCCTTTTCGTTTGCCAGATTCCAGAGGTTAAGGAATGCGGCGCGGGTTATGTCCACGTTTTTCTGATAGTTGATTTTGTCGGCATGGTCGCTCGGCTGATGATAGTCGGGATGACCGTCGGTGTGATACCAGATAATGGGCACACCGCGTTTGGCAAACGAGCCGTTGTCGCTTCCGCCCACGGGATTGTCCCAGGGGCGGTAGTTGGGTTTCAGACGCAGACCGCGCTCCTCTATGTCGTTGCGAAGCCACTGCTCGAAGGCGGGATGTGCCTGAGTGTAGAAGTAGACCACATGTTCGGGGTTGGCCTCATTGTTGTTGCGGCCTATCATGTCGAAATTCAGGTAGCCTTTTATCTTCGATGGCTCGGAGAATGTTTGCATGAAGTATTCGGATCCGAGCAGTCCCTTTTCCTCGCCGTCCCACAGGCAGAATATCACGGTGCGTTCGGGCTGCACGCCGCTCTCCACAAATGCACGTGCTATCTGGAGCACTGCCGATACGCCTGAGGCGTTGTCGTCGGCGCCGTTGTAGATTTTGTCGCCGTCAAGCAGCGGATCAACGCCCAGATGGTCGTAGTGGGCGCCTATCATCACAATCTCGTCGGGATTCTTGCCGGTGATTTTAGCCATCACGTTTTTCAGCGGCAGACGCTGGTGTACAACCGGTTTGAGCTTGGCTATCGAATCGGGATGCACGGTATAGCGTCCGCGTTTCTGACGCTCTATGCGGTAGGCCTCGAAGGGCTGGGTGTAATCGGTGCCGTTCCAGGGCTCGAGACCGAGCGTGCGCAGGTAAGCCTCCACATAGTTCCCGGCAATGCGGCCGGAATTGTAGCCGGCCTCACGGCCCTCAAGCTCGTCGGCTGCCAGAAACCCTATGTGGCCGCGGGCGGTCATCTCGTTGATTGAAGCATAGCCTTTGTCTACGGGGCGTTCAGTCACTTTTCCGTTCTTTACGGCTTTCATTCCTGTATCTTTGGGCTTCACACCCCAGGCGGGGGCGGCCAGAGCCAGCGCGGCAAGCGCTATCGCGATTCGTTTCATCGGTATTTTGTGGTTTTGATTGGTTTCTTGGGTTCAAAGATACGAATAAGTCGAGAGCAATGCCAAATTTATTTGGGCATTGCCGAGCGAGAGTATCTAAGACGGAGTCAAAGATACGAATTTATCGGCGATTTTTGGAGCTTAGATGACACAAAATAACAAGATAGTCCATGACTATAAGCCGAAAACACATTTTCCGGCCCGATGATATTGATTAATTTTGCAATGTCGGGAATACGCCCATGCGCGACTTCCCACCACGTTTTTATTCTGCAGCAAATACAGGAACATTACAATAAGAACCTAAAAACGACATGAAAAAACAAGCAATCACATTGTGCGTGGCTTCGCTTGCCGCATTGGCTGCCGGAGGGCAGACCATGAAGGAATGGCAGGACCCGCAGGTGAACGGTGTGAACCGCATGCCAATGCATGCCGCCTATTTCGCTTACGAGAATCCCGCCAAGGCAGCTTCAGGCGATATGGCCTCGAGCGACAACTACATGAGCCTTAACGGCAAATGGAAATTCAATTGGGTGAAGGACGCAGGACAACGCCCAACCGATTTCTGGCGCACCGATTTCAACGACCGCGGCTGGGACGAAATCATGGTGCCGGCCGTATGGGAGCTCAACGGCTACGGTGACCCCATCTACGTGAACGTGGGCTACCCCTGGCGCAACAGCTACAAAAACAATCCTCCCTACGTTCCCGTCGAGAACAACCATGTGGGCTCCTACCGCCGCACGGTGCGCGTTCCCGCCAACTGGAAGGGAAAAGATGTGATTGCTCATTTCGGTTCCGTCACCTCCAATATCTATCTGTGGGTCAACGGAAAGTTCGTGGGCTACGGCGAGGACTCGAAGCTCGAGAACGAGTTTGACCTCACTCCATACATCAAGCCCGGCAAGGACAACCTCATCACCTTCCAGACATTCCGCTGGAGCGACGGCACTTACGTCGAGGATCAGGACTTCTTCCGTTTCAGCGGCGTGGGTCGCGATTGCTATCTCTATGCCCGCGACAAGAACCGCATCGAGGATATCCGCGTTACTCCCGACCTTGACAGCAATTACCGCAATGGTTCGCTCTCCGTCGACCTCAAGCTGAAAGGCAACGGTCCGGTAGATCTCCGCCTTGTCGACGCCGACGGCCGCGAGGTTGCATCGGCGCAGGCCAAGGGCTCGGGAACTACCGTAATTAATGTCGAGAACCCGCATAAATGGTCGGCCGAGACCCCTTATCTCTATACTCTTTATGCCTCCAAAGGCGGCGAGGTAATCCCCGTCAACGTAGGCTTCCGCAAGATAGAGCTTACCCACGGCCAGGTGCTCGTAAACGGCCAGCCCGTTCTTTTCAAGGGCGCCGACCGCCACGAACTCGACCCCGACGGCGGCTATGTGGTCTCACGCGAGCGCATGCTTCAGGACATAGCCATGATGAAGAAGCTAAACATTAACGCGGTGCGCACATCCCACTACCCCAACTCCAATCTGTGGTATGACCTCTGCGACCGTTACGGCATCTACGTCATAGCCGAGGCCAACATCGAGTCACATGGCATGTATTACGGCGAGGGCACTCTTGCCAAGAACCCGGCCTATAAGAAAACCCACCTTGAGCGCAATGAGCGCAATGTGGCACGCAACTTCAACCATCCTTCGGTGATTTTCTGGTCGCTCGGCAACGAGGCCGGCGACGGTCCCAACTTCGAGGCCGCCTACCGTCTCGTGAAGGATATGGACGGCAGCCGTCCCGTGCAGTACGAACGCGCCGAACGTGCCGCCCACACCGACATTTTCTGCCCCATGTATTATGGCTATCAGGGCATGGAGGAATATGGCAAGGACAAATCGCAGACCCGTCCGCTCATCCAGTGCGAATATGCCCACGCTATGGGCAACTCCGAGGGTGGCTTCAAGGAATACTGGGACATCATCCGCAAATATCCCAATCTGCAGGGCGGTTTCATCTGGGACTTTGTAGACCAGTCAATCCGCTGGAAGGACGCCGATGGCGTGGAAATCTACGGCTACGGCGGTGATTTCAACCGCTTCGACGCTTCCGACAACAATTTCTGCGACAACGGCCTCATAAGCCCCGACCGCGTGCCCAACCCCCACGCCTACGAGGTGCAGCGCATCTATCAGAACATCTGGACATCGCCCGTAGACGCTGCGAAAGGTGTGCTTGACGTCTACAACGAGAATTTCTTCAAGGATCTATCCAACTGCAATCTCAACTGGAACGTGATGAAGAACGGCACGATTGTCCGTTCGGGTCGCGTGGAGCGCCTCGACGTGGCTCCACAGAAGACCGCGCGCGTCACCCTCCCCCTCCCCGCCATTGAACCCGGTGCCGACTGGGTGCTCAACGTAGCCTATACGCTCAAGGATGCCGAAGGCCTTCTCCCGGCCGGAAGCGAGGTAGCGCGCCAGCAGATTCTTCTCTCGCAGGCTCCAGCCGGGCTTCCCGCCATAGCCAACCTGAAGCCTACCAACCAGCCGGCCACAGCTCCCGCCATCAAAGACAATGAGCGCAACTACCTCATTGTATCCGGCCCCGGTTTCGACATCGAGTTCCGCCGCGCCACCGGTTTCATGACCAAATACAGCGTTGACGGCACCGACATGATAAAAGACGGAGAAGCGCTCACTCCCAATTTCTGGCGCGCTCCCACCGACAACGACATGGGTGCCGGCCTCCAGAACCGTTTCCGTGCATGGCATAAACCGGAGATGAAGCTCAAATCGCTCACCGCCTCCATGAACGCCGACAGCATGGCCGTGGTCAAGGCCGAATACGACATGCCTTCCGTTCACGGACAGCTTGCCATGACATACACCATAAATAATGAGGGCGCCGTGCTTGTTGACGAGCAGTTCATCGCCGACAAGTCGGCCGAGGTGTCACATCTGTTCCGCTTCGGCATGCAGATGCCCATGCCCAAGGATTTTGACACTATCGAGTTCTACGGCCGCGGCCCCGGCGAAAACTACGCCGACCGCAATCAGAGCGCCGACCTCGGCATATACCGCCAGAAGGTGGCCGACCAGTTCTACCCCTACATCCGTCCGCAGGAAACCGGCAACAAGACCGACGTCCGCTACTGGCGTCAGCTCAACCATGCCGGCAAAGGCCTTGAAATACGCGCATCCGAGCCTTTCTCGGCCTCCGCGCTCCATTATACCATCGATTCCCTCGACGACGGCACCCGCAAGCATCAGCGCCATTCGCAGCAGGTGCCCGAGGCCGACCTCACCAACCTGCTCTTCGACAAAGCTCAGATGGGCCTGGGATGCATAGACAGCTGGGGTGCATGGCCCCTTGAGAAATATCTGCTTCCCTACGGTGACTATCGCTTCACCTTCATGCTCTCACCCGTAACCAACTCTTACGCCATCCGTTGACCTTCTCTTCCAAACCAACCAACCATATCCGGCGGCCGGGCTCTCCCCGGCCGCTTTTTTTGTCCGGCTGGGCGCTACAGACCAGACCGACCTTACAGACTCTACAGACTCTACAGACTTTACAGCCTTAGCCGAATACTCTGCAGGGTCAGTAAGATCCGTAGAGTCTGTAAAGTCCGTAGCGTCCATGGAGTCCAGTCCTTTCAGTTTAGTAGAATCAGCAACAAAACAGTTACAAACACGCAGCTAATGTTAAAAGTTATTAATTTCCCCCCCCCGGTAATATGTTGTAACATAAAATAGCGTTTTGTGTACAAATATGATAAGTAATTTTGAAAACCAA
>VSPV01000110.1 GCA_009775605.1 Paramuribaculum sp.
GCTGTGGCGCTTCCAGATGGCGATGAGCAGCACAGCCAGAAGGATGAAGCCGTTGAAGATGAACGAGAAGTTATCGCTGTGGGAATTGAACAGGCGGCGCGCAGCCCCGATAATGAAGGGGACGAGCGAGATACCGATATAATTGCAGGTGAGCAGATAGGAGAAATACTCGTTCTGTTTGGCCGTATTGGGCGCAACATAGGAGGTCTTGTCGTAGATAAGAGGCTGGATTATACCGTAGCCGAGTCCCATGATGAAGATTCCGAGAATGTAGGTCCAGTATGCGTGAAGCACACCCACAAAGAACAGGCCGAATACCACAAGGAACAAGGCGATCTCCATGGTCCACTCGCGGCACACCTTTATGGCCTTTGGAAGGATGAAGCCAGAGAGTGTGGCCGATGCGAAGTACATGGCGGTGGCCACGCCTACGTCACCGGTAGTAAGATGGTAGTCCTTCATTGTGAAAGGAAGGTAGTAGCTCACAACTTCCGTGCCGTAGGTGGCTATGAAATAAAGGGCCATAAGTCCGGCAAGAAGCATAAGCGACAATTTGCCCTGGTAATGGAAATTCGGTCCTGCGGGCTTGCCGGTGCGCTTTGTCTGGGCGATATCCTCGTCGGATGGTCTTGAAGGCTCATGAACCGGAGGCACAAACTCGTTGGGATAATCTATGCGGTGACCGTAGATGTATTTGCGCGTCATGAACGGGATGAGGCAAAGCGGAATCAGAGGAATAAGGTAGACGGTGAAAGCGATGTGCCAGTTGTAAGCGGCTACCCAGCCTACAAACAGTGTGGCGAATATCACCATGAAATTGCTGACGCCCGACTTCATGCCAAGGGCTTTGGTACGTGCCTTACCAACGGTGTACTCAGAAATCATCGATGCGGCAAGAGGTATGATAAGACCGCATCCCACACCGAGCAGACAGCTCAGGACAATCAGCTCTATCATCTTGTCGGCGAAGAAATACAATACGCCGGTCAATGTATAAATCGCCAGACCGCTTCCAAGAATGTACATCTGGTTTTTGGGCGTGCATATTTTTCCCGAGCAGAGAATGAATGGGATAGTGACGAGATTAGGAAGTACGGTCAGTAGCTGTATTTCCAGTTCGGTGACATTGGTGAACACTTCGTCAAGCTTTCCCATAATCGGCGAGATAGCGAGTCCGGGAAGATTCACCGTAAGCGAAATTGACAAAATGGCGAGAAGTGAGATATAGGGTATCTTCCCGCAGCCGCAATCTACATATTTCATACGTGGGAATTTTTAAGAGGTTTATTTAATCACTTCCTTCTGATAATAGACATTGGAGATAGTACCGATGAAAGTGTTGCGGGCGAGGAATGCGTAGACTAGGAATATGGCGCATACCACCACGCTTATCACGAACGGGAACGTGCTTTCCACTGACTTATTGAATACCTTGCATACCCCCTGGGTGACGAGAGGCTCAATCACGATAGCTGAATAATTGGCGGTCAGGATAATGGAGAGGGCCTTGGTGCTCAGCGACGAACGGTTGACGCACTGGGTGGCTTTGTTGTAGAAGAGGGGCTGGAGCGCTCCGTAGCCGATTCCCGCAATAATTATGCCCATACCTACCAGCTGGACATTCTGGGCTATAGACACCACAATCATTCCTATCAGACAGAGAGAAGTACAAACCAGCACGGTGTTCTTACGCAGCATACGGATGATAGGGGTCAACGATATTCCGCAGAAGAACACCATGAGGAAGAAGATGGATGTAAGCGAACCGGTGACGGAAGGATTGAAGTGACGTGCCTGCGCCAGGAACGGCAGATACTCCGATATGGAAATGGTTCCGAACGTGAGAAGGAAGTAAGCGATGAAAAGCTCCACCATTCTCCTTACGTCCACACCCTCTTTGTTGCATTGGGTGGAGGGAGCATCAGTGGGAGTCACCACATAATTTTTCAGGTCGGCCTGGGTAGGATCGAGTTCTCCCATCGGCACACGCCCTATGAAATTGACCAGAGCCAGCGGAACGATGGAAACGGCGTAAACCATGAAAGGAGCATGCCAGCCTATGCGGGCCAGCCAGCCCACGGCGAAGGTGGCCACCACAAGCGTAAGATTGGATATGGCACTCTGCAGGCCCATCTGCTTCATGAGCGGTTTGCCGGCGAAGGTATCGGAGAGCAGACCGGTTGAGAATGGCACCAGAATGCCGGCGCCTATTCCCAGTGTGCAGCTGAATATGATGAGCGCAAGCATGGAAGTGGAAAGCATATACCCCACGGTAGATCCGGCGAATATAAGCAGCGCCGCCACAATAAGTATCTTTTTGTGGTTGGTGGTGGAAAGCTTGCCCGACATCAGCACGAAGGGGATAATTAGAAGGTTAGGCAGCATTGTGAGAAGCTGCTTCTCCAGAGCGCTCGATTTGGGGAAGATATGGGCCAGAGTGTCAAGCATGGGGCTGATAGCCAGTCCCGGAAGGTTCACAATAAGGGAAAGCGATAAAATGGCTACATAGGCAGTGGGATCCAGAGGTAGCTTACCTGTTTTTATTGGCTTCATTTCATTAACTGTTTATATGGTTTCAGCCACCGCCGAGATTCCATGACTACCGGACCAGAGAATTACACCTATGCCCGGTGCAGGTAAGTGGTGATGATGAAGTTTTTTATAAAATTAAAAACGTCAAAAATTAAAAAATGTTTAGCCGGTCTGCCGAAAGTATCTCAGGCTTTTTAAGAACCGGTACGATAAAGTAACAAAATTTAAGTGCTTGGGAGTGACATCATAAATTATAATAGGATATTTTTGTAAAACTGATATTAAAAACGAATATGCCGACGCAGTTCAACTCCTATATCGACCATATCGACATCGGTTTCTGGCGCCATCTGTGCGAGAGCCGCGGGGAATTGCGCCATTTTGAGAAAGGAGCGGAATTCATCACGGCCGGAGAAACAGGGCACTATATTGGCTATGTAAAATCCGGAGCGCTCAAATATGTGTGCTATTCCACCGACGGAACGCCCCACGTGGTCGGTCTGGAATTTGCGGGTCATTTCGTATGTGATTTTCCAGGATCGCTGTATCGGGAGAAATCGCGGTGCTCGATTATCGCCACCGTTCCATGCGAGATTTATTGCGTGCCGACGGCGGAGG
The DNA here is from genome assembly GCA_009775605.1 of Paramuribaculum sp. Classification (GTDB taxonomy): domain Bacteria; phylum Bacteroidota; class Bacteroidia; order Bacteroidales; family Muribaculaceae; genus Paramuribaculum. Next base: position 3,151 of record VSPV01000110.1, read on the forward strand.
TTGTAAAGCTCATGGAGTCAGACGCAGCTGCAAGAGAGGTGATAGCGGCAACCACCCGCGCTGTATTCTCCACGCTTTACGACCGGTTTACCGACCTATATTCCAAATCGCCACAGGAGCGGTATGATGATCTGATAAGCCACGACCCCAACCTCTTCCGGCTGTTTTCACTAAAGGACATCGCTTCACTTCTGAACATCACTCCCACCCATCTGAGCCGTCTGCGTAAAAAATAATAACGGCCCGTTTCTTCCAGTTTCAACAAATGTTGAGAGCAAAGTACCGGATTCTGACTAACTTTGCCTCCGAGTTTTTCAATAATACAGATAATGAACCGATTTATCACACTAATAGTGCTTCTCAGCGTCACGGCATGTGTCTTTGCAAAGAAAAAGCCTGAATACCCGCGCGCCGCAATCAAGGTGGGATACAATTACCACGAGAAATTCATGCGGGGCAATGTTGAATACGCGGAGCACGACATACCGATGCTGTTGCTTGCCAACCCGGAGCAGTCAAAATTCTACTGTCCCGCCACAGAATACAAGGACTCGCTCGAATCCACCCCTTCCGGACGGGCCAAGGCAAAACAGATATTTGACATCGCCGTCAGAAAATACATAGAATCAAAGGATGAGAGCGTAATGAGTGACGTTGTCTATAAGACTTTCATATACGTCTTCAAGGACAACGCCCGAGAGGCAATGACCGTGTATGACAAGGCCGGAATGATGGAAAGAGGTGTATATGAGGAGCCGTTTTCCGAACTCACCTGGGAAACAGGCGATTCCACAAAGACCATCCTCGGCTATGAATGCATCATGGCCACCACAGATTATCACGGCAGGAAATGGACGGCATGGTTCGCACCGGAAATTCCCGTAAACGACGGCCCGTGGAAACTGCGTGGACTTCCGGGACTCATTCTTGAAGCCACCGACGACAAAGGCCATCACCGCTTTGTGGCCGAAGGTATCGAAGAGTCCAGCCAGCCCATGTATCCGATATATTCGCAAAACGAATATGACCGGATGACACGGCTCGACATGCTGCGCAGTCTGAGAAACTACCGAGACAATTCCCATGCCATCTCCAAAGCCGCTACCGACGGAATGCTCGACCTCGGGCCTGACGCTCCCACTCAGAACGAATACGATTACCTCGAAACCGATTACCATCAATGAGACTGATTATCACATATCTCCTGTTATTGCTTGCGACCGTGAGCGCGGTGGCGCAGGTCAATGTGTCGGGAACGGTTGTGGACAAGGTGAACGGCGAGCCGCTCACCGGCGCATCCGTCATCATCAAAGGTGCCGACGGTAAAATCAAGAAGTTCAGCACGTCGAAAAAGGACGGCGGATTCGCCATGTCGGTGCCATCGGTGGCAGGGTGCCGGCTGGAAGTGTCGATGATGAGCTTTGCCAAGAAAACTATCCCTCTCGATGGAGCAACGTTTCCCCTCACCGTGGAGCTCGAACCGGGCTCTACCTTACTCAAGGAGGTGACAGTGAAGGCCGACCGCATACGCGAACAGGGCGACACCATAACCTACAATGTGGGAAGTTTCGCCCAGCAGCAGGACCGTTCGATAGGCGATGTGCTCAAACGCATGCCCGGCATCAACGTGGAGAAATCCGGCAAAATACAGTATCAGGGCGAGGACATCAACAAGTTTTATATCGAAGGTTCCGACCTGCTTGGCGGCAAATACGGCATAGCCACCAACGGAATCAACCATGACGATGTGGGCGCGGTGGAAGTGATGGAAAACCATCAGCCCATGCAGGTGCTGTCAGGCATCTCATTTTCCGACAAGGCCGCTATAAATCTCAAACTGAAAAACAAGGCCAAAGCTACATGGACGGTCCACGGCGACGCCGGTGGAGGATGGTCGTGGCAGCCCGAGGGAGCGTTATGGGACGGAGAGGTGTTTGCAATGGCGGTAATGCCGAATTTCCAGAACATTACCACCTTCAAGGCCAATAATACCGGAGAAGACCTTTCATCGCAGGCCACTGACTTCTTCGCCTCGCGCCGCGGCACGTCGCTGAGCCCCTACGTGAGCGTGTCGCTTCCGGGTGTGCCGAATCTCAGCCGCAGGCGCACGCTTTTCAACCGCTCGGCTCTTGTCTCCACAAATTCGCTGTGGAAACTCGGGCGCGGGGAAGTAAAGGCGCAGATAGATTACTCGTTCAACCGCGTGACATCAGAAGCCGCGAATATAACCACGTATTTTTTGAAAGGATCGGAGGAGGGTGTTGCAGAACTCCCTTTGTTAAAGCTTTTGAGAATTGAATATTTTGAACCAAATTACGATTTTTCAGTTTTGATTCGAATTTTCAATTCCTGGAGACTTAAAAGTCGGCAAATATGACAAATAACATAGAAAAATCGGTCTGTCAGGCCGATTTTTCTATGTTTTTGTGCAATTTCAGGATGTTAAGGGCCATGAAAACAAATCCGAGATCCATTGTGACCCTGGCTTTTCCGAAGTGGCGGAAGCGAGTGTATCCGTGATTGTGTTTGAGCTGTCCGAATACAGGTTCCGGCTCCAGCGACCTACGCTTCAGTTTCTCCTGATTCTCCGGAAGATCAAGTCTTGCCTTTGCTTTCTGTTCTTCCCGGATATTACCTAGTTTGCGATGTATCTCACCACGTTTGCTCTTTGTCAGAATGCACTTGTCTCTGAAGGGGCATCCGTTGCAGTGGTCGCATGTCATTACAGTGCTGTCGCTGCGAAAACCGCTGCGTGTGTATGCCTCCTGGGTACATATTACTCTCATCAGATACCCGGCAGGACAGACAAGCGTGCTCTCGTCCGCAGATAGCCTGAACGCGAATTTGTCATATTGACCCGGCTTTACCGGGCGTCTGGTGGACTCGGCATCATAGTTCGGATACTTGACCACTGCCTCTATCCGCCTCTCTTCCAGACCCACGTACACTTCCTCACAGCCATATCCTGCGTCCTCGACAACGGATGACGGCCTGACACCGTTTTCTTCCACACAGGTATCAACAAAATCCATGGCGATTGATTTGTCTTCGGCCGAGTCATATGCTCCGTAGTTGGTGATATACTGGTTCTGTGTGGCAATCTGCACATTGTAGTTGGGTGTGGCCATCCCCTCGTATCCATCTTCCTTTGCATGCATGATACCGCAATCGGGATCTGTGGGCGCAACACCGCATCTGCCGGCGCATTGCTCTAATGTCTTGTCATGAGCCTCTTTGCGGTCGCATGCCTTGCGGATGGCCGTAATCTTGCCTCTGACTTTCCTGAGTCCTTCTTCTTTGGCTTTCTGCTCGATGCGGTCAGCTATCCCGCGTGCTTCCTCCTTTGTATATGTAATATGTCCTGTACTGCTGTCATCGGCATTGTCCCCGCTCTCAATCTGCTCAAGCAGAGCCTTGACTCCCTCTTGGATGTCCTCATCAGCCGATGCCGCAAACTTCTCGGCATTGCTGCGCCATTTTATACGCCGGCGTGCCGCGCGTGAACGTATAGTTGTGCCGTCAATATAGAGGTCTTCGCTCAGTTCTATCTCGCCGCGTCCGGCAAGTATCATGACAAGACGGGAGAATATGATCTTGATGTATGGCATGCAGCGTGTCTTGAAACGGCTGATGGTCGTATGGTCGGGGAACTGATATGAAGACAGCCATATAAGATGCGCATCGCGTGTCATGGCAGACTCAAGACCTCTCGTCGAAAAAATATTGTTCATGTACCCGAAAAGCACCGCCTTAAGCAGCATTGCCGGATGATATGGCGGCTGACCGTCGGAGGCTTTGGAATAGCTGGCGTGAATCTCTTTCAGATCCATGAGGTCGACTATATCCGAAATAAGCCTTGCCGGTGCGTCTTGCGGAATAAAATCGCCCAGATTAGGAGGAAAAAGCAACGTATCGTTGGATATATAAGGTTTATACATTAACTTTGTATTTACTAGTTTGAATACCATAAAATTACAAAATTTTGTGGACATAAAAAAGCCTCAGCTTGTGAAAGTTGAGGCTTTTGCTTAATTTTTTTGTAGGGAGTTCTGCAACACCCTCGTACCAGTACCAGAGCAATCGGGTAATCACTGAAAACCGCGATGGGAGTGACCGCTCCCATTCACTGTCGGGCAAGTTCATCTACGAGCTTAACCAGAAGACGGCCTTCATAAACAACACGCTGAAAACAAACATTGACTGGGACGATGTGCGCCTGGGTGTGACCGGCTCGCTGCCCAACACGCAGACCGCCTCCCTCCCCGACTATTATGCGGGCAACGATTTCAAACTCATCAAGCGTTTCAACGAAAAGCATCTCGTGACATTCACCAGCAAGAACGAATGGGAATCAATGCCGCAGACGCTTACCGTAGCGATGGCCGACGGCACGATGCGCCAGAGTGTCAGGGACCATGCGTTTCACACAAACGAGAGCGCGGCCTACGCGTTCTCCATCAAAGGTATCACAGTGAGTCTGGAAGGAGGCATAAAAGGTTATCTTCGGAGCATGTGTTCGGAAGCCACAGGGCTTGAGAAAGGGTCGGAGCAACCGGACTTGTCGGATCTGACCGGAAATATGACGAATGTGGTCAACACAAATTTTCTCACTGTGTACGCCCGGCCGAAATTCGAGTATTGGGTGAAGCGCGTGAACTTTACGCTCAGTGCCCCGGTGAGTTTCTCGCACTATACCTTCGACAAGGCCCTCGCCAACCGAAACGAAGTGTATTTCTCACCGTCAATAAGCATGGACTGGAAGCCCAACAACCGCTTTTCAGTGGGACTGGACGGCGGTACGGGCCGCTCTCCGATGGATCTGAGCATGATACAGCCCGGCTATGTGATGACGAATTACCGCTCATTCCGCCGGGGTGTGGACAACTTCTACAACTCCACATCGCAGAACGTCTCTGCCAACCTCTCCTATAAGCACACGCGCCGCGGCGTGTTCGCCAACGCCTACGTGATGCAGTCGTGGAGCCACAACCCCTATACTCTCGCACAGCAACTTTTCGGAGATTACATAGTCTATTCCTATACCGACGCAAAAAGCGACGGAAAGATGCTGATGGCGAGTGGAAACATAGGAAAGACTCTCGATTTCATGCGCGGCAGCGCCAATGTCAACGGCTCGTTCAGCCGCAGCGAGCACCATCTCCTCTCGGAAAACCAGGCGGTGAACTCCACCGGCACGTCGTGGTCGGCCGGCGCGAAAATCAACGGCGCTCCGCTCCGGTGGATGAGTTTTGACTACCGCATAGACTTCTCGTCGAGCCGTCTGGCAATGAACGGCAACAACGCCTCATGGCTCGGAAGCATGGAAAACGAGCTGCTGCTCAACATCATGCCGCAAAGGAGATGGGAATGGCACATAAGCGGAGAACATTACCGCAACGAGCTTACCGCCAACGAGTTCAAGAACGTGTTTCTACTTGATACCAAACTGATATTCAAGCCGGGCAAGCGTCTGGAATTCTCTGCCACCCTGAGCAATATCTTCAACCAGCGCACCTACAATTATACCACTTATAATCAGCTCAATTCTTTCGAGAGCCAGCGGCGCCTCCGCGGCCGCGAGCTCCTTTTCTCAATATCCCTCAGAAAATAAACCGAAATGGCTGACCGACACAGATTCAGAGCGCAATGGCATGACTACAATGACGGAATATATTTCGTCACGATTTGTAGTCATGAAAAGAGGCATGTGTTCAGCCGGATCATTAATGGTGAAATGCATTTCAGCAGGCTCGGAGAGATAGTAGCGCAGTCTTTGGAATCCATACCGATCCATTATCCCAATGCGGAAGTATACAATTACGTAGTGATGCCCAACCACGTACATTTGGTGATATCGGTAGGGACGCGATACATCGCATCCCCCCAAACCGAAGTTACCCCTAAATCCATCAATTCCAATTTCGGTTGCCTCAAACCGCCTAAACATGGTGAGGCATGTGAGGACTTTCACCACAATAGTTGTCTTGCCACGATAATTGGGTCTTTCAAGGCGGCGGTGACGAGGCAGGCGAATCGGTTGGGGGGAGGGGATGGATTGGGGG
>VSPV01000111.1 GCA_009775605.1 Paramuribaculum sp.
ATGTTATGGTTTATCACCCGATATGTCCATTAGTGATTTTTCTGGCCCTTTTCATCACCCAAAATGTCCATTAGACCCCTTTTTCGGCAAGCTGAGAAGCGGCAGCCGCTGATCTCCGACCACTTCGGCAATAGACATAGACCGGCCTGTCCGTTCCGAGCGCGCTCTCAGCGGACGAAAGGAATCCTTCCGACTTGAAATCGATATTGAGCGCCCCGGAAAGGTGTCCTTCCGCATACTCCTCAGGAGTCCGGACATCGACCACCACCGGATTAACACTCTTTACGCCCTCAGCAAATTCCGGAGCGTCAACTGTCTTAAAAGTTTTCTCAGAACCGCCGCATGCGCATATTCCTCCGATTGAGAGAAACGACGCGGCAAATAAAGCCAATAGTTTTCTTGAAGTTTTCATAGCGTAAAAATACCCAAACTTTCGTATTTTTGCAACCAAACCTTCATTATCATTGACACACTCATTCAAATAATATAATGACCGGAATAACAATAACAACCCTGATTGTCTGCGTGGTGATGGGAATATGCCTGATTATCCAGCTGCACAATCTGAACGAAACAAAGAAAAGAGAAAGAGTACTCCAATCGGAAAAAGAAGATGCCATCCATGCCCGGCTGATTGCCGAGTCTCGCTTACGTGAGCTTGAGGCCCGACGAGAGGTAGAATATGCCGCATTGCGCAAAGAGAGCGAGCTGAAGATGCAGATAACCCGCGAGCTCTCCGAGCGGTCAGAAAAGAACTTCCGATTGATGGCAAATGAAATTCTGAAACAGAGCACTGAAACCCTGCGCGACGAGAACACGCAGCGTCTGGGACTGCTCATAAATCCTCTTCGCGAACAGATAGAGGGCTTTAAGCGTCAGGTGTCCGAGACCTATTCCAGCGAAGCCCGCGAAAGATTCTCTCTCCAGCAACGCATCAAAGAGCTTATAGATGTGAACAACACCATAGGAAAGGAGGCAAGAGAACTTTCTTCAGCCCTTCGCGGAAACACAAGAACTCAGGGCGCCTGGGGTGAAATGGTGCTGGAGACCATCCTTGAAAGATCCGGACTGAGAAAAGGAGAAGAATTCACAGTGCAGCAGACCGAAGATGAAAACGGCAACGCCCTGCGCGACGAAAGCGGCAGAGCGCTACGGCCGGATGTGGTGATAAACTACCCCGAAGGCCGAGTGATGGTAATCGATTCAAAGGTATCGCTCACCGCCTTTGTTGACTATATGAACACTGACGACGAAAACGCCCGTAAAATAGCCGCCAAAGCCCATCTGGACTCCGTGAATAAACACATCGCGGAGCTTGCGGCAAAAAATTACCATGATTACGTGGGAACCGACAAACTCGACTTTACTGTGATGTTCATACCCAATGAGGCCGCCTATTCCACAGCCATGACACTTGACCCAGGCTTATGGCAGAAAGCTTTCGACCGGCATGTAATCGTTGTCTCCCCCACCCAGCTCATTGGATTGCTGCGCCTCGTGGCACAAATCTGGAATCAGGACCGCCAGACGCGCAATGCTCTCGAAATAGCAGAAAAGGCCGGTGCGATGTACGACAAATTCGTTGGTCTCACAGAGGATCTGGCACGTGTGGCAAATTCTATCTCCTCGGCACAAAAGACATGCGACTCAGCCATAGGCAAACTGAACCGCGGTCGGGGTAATCTTGTGGGCCGAGCCCAGGAACTCCGCGACCTTGGCGCCAAAACAAAAAAACAGCTGAAAATCAACAGCGAGGAAAGGCAACTTTCCACGCATCAGACAGAAGAAACGGACGCCTACTCTTCGTGCGATCATGATTCATAATCCTTCAGCAAAACCCGAAGTCGTTTTCGTGCATAATATATTCGGCTCTTTACGGTTCCGACGGGCAGATTCATTTGCCGTGCAATCTCCGCATACTTATAACCCGACAGATGCATTGAAAACGGGATTCTGTATCCGTCCTCGAAACTACTTATAACATCATTAATCTCACTTACTGCATAGGAGTTTTCAGGCGAAGCAAGTCCAGATTCCTGAGGAAGATTCAGAAAATAAAGGTCGTCCGTCCCGTCAAGCATCGTTGCGCTCCTGATGGTACGCCGATAATTGTTAATGAAGATATTACGCATTATAGTGAAAACCCATCCTTTGAAATTGGTGTTTTCAGAGTACTTCTCTTCATTATCGAGGGCTTTGAGCGTGGTGTCCTGAAGAAGATCATAGGCATCGTCGCGGTTTGAAGTAAGTATATAGGCAAAATTCAGAAGATTCGTCTGCAATGCGACAAGACGCGCCTGGAATTTGTTGTTTACCATAGTCAGTGTGTATTTGAAATATGTCTGAGACCTTTTATACATTGAAAACCTCCCTTAAAAAGCAATTGTTTCGGTTTTTAGCTGAGTTTGAGGTTCTTTAGCTATTTTCAAACTTTTTCATATCGTTTTTAACATAAAGCGCAAGGCATCCTTCACTTCCGTCATACAACAAGCCACAATTCTTAAGGGAATGGTTCGCTCCACAATTTCCACAATAATCATATGAAAGAATGAGAGAAAAGAAAATAATAAGTACCTTTGCAGAAATAAACAAGTCATTGCATCGCGATACATTTTCGGGCAGAAAAATGCCATAGATAATGGAACAGACAGACAAACACCTTATTCTTGATAAGCGCTATCTGCGCATGGCCTCAATATGGGCCGAAAACTCTTACTGCACACGCCGGCGCGTGGGAGCGCTGCTTGTTAAGGACCAAATGATAATATCAGACGGTTTCAACGGTACTCCCGCAGGTTTTGAAAACATTTGTGAGGATGAAAACGGCATCACCAAACCTTACGTGCTGCACGCCGAGGCAAACGCCATCACAAAAGTGGCGCGCAGCAACAATTCTTCCGCTGGCTCCACCCTCTATGTGACCGCTTCTCCCTGCATGGAATGTTCCAAACTCATCATCCAGGCCGGAATAATAAGAGTGGTATATCGTGATTTATACCGGATTACCGACGGGCTTGAACTTCTGAGGCGGGCCAGGGTAGAAACAGTACATATCCCTGACTTGGATTAAGGCTGTTCGCCCGCAGGCGATATTTATACCTACATACACTATTTTGCACTTTACTTCACACCATCCATCATCAGCACGATGAACATAGATTTCAAAAAAACATCTGTATGGATTCCACTCATGGTCGCCGTGGCTTTTGCAGGCGGCATTCTTTTGGGTGCCAAATTTTTCAGCATAGACATATCGGAGGGACAAAACAAACTTGGAACCGTACTCCACTATATTGAAAATGAGTATGTGGACAAAGTCAGCACCGACAGCCTGATTGAGAAAACCATTCCCGATATTCTTTCTAAACTTGACCCTCATTCAGCCTATATACCGGCCAGCGAACTTCAGAGCGTGAACGAGGAGCTTGACGGGTCGTTCTGCGGCATCGGCATTCAGTTTAACACCCTCAACGACACCATAACCGTCGTAGAGGTAATATCCGGAGGCCCGTCGGAAAAAGTAGGCATCATGGCAGGCGACAGAATAGTGGAAATCAATGACACAGTTGTCAATACCAAGGAATGGACCGACAACAATATCATTTCGCGCCTCAGAGGACCGCGGGACACAAAAGTAAAACTCGGCGTTCTCCGTGCCACAAGCCCAAAGATGCTTGAATTTGAAGTGACACGCGGCGACATTCCCGTGGCAAGCGTTGAGTCAAGTTATATGCTCAATCCCACTACCGGCTTCATACGCGTCAGCAAGTTCGGCCGCACCACTTTCGAAGAGTTCCTGAACGCTCTGGTTGACCTGCGCAGCCGTGGTGCCCAAGATTACGTGATAGATCTCCGTGGAAACACCGGTGGCTACATGGAAATCGCCATACTTATGGCAAACGAATTTCTGCCTGCCGGCAAACTCATCGTGTCCACCCACGGGCGCGACGGGAGAGCCGAAAGCATGGCTTTCAGCGACGGCAACGGCGCTTTTGCCGATTCAAGAGTGGCCGTTCTTATTGATGAATACTCTGCAAGCGCAAGCGAAATCTTCGCCGGGGCCATGCAGGATAATGACCGGGGAACAATATTAGGACGTCGCTCATTCGGCAAGGGTCTTGTCCAGAAGCAGATTTCTCTTCCCGACAGTAGCGCTCTGCGTCTTACCACGGCCCGTTATTATACTCCCTCGGGCCGATGCATTCAGAAAACATATACTCCCGGAAACATCGACAGCTATGGAATGGAAATAGCCGAACGCTACAGCCATGGCGAAGGTTTCAGCGCCGACAGTGCACATATCGACAAATCCGTGGTCTACCACACTGCGGGTGGCCGCGAGGTTTACGGAGGTGGCGGCATCATGCCCGATATCTTTGTGCCTAACGACACCAGCGGTATTTCATCATATTATATCAATGTGTTGAACGCCGGAATGCTTCAGCGGTTCGCATTCAGATTTGCCGATATCAACCGTGGCCAACTGTCGGAAGCCACCACTGTGGATGAGGTTGAAAGCCTGTTGCCGAACGACGACCAGCTGCTGTCGGATTTCGTGGCATTTGCAAAGAAAGAAGGCGGAATAGCTCCGCGCTGGTATTATATAAACCTTTCCCGCGACTTAATTGTTAGTCAGTTAAAGGCGCTGATAGCACGCGATGTCCTTGGCACGTCGGCCTTCTATGAAGTCATAAACCGTCAGGACAAGGCTGTGGAGCGTGCGCTTGAGGAGCTTAAAAACGGCGAACCAACCCTCAACAAGCAAGCGTCTGACACTATAACTGTCCGATGATGAATAAGAATGATATCCGACTGAGAATGCGCGCACGCAAGAGTCTGCTTGATGATGATGAACGTCAGAAAGCGGCCCGAAGCGTATTCGACCGGCTTGAACAGCTTGCCGCATTTCTGATGAGCGACAGGATATTGATGTACAATTCCCTGCCCGACGAACTTTCCACCCGGGAATTCCTTAACAAATGGAGTGGCAAGAAACGCTTTTTCCTTCCGAGGGTCAACGGTATAGACCTGGAGATTCTGCCCTACGACCGCACACGCCTTCGTTCCGGAGCATTCCGAATAGAAGAACCGGAGGGCGATGAGCTGACAGATGCCTCCGATATGGAAATGGTAGTGGTACCGGCTGTAGCTTACGACCGGAAATGCAATCGCGTGGGCCGTGGCAAAGGATACTATGACAGATTGCTCTCGCGCACACGGGCTCTGAAAGTGGGAGTGGCCTACGATTTTCAGCTTATCGACGAGATGGAGGCTGACCCGTTTGATGTGCCTGTGGATATCGTAATTACCGAGTCGGCAATCATCTACCGCAGGCGATAAGCAGAATCTTTATCCCTGCCAAATAGTCCTAATACTCTCTTCGGCCCTCCTGGCCGTTGGAATTGGCGTGGTTTTTAAGTACCTTTGCAGCCGAATTCCAAACAAGGCACAAGAGATGGTATCCATTCAGAATCTTAGCGTTGAGTTCAGCGCCAAATCCCTCTTCGACAATATAAATTACGTGATTAACCCGCGTGACCGCATAGCGCTCGTAGGGAAAAATGGTGCCGGAAAATCCACAATGCTCAAAATCATCGCAGGTATCCAGAGCCCGACTTCCGGCAAGGTTTCCATGCCTCGGGACATTACCGTAGGTTATCTGCCACAGCAGATGGAGCTAAACGATACCCTCACGGTTAAAGAGGAGGTCAGAAAAGCCTTTGCTCATATCGATGACCTGAAACGCAAGCTTGACGAAGCCACCGAAGAACTCTCCTCGCGCACGGATTATGAGAGTGATGAATATCATGAGCTGATTGAGCGCGTAAGTTCTCTTTCCGAAAGGATGGCAATGGAGCAAAGTGAGAACTGCGAGGCCGAAATGGAGAAGACGCTCACAGGCCTTGGATTCTTGCGGACTGATTTTGACAGACCCACATCGGAATTTTCCGGAGGATGGCGCATGCGCATCGAGCTTGCCAAGCTCCTTCTGCAGCGTCCGGATGTTCTCCTTCTCGACGAGCCTACCAACCATCTTGACATAGAGTCGATCCAGTGGCTGGAGCAGTTTCTGACGAGTAAAGCCGGAGCAGTGGTACTCGTGAGTCACGACCGCGCTTTCATAGACAATGTAACAAACCGGACCATTGAGATTTCATGCGGCAAAATCTATGATTACGCCGTGAACTATTCCCATTTTGTAGAGCTGAGAAAGGAAAGAGTCGAACAGCAGATGAGAGCTTTCCAGAATCAGCAGAAACAGATTCAGGAGACCGAGGATTTTATAGAACGGTTCAGATACAAGGCCACGAAGAGCGTTCAGGTCCAGAGCCGAATAAAGCAACTCAACAAGATAGAGCGCATAGAGGTGGACGAGGTAGACAATTCACATATCAGCCTTCGCTTCCCTCCCGCACCACGCTCAGGCGACTATCCGCTTATACTCGACAACGTAGGTAAAGCATACGGCGATCACCAGGTTTTCGACGGAGCAACATTCACGCTCAAACGTGGAGAAAAGATAGCCTTCGTAGGAAAAAACGGCGAAGGAAAATCCACCCTTGTGAAATGTATAATGGGTGAAATCCCCTTCACCGGTTCCCTCAAAATAGGCCACAATGTCAAGATTGGGTATTTCGCGCAAAACCAGGCCTCCATGCTCGACGGAGAGCTTACGGTATTCGATACGATTGACCGTGTGGCCACGGGCGACATACGCACTAAGATACGCGATATTCTCGGCGCATTCATGTTTGGAGGCGAAGCCTCTGATAAAAAGGTGAAGGTGCTTTCAGGTGGAGAAAAGACGCGCCTGGCCATGATAAAGCTTCTTCTCGAGCCCGTGAATCTTCTTATATTGGACGAGCCGACCAACCATCTCGACATGCGCACCAAGGATATCCTTAAGCAAGCTATCCGAGATTTCAACGGCACTGTGATTGTGGTGAGCCACGACCGAGAGTTTCTTGACGGGCTCGTGGAAAAGGTTTATGAATTCGGCGGAGGAAAGGTCAAGGAATGCCTCGGAGGCATCTACGAGTTTCTTGAGAAGAAAAAGATTGCCTCTCTCTCCGAACTTGAAATCTCAAAAGATAAGAAGCCTTCTGTGGAGAAATCCGCATCCGATACGGCATCATCGAAAAAGACCGAGCCAGCGGCGTCAGGCAACAAGGAAGTTTCAAGACTAAGCTATGCCGAACAGAAAGAACGGGAAAAGAATCTCCGAAGACTGAAGAAAAAGGTTGAGGACGCAGAGGCTGAAATCAGCCGCCTGGAGGGAACCGTTGCTGAGATCGAAAAGGAAATGGCTGCCGGTGAATTCTCCGACGACTTATGCCAACGCCATGCAAAAGCACAAAAGGATCTTGAGAATGCAATGAGCCTTTGGGAAATCGCCTCAATGGAACTGGAAAGCTTCCAATGAATCTTCTATCCCGTCTATTACTTTATTAAAGGACTCCGGGAGCGTTTAGAATGCCTGTTCGGGCGCAATCATTCTCGTATTAAGGCTTTTCTCCATAAAGTCAGATGCCAGAACATTGATTGTTGCAAAACTCAAATTACCGTTCAAATTGTAAGGATACACGCTCGTGCATGCGCGGAGAGTCAATGCATCCCACTGGATATTCTATGAAGCACTCCTATTTTTCGCTGTTTTACGACGCTCTCTTGCAAAAAAGCTCGATAATTTGAGTTTACAACACATTGAGTATCTGCACTATCCATTGGGTCTCCAATCAAATTATAGCCTGTAGCCAAACAGAGATCAGTCAAGGAGATTCCTCTGGTCACGACACACATAAAATCTTAACACGCAATAGACTCTGCTCTGAAGGGCCGATAGACCCTCAAGAGGATCTCTACCAAGGATGAATTCTGCGGCAAGTGCATTGGCTATAGGCCCACGGTCATTCTCAGGGAGTGAGCGAAGAGTGTTAATTACATTTCTGCTAAATAAAACCTGGCTGTCCATAATGAAAGATTGGTAATGAGAAACTAATGGACATATATATGTCCTACATTGGCAAAATTATCAACCACGTGGGCATTAATTACGCACATATAATTTAAAAATAATTACAATGCCATTTACTTTATACCCATATTAATCAATAGGGTTAAAAATCTGGCGAGAGATTGATGCACTTAAATAATCCAACAACTACATAATCACATCTGAGAATCGAATTAACAGATAGGATGAATGGCAGGCACAGATTTAACTCATTCTCAGAGGCTAAATATCTCGATTTTCAAATATTAATAGGCTATATACCAGCATTATAACATCGAGAATACAAAAGATTGGTCTGGAATTAAATATTCTATAATTAGAAGCGTGAAAATTGTTACGATGGATGTCAAGAATGTAAATAAAGATTAAAATATTTGATTATGAACCCATTATGGTTAATAATGACAAAATAGAAAATCCCGGACAATAAGATAAATGTTTTCAAATCAAGAAGATGTATAATTCAAGAGTGATTTTACATATACATCTACCGATTCAAACTTTAGTTTACATTTAGAAACCACTGAAAATTTGGAATTGGAAAAGCATCAGATTCAAATTGTAAACAATCGAATCAGCCGGTTTTATAATTGTAAACAGCACATAGGATAAGCGCAAAATTAGGAATTGTAATTTTTCAATTTTACATTTTGCGAAGCTAAACATGCGACAAATTGAAGTTCACAAATACAAAATAAGACGATAAACGAATTTTAACAATACACTCATATTTCTGTATTTTAGTCACTTATCTGCATTTCATAAAGTATCAGTCCAACTTTTAACGTCTTATTGCGAAAAAATCACCT
>VSPV01000112.1 GCA_009775605.1 Paramuribaculum sp.
CTCCACCCTCGGCGGTTTCTACCGCCGCAGAGTGGGCCGCATCATACCGCCGCTGGTTTTCTGGTCGCTCGCCCTCACGCCCCTGGCCTATCTCTACTTCACCGGATTCGGTAGCCATTCCGTCAATCCGTCGGTTGACCTTTCGGTCTATACCCCCGAGGGACTCACCAACCGCCTATGGACGTGGGTGCTCAACTTCAATTTCGACACCACTCCGCTATGGTACCTTTATATGCTGCTTGGACTTTATCTGATAATGCCCGTAATAGGCCCCTGGCTCGCATCGGCTTCCCGTCGCGACATGCTCACCGTGCTTAAGGTCTGGGGCATCACCCTGATTGTCCCGTATATCAAGCTTTTTGCTCCCGCCGCCGGTTACCTGGGTAATTACGGCAACATGGACATACTCGGAGGGTGCGACTGGAACGCCTTCTCTACCTTATATTACGTGTCGGGGTTCATCGGCTATCTGATTCTCGCCGTCTATCTCAAGCGCTTTCCCCTTCAATGGTCGTCGACGAAACTTTTCAGCGTCATGGCCCCCCTCTTCATTCTCGGGTATGCCATTACCGCGGGCGGATACGTATGGCTGCAGGAACGCTATCCCGGCGACTATGCCTATCTGGAGATAATCTGGTATTTCTGCGGCATAAATGTGTTCATGATGACGCTGCCGGTGTTCGTAGCGTTCCAGCGCCTCGCTCCACGGGGAGGAAAATTCCTCTCCGGTCTGGCCTCGCTCACATTCGGCATCTACCTCTGTCACTTCTTTTTCGTCATGGTGGCCTACGACCTCTTTGACATTCCCGGGCTGCCCTACGCGGTGCGCATCGTAGCCATGGCTGTATGCGTATTCTCGGCAGCAGCCCTTCTCACATGGGTATTGCGCCGTTTCCGCCTCACTTCTCCGCTGGTGAGCTGACCCCGCGCAAGGAAACGCAAGGAAGCACAATGGAGCGGCTGTTTATCAATTTTTATGTTGGCAGTTAGCCGCTCTGTGCGTATCTTTGTAAATCATATCACTAATACCGAATAATACAGTAATAATACACTTTCTAATGCCAAATCTCCGGAATCTGATTTTATCCGGCATCCTTCTGGGAACCGCCGGCCTCAGCGCCTCCGCTGAATCCGTTGACTACACCAAGTGGGTCAACCCCTTCATAGGCACCACAAACTTCGGCACCACCAACCCCGGCGCCGTTGTGCCTAACGGACTCATGTCCGTAACTCCTTTCAACGTAATGGGCTCCGACACCAACGTCTATGACAAGGACGCCCGCTGGTGGTCGACTCCCTACGAGTTCCACAACAAGTTTTTCACCGGTTTCGCCCATGTGAATCTTTCGGGCGTGGGATGCCCCGACCTCGGTTCGCTCCTCACCATAGCCACAACCGGCGATCTCGAGCCTGACTATAAGAAATATGGCTCCGCTTACGAGAAAGAGACCGCCATGCCCGGCTACTACTCAAACCGTCTCACCAAATACGACATCACCACGGAGGTAACCGCCACAGACCGCACCTCGGCCGAACGCTACACCTTCCCCGGCGGCAAGAGCAACATCCTTATAAATCTCGGCCAAGGCCTGACAAACGAATCGGGCGCCACAGTGCGCCGTGTCTCCGACACCGAGATTGAAGGATCAAAACTCCTGGGAACCTTCTGCTACAATCCCCAGAAGGTGTTCAGCATCTATTTCGTGATGCGCGTGAGCAAGAAGCCGGATGCTTCGGGCTACTGGAAGATGCAGCCAAAGATGGACGGCGTGGAAGCCCAGTGGACTCCTGATAACGGCACATACAAGATTTACCGCGAATATGGCCGCGACCTCTCCGGCGACGACATCGGCTATTGGTTCACTTACAACGACCTCAAGCCCGGCGAACAGGTGGAGGTACGCATGGGTGTATCATTCGTATCCATCAAAAACGCCCGCGAGAACCTCGAAAAAGAGCAGCTCGGTCTTACTTTCGACGACATGCGCAAGAACGCCCGCGACCGCTGGAATGCCGACCTCGGCCGCATCCGCGTGACCGGTGGAACCGACGACCAGAAAAAGGTGTTCTACACCGGTCTCTACCATGCTCTGCTGCAGCCTGCCGTGCTCTCCGACGTAAACGGTGAATATCCCCTGATGGAAAGCTTCGGCGAGGGAAAAGTGCCTGCCGGCCACAACCGCTACACCATTTTCTCGCTCTGGGACACCTACCGCAATCTCCATCAGCTTATGACCCTCGTGTATCCCGAGCGCCAGACGGATATGCTCCAGTCTATGGTCAACATGTATAAGGAAGGCGGATGGCTGCCGAAATGGGAGCTATTCGGACGCGAGACCTACACCATGGAAGGCGACCCGGCCATTCCGGTAATTGTAGACTCCTGGCGCAAGGGCCTCCGCGACTTCGACATTGACGCCGCCTATGAGGCAATGAAGAAATCGGCCACCACCGAGGGCGCCAAAAACCCCATGCGTCCCGATATCGACCCCTATATCGAAAAAGGCTATGTGCCTCTGAACTTCTTCCATGCCGATGATTCGGGCGACAACTCCGTGAGCCACGCTCTGGAATATTACGTGGCCGATGCCGCTCTCGCATGGCTTGCCGAGCAGCGCGGCGACGTGGAATTCGCCAAGGAACTCCGCAAACGTGCCGCAGGCTACAAAAACTATTACTCCAAGGAGAGCGGAACACTCCGCCCCATCAACCCCGACGGCACCTTCCTCACCCCCTTCGATCCCCGTCAGGGCGAGAACTTCGAGCCGGTGCCCGGATTCCACGAGGGTTCGGCCTGGAACTACTCGTTCTTCGTGCCCCACGATGTGGAAGGTCTCATAAAAATCAACGGCGGCAACAAGAAATTCACCGAAAAGCTTCAGAAGGTGTTCGACGACAATCTCTACGATCCCGCCAACGAACCCAACATCGCATATCCTTACCTCTTCTCACGCGTGAAAGGCGAGGAATGGCGCACACAGAAAGAAGTGAACCGTCTGCTTTCAAAATATTTCACCAATAATCCCGACGGTATTCCCGGCAACGACGACACCGGCACAATGTCGACCTGGGCTGTGATGTCGATGATGGGATTCTATCCCGACTGTCCCGGCGAACCTTTCTACACTCTCACCTCTCCTGTATTTGACCGCGTGGAAATCGACACCCCCGGAAAGACTCTTGTAATTGAGGCCGACCGCACCGCTCCCGGCGACATCTTCATCCAGCAGATGCAGCTCGGCGGCAAGCCACTCAAAAACTACCGCATAAGCCACGACGATCTCATGAAGGCTGGCAATCTGAAATTCAAATTATCAAATCAACCCAAAAAATAAATGATGAAATCATCACTTCTTTTACTCCCTGCGTCGCTGCTTATGCTTGCCGCAGGATGTAAAACCGATAAATCCACAATCACCGAGGCTGCTCCCGATTATGCCTCGCTGGTCAACGTCAGGACCGGAAGCGGAGGTCACGGCCACGTCTTTGTCGGCGCAGGCGTTCCCTTCGGAATGGTTCAGGTCGGCCCCACCAGCATCCCCCAGCAGTGGGACTGGTGCAGCGGTTACCATTCGTCTGACTCCACCGTGATAGGATTCTCCCACACCCACCTCGAGGGTACCGGAATAGGCGACCTTTTCGACGTGACCATAATGCCGGTGACCGGTAGCGTCACCTACAGCCGCGGAGAGGAAGACAAACCCGGTTCCGGCCTCTGGAGCTATGCCGACCGTTCGAAGGAGATAGCCCAGCCCGGATATTACCGCGTTCCCCTCACACGCTACGGCATCGATGCCGAAATGACTGCCACCAACCGCGTGGGTCTGCACCGCTATACATTCCCCGCTTCCGACAGCGCCGCCATTGTGTTCGACCTTCAGAACGGCGGATGCTGGGACCGTCCTACCGAGACTTCCATGCAGGCCGAAGGCAACAAACGTATAGTGGGCTCCCGCTATTCCTCCGGATGGGCCAATAACCAGAAGGTTTACTTCGTGGCTGAATTCTCGAAACCCTTCGATTCGTTTGAGACCGCTGGCCCCGACAACCTCTTTGGGCGCGCCTCGTTCAAGACCGATTCGGCCGAACAGGTGCTCGTGAAAGTAGCCCTCTCGCCGGTTTCCATCGAGGGAGCCAAAGCCAACCTTGACGCCGAGCTTCCGGGCTGGGATTTCGAGGCTACAAAAGCTCAGGCCCGTCAGAACTGGAACACCGAACTCGCCCGCATAAAGGCCCAGGCTGCCGACTCCACGGAACTCAGAAAGTTCTATACTTCGCTCTACCGCACCATGATTGTCCCCGCTACGTTCAACGATGTTGACGGAAAATACCGTGGTGCCGACGACGCCGTGCATCAGACAGCCAACGGCCGCAACGTCTACACCATCTATTCCCTGTGGGACACTTACCGCGCTGAAATGCCGCTCCTCTCGTTCTTCCAGCCCGAGCGCAACGCCGAGATGATCAACAACATGATTGATATAGCCGACGAGCAGGGACGTCTGCCTGTATGGCATCTGTGGGGCAACGAGACCGACTGTATGGTCGGTAACCCCGGCATAATCCCTGTGGCCGACGCCATTGTCAAGAAAGTGCCCGGCGTAGATCCCGACCGCGCCTTCCAGGCTATGCTCAAGACAGCCGCCGACACAGCCCGCGGTGGCGCGCTCCGCGACAAATACGGCTTCATTCCCTCCGACAAGATGAATGAATCCATCGCCTTCGATATGGAATATGCCATTGCCGACGGTGCCATTGCCAACGCAGCCAAAGCTCTCAGCGATTCCGCCAACTATGCTAAATTCACCGACCGCTCGCATTCCTACCGCAACTACTTCGACCCCACCACCGGTTTTGTTCGCGGCAAGATGACCGACGGCTCCATACGCACTCCTTTCGACCCCAACGCCACAACCCACCGCATGGACGACTATTGCGAGGGCAACGCCTGGCAATACACCTGGCTCGTGCCTCAGGATCTCGACGGACTGGTGGAGCTCTTCGGCAGCAAGGAAAAAGCGATTGAGAAACTCGACCTGCTGTTCAGCACCTCAAGCGAGCTTCGCGGCGACGACGTTTCGCCCGACATATCCGGGCTCATCGGCCAGTATGCCCACGGCAATGAACCCTCCCACCATATAATCTACTTCTACACCATGCTCGGGGAGAACCGCAAAGCTGCCGACCGTCTGCGCCAGGTAATGAAGGATTTCTATACTCTCGAGGACGATGGATATGCCGGAAACGCCGATGCTGGCCAGATGTCAGCATGGTACGTGCTCTCGGCTCTCGGATTCTATCAGGTAGAGCCCGCAAGCGGCCGTTACTGGTTCGGCTCGCCCGTGCTGGATGAAGCCGTAATCGAAGTTCCCGGAGGACAGTTCACTGTCATAGCCCACAACAACTCCGATACCAACCGCTATATCAAAAGCGTGAAACTCAACGGCAAGCCTTATGACAAGATGTATATCGACTATGCCGACATAATGAACGGAGGCACTCTCGAATTCGAGATGGGCAACTGATTTTTACAGAATATCAAAAACAAGGCGGTGTGTCAGGAAAAAATCCTACACACCGCCTTGTTCTGTTATTTTTCCGGTTGCCGAAAAGAGCTCCCGGTTTTTATAATCTGAACGGGATGGGAAGAAGGCAATAGACCGGCACCTTGTTTCCTCCTATATGTCCGGGTTCCCAGCGTGGCATATTCTGGATTACCCTCATGGCTTCGCGGTCAAGACTTTCGTCGACGCTGCGCACCACTTCCACATTCGTTATCCTTCCGTCAGGCTCCACTATAAAGCTGCAGAGCACACGTCCTTCGATTGCGTTTTCGTAAGCCGACCGCGGATAGCGTCGCTCTTTATTGATGAACTGGATCATAGCCCCCTCTCCGCCGGGGAAACACGGCTGTTCGTCAACCGATTCGGGCATATAGGCTGAAGTTTCCTGTACACTTACAGTCATGCGGGAATGACTTCTATAGTAAATGACGCGATTCTGGGCAGTGGCCGAAATCATGTAGCCCGACCCGGCCAATATCGCCGGCATCAGCAATCTGCATAATACAGCATGTCGTGTGGTCATTTTTCGACTGGTTTATTAAAATATTTATTGAGGACACCGGATCCTCTACTTTTATTTAGAGACAAAATTACAGCGTTACGGATTATTTTTCAAACTACGCAATATGTTTTTACTGATGATTACTTTTGTTTAGTGTTTGTTGACAATTTTTTGCCATACGTATTACTCCATTATGTTAAAAAGATAAGGTAATCGCATAATATATGGCTTTACGCACCCGTTTAAGTTAAAAGAAGGGCCCATATATAGCCCCCGATATCATTCGACAATGAAACTTCACGCTATATTCATCGCGATATTCTCGGCCGCCGTCGCGTCAACATCCGTTGAAGCGCGCGATAACTCGGAAGATTCCTACGGATTCCTCAATATCCCGTCGTCGGCCCGCGCCTACGGACTCGGCGGCATAAACATATCCGATATCTGCTCCGACATAAACTATGTGGACCAGAACCCGGCGTTGCTCGGCCCGGAATTCGGCACGCAGGTCGGCTTCAACTACATGCGCTACATCGCCTCATCGAATTTCGCCGGCGTGAAATTCGGCAAAGGAGCCGGAGAGCATTCGGCCTGGGGTGTCGGGTTGCAATACTGGGGCTACGGCTCTATCGAGAGCACCGACGAAAACGGCAACAAACTTGGCGATTTCTCACCCAAGGACATAGCCTTTTCCGGCACTTATTCCCGCGACATCACCGATTACTGGCGCGGAGGCGCCACACTGAGGGTCATCTATAGTGCCTACGACTCCTATACAGCCGTAGCGCTGGCCACCGATCTTGGCGTGAACTATTACGACCCCGAACGCGACCTGTCGTTTTCTGTGGTCGTGGCCAACCTCGGAGGCCAGGTGAAACGTTTCGATGAGGCATACCACCGCCTGCCGTTCGACATCCGTGCCGGCTGGACGCAGTCGTTCGGTTCATTTCCCGTGCGTTTTTCCGTCACGGCATGGAATCTCACCAAATGGCATCTTCCCTACTACGATGAAGGCGACGGCTCGGAAAGAGATCCCGGGAAAACCGTGGATTCCTTCGGCTCCAACCTTTTGAGACACCTTGTGTTCGCGGCCGATTTCATCCCCTCTGAGAAATTCTACCTCGGCATAGGCTATAACTACAAGACACGCACCGACATGAGCTCCTATTCACGTTCCCTGCTGTCAGGAGTCTCTCTCGCAGCAGGCCTCCGCCTGAAGGCTTTCTCGCTCGGACTGGCGTTCGCGCAGCCCCACAAGAGCGCCTCGACCTTCATGGTCAATATTTCCACCCGTCTTTCGGAACTGTTGTGACCTCCCCGGCGAGGGTTTTCCAACATTTATGCTTATTTTTGCAAAACAAAATGAGCATCAGAAATATGTCAGAAAACACCACTCCCATCACCATAGCCATCGACGGATACTCCTCGTCGGGCAAAAGCAGCATGGCGAAAAAACTCGCCAGAACCATCGGTTACCGTTATATCGACTCCGGCGCCATGTATCGTGCCGTGACCCTTTACGCCATGCGCCACGGAATGATTGCTCCGGACCATAGCGTGGACGCCGAGGCTCTTGCCAAAGCTCTCCCGGAGATTCATATTGATTTCAAAGTAGAAGGCGACGCACAGGCCACGCTTCTCAACGGCGAAAATGTGGAAAGCGAAATCCGCTCCATGCCGGTTTCCTCAAACGTGTCGCCGGTTGCTGCCATTCCCGCAGTGCGCCACGCCCTCGTGGAAATGCAGCAGAGCCTCGGACGCAGCAAAGGGATAGTGATGGACGGCCGCGACATCGGCACCACCGTTTTCCCCGATGCCGAGATGAAAGTATTCGTTACCGCATCGCCTCAGACACGCGCCCAGCGCCGTCTCGCCGAGCTGATTGCCAAAGGCTCGCAGACAACATTCGAGGAGGTCCTGGCAAATGTGGTGGAACGCGACCATATCGACGAGACACGCGCCGAAAGCCCTCTCAGAAAGGCTCCCGACGCATTCCTGCTCGACAATTCCGAGATGACACCCGACATGCAGAACCGCGTGCTCCTCGACCTCTATCACCGCACAATCGCCGGCTCCAGATGAAAAGCCGCGTTGAAATAGAAATCGATTCCGAATCGGGATTCTGCTTCGGTGTCACCTCCGCAATAAGAAAAGCGGAAGATACTCTTGCCGACGACGGCTGCCTTTACTGTCTCGGCGACATCGTGCATAATTCCGACGAAGTGGAACGTCTCCGCTCAAAAGGACTCGTAACCATCACACACGATGACCTGGAGAAACTTCACGACGTCAAAGTGCTGCTTCGCGCCCACGGCGAGCCCCCTTCCACCTACGAGATTGCCCGGCGCAACAATATCACCATTATCGACGCCACCTGTCCGGTGGTACTGCGCCTGCAGCGCAGCATAGCCGAGGCATACGCATCCGGTCGAAAAATCGTGATCTACGGCAAGCCGGGCCACGCCGAAGTCAATGGACTCGTGGGCCAGACCCGCGGCAACGCTACCGTGGTAGAGCACACTTCCGACCTCGACAATATCGACTTCACATCCCCTCTGGCGCTTTTCTCGCAGACCACCAAATCCCAATCGGGATTCTCCGAGATGTGCGCCACCGCATGCTCACGCGGCGAGGATGTGGAGACCCACGACACTATCTGCCGATGGGTGGCCAATCGCGGTACTCACCTCAGTGATTTCGCCCGCACCCACGATGT
>VSPV01000113.1 GCA_009775605.1 Paramuribaculum sp.
CTATTATTCAGCTGATTATGATTGTTTATTAAAGTCATAATTTAAGCTAAACGGCTCTATTCCTCTAATCTGCTGAAATTCAATATCGTGTAAACAAATCTTAATCTCCAAATAAAATTACGTTTTATTTTGCGATATTTTTGAACGAAATTTGTGTTGTAAAAATAGTGAAAGAACCATCTCCTCTACTTCAATGACGCAGACCCTGAACATACAATGGAACAAATGTCTCGAAATCTTCCGGGACAATCTCAAGACCGAGCAATTCGAAGCCTGGTTCAAACCCATTGTGCCGATTGAGTATCACGACAACACACTGGTGCTCAAGGTCCCGTCACCATTCTTTATAGAACAGCTTGAAGAAAGATTCTTCAACATTCTTTCACACACACTCAAAAAGGCATTCGGCCCGGAAATCAAACTTTTCTATCGCTTCGAACAGGTTTCAAACGAGCCGTCCACAAGCGTGACATATGGCAGCTCAAAGCCAAGTCCCGCCGTGGCTCCACGACCGGGAGCGACATCAAACCCGTTCCAGCAGCAGGAAGCGCCCGACATTGACGCGCAGCTCAATCCTCACTACACCTTCGAGAACTACTGCGGCAGTGTCTGCAACAAAGTGGCACGCTCAATCGGCGAGGCAATAGCCAACGACCCCAAGTGCAAGACATTCAACCCTCTCTTCATATTCGGAGCGCCCGGCGTGGGAAAAACCCACCTGATACAGGCCATCGGCATACGCATAAAAGAGCTCAATCCGTCAATGCGCGTGCTCTACATTACGGCACGACTTTTTGAGAGCCAGTATACCACCGCCCAGCGCAACGGCAAAATCAACGACTTCATGAACTTCTATCAGAGCATCGACACTCTGATAATCGACGATATTCAGGACCTCATAGGCAAATCACGCACCCAGAATACCTTCTACCACATCTTCGACCACCTGATGCGCAATTCCAAGCAGCTCATCCTGGCCAGCGACTGCTGCCCGTCGAAAATGGAAGGTATGGAAGAGCGCCTGCTCTCTCGCTTCAAAATGGGAATGACGGCCGAGCTCGAGCGCCCCGACTACGAGCTGCGCAAGGAGGTGCTGACACAGAAAGCCCAGCAGGACGGCCTCGAGATACCGGCCGAAGTGCTTGAATATATCGCCCTCAACGTAACCGACAGCATCCGCGATCTTGAAGGCATAGTGGTTTCGCTCTACGCCCACGCCACAGTGCTCAACTGCGACATCTCGGTGGATCTCGCACGCAAAGTGCTTGCCCACGCCGTGAAAGTCAACAAGCCTCAGATCAACTTCGAGCGCATAGCACAGACTGTAGCCGGCTACTACGACATAGACCCCGACCAGATTTTCACCAAATCACGCAAACGCGAGATATCAGATGCGCGCCAGATGGTGATGTATCTCGCCAAGAAACATGCCAAGATGCCCTTCACTGCCATCGGCACAAGACTGTCGCGCACCCACGCGACTGTGCTCTACGCCTGCAAGAACATCGAGGAGCGCCTTCCTATTGAAAAACAACTGCAGGAAGACGTCACCAAAATCGAAGCCTCCCTGCAGTCGTGATAACGCACTGTCGGAAATTCCGTCAGATAGCGAACCCCTGTTTTCTTACATAAGCAAGATATTTCTCCGAGAAGATTTTAGCAGAAGTTCTCGGATAGCGGACCTCGGCATAAACCTGCGCGAGGTTTTTCTTTCCGTTTTCCTCCACAAACCGGTGGTTTTCCGCAAGGCTCTCCTTATATGAGTATATGGCCTTTATATCCTCCCCTGAAAAATCCTGGTATTTCTCATCCATAATAATCGCGTCGGGAGAAAGGCGGTCTGATTCCGGCGCCTCGCCGTCCGGCCAGCCTACCGTGATGGTTGTCACCGGCACGACAAGTTCAGGCAAGGAAAGCAGCTGCCCTATTTCCTCGGCATTATAGGTAGTGGTGCCGAGATAGCAGCAACCGAGGCCGTCCATTTCGGCGAGAGTATTGAACTGCTGAGCAAACAGACAGGTGTCTATAACGGCCGCCATGAAACTTTGAAAATTGTCGCAGCCGGGGTCGGTGCCGGATTCTTCGCACCACAGAGAGTACCGGCGGTAATCGGCACAGAAAGTGACCACATGCGCCGCCCCCTCCACCTGCGGCTGATTGAAATGTGCCGGAGCGAGAAGCCGTTTCATCTCCGGAGAGGAAGTCACAACGGCGGAATAAAGCTGCATATTGCCGGTATTCGGGGCATGCGCCGCGAGCGCGAGAAGATTCCTGACTAAAGCGGCATCCACGGGCTTAGCGCTGTAACGCCTCACAGTGCGCCGGCGTGAAAAGTATTCGTTTATTGAAGTTTCCATTTCTGAAATATTTTTTCAAATATAAAAATTAAAACCGAAGAAAACCGATACCGACACCGAAATTTTCCAATCGGACAACATGAAGGCACACCCCGCCAACTTACATTGCTGTTTTTCTGCATATTAACAAATCGAAATGAATAATCGCGTCTGTGTTGATAAATAATTCGTAAACAATTTTGACAATCCGTATTTTTTTACAAATTTTGCAACCGTCTTTTTACAAACCGTGATTCAACACTATAAACTTACTTAACTGTGGCTACACAAACCTATTCCTACGATGAAGCTCACGAGGCTTCACTGGTATATTTTGATGGCGACGAACTCGCCGCGAGAGTGTGGGTGAGCAAATATGCTCTCAAGGACTCCTACGGCAACATATATGAGAAAACCCCGGCCGACATGCATGCACGCATAGCTTCCGAGCTGGCCCGCATTGAGGCATTGTATCCCAATCCCCTCTCATTCGACGAAATCTATCATCTTCTCGATAACTTCCGTTACGTGGTGCCTCAGGGCAGCCCGATGACGGGAATCGGCAACAACTATCAGGTTGCATCGCTCTCAAACTGCTTCGTGATAGGACTGGAAGGCAAGCCCGACTCCTACGGCGGCGTTATAAAGATCGACGAGGAGCAGGTGCAGCTCATGAAACGCCGCGGCGGCGTGGGCCACGACCTGTCACATATCCGCCCCAAAGGAACCCCGGTAAAGAACTCGGCCCTCACCTCCACCGGTCTCGTGCCCTTTATGGAACGCTACTCCAATTCCACGCGAGAGGTTGCACAGGACGGACGTCGCGGCGCCCTGATGCTCACGGTAAGCATAAAGCATCCCGACTCGGAGAAATTTATAGATGCCAAAATGACTGAAGGCAAGGTGACCGGAGCCAACGTATCGGTCAGAATCGACGATGCCTTCATGCAGGCCGCCATAGACCATGTGCCCTACCGCCAGCAGTTCCCCGTTGATTCCGACCACCCGGAGATAACCAAGGAAACCGACGCCACGGCACTGTGGGCCAAGATTGTGCATAACGCATGGAAATCTGCTGAGCCCGGAGTCCTTTTCTGGGATACCATAAAGCGGGAGTCGCTTCCCGACTGCTATGCCGATCTCGGCTTCCAGACCATATCTACCAATCCCTGCGGAGAGATTCCCTTGTGTCCTTACGACAGCTGCCGTCTGCTTGCAATCAACCTATATTCGTTTGTGGAGAATCCCTTCACGCCCGATGCCAAGTTCAATTTCGAGCTTTTCCGCGACTACGTGGGCAAAGCGCAGCGCCTGATGGACGACATCATCGACCTCGAGAAAGAGAAGATAGACCAGATTCTGGCCAAGATTGAATCGGATCCCGAGACCGAGGAAGTAAAACAGACAGAGCGTAACCTGTGGCACAAGATACGCACCAAGACCCTCAAAGGCCGGCGCACAGGAGTGGGAACCACCGGCGAAGGCGACATGCTCGCCGCCCTCGGACTCCGCTACGGCACCACCGAGGCCACCGATTTCTCCGAAAGCGTGCATAAGGCGCTGGCTCTCGCCGCCTACCGCTCGTCGGAAATCATGGCGCGCGAACGCGGTGCATTCGAAATTTTCGACCCGCAGCGAGAAATCGACAATCCCTTCATGAAGCGCCTCGCCGAGGCCGATCCGCAACTTGTGGAGGACATCAGAAAGAACGGTCGCCGCAACATCGCTTGCCTTACCATAGCACCCACCGGCACCACAAGCCTTATGACGCGCACTTCTTCCGGCATAGAGCCTGTATTCATGCCGGTTTACAAACGCCGCCGCAAGGTCAACCCCAACGATGCCAAAGTAAGAGTGGATTTCGTGGACGAATCAGGCGACGCTTTCGAAGAATACATTGTATACCATCCCCGTTTCATCACCTGGATGAAAGTAAACGGAATAGAAATACGCCCCGACTACACGCAGGAGGAACTCGACTCGCTCGTGGCCCGCTCCCCTTACTACAAGGCCACTGCCAACGATGTTGACTGGCTCGAGAAAGTGAGAATGCAAGGACGCGTGCAGAAATGGGTGGACCACTCGATTTCCGTCACAATCAACCTACCATCCGACGTCACCGAGGAGCTTGTAGGCCGACTGTATGTTGAAGCCTGGCGCTGCGGCTGCAAAGGCTGCACCGTTTACCGCGACGGCTCACGCGCCGGAGTGCTTGTGGCTGCCGAGAAAAAGAAACCCGCTCCCATAATCATGGAGCCGCATGTGGCCAAACGTCCCATAGAGCTCGAGGCCGATGTGGTGCGCTTCCAGAACAACAAGGAAAAATGGATTGCGTTTGTAGGCCTGATGAACGGCAAACCATACGAAATCTTCACCGGTCTTGCCGATGACGACGACGGCATTTTCTGCCCCAAATCCATCACTCACGGCAAAATCATCAAGGCCGTGGACGATAAAGGTGTGAAGCGTTACGACTTCCAGTTCATCAACAAGCGCGGCTACAAGACTACAATCGAAGGCCTTTCCGACAAATTCAACCCTGAATACTGGAACTACGCCAAGCTGATTTCAGGTGTGCTCCGTTACGGAATGCCCATCGACCAGGTGCTTAAGCTCGTAGGAGGTCTTGAACTGGACAGCCAGTCCATCAACACCTGGAAAATGGGTGTGGAACGCGCGCTGAAGAAATATCTGCCCAACGGCACCAAGGCTGCCGGACAGACCTGTCCTAACTGCGGGCATGAGACGCTTATTTATCAGGAAGGATGCCTTATCTGCACATCGTGCGGAGCGTCAAGGTGTGGCTGATTCCAAGTCTGAACTCACATTTCATGCCAGATGAAAGCGACATTCCTCATTGACTATGCCACCAGATGGGGCGAAGGTCTCTTCATAACCGGAAACATTCATGCCCTCGGATCGGGTTCCGAGAGCGAGGCCGTGGCCATGCAGTGCGGGCCCGACGGACACACATGGTCGGCGACGGTGGAAATACCCCCTTCGCAAGGCAGTTTCACCTACCGTTACCTTCTGCGCCGCGACGATATGTCAGAGCGAACGGAATGGGGCGCACCGCGCTCCCTGTGTCTGAGTCCGAGGCTGCAGGATGTTGTAGTCATCGATTCCTGGCATATCCGCCCCGACGAATCGGAGCTCTACACCTCGGCTTTCACCAAATGCATCGCCTCCCGTCCCGCGACTCCGGGACACGTGCTTCCGCAAGGCAAGCTTCGCCTTACCGTGCTCTGTCCGGCTCTAACCGGAAGCCTCTACCCGGCTGTTTCCGGAGAAACGGAAAGCCTCGGAAACTGGGACACCGCCGTGGCGCCGGAACTGCTTTCGCTGGGAGATTCCCGCTGGTACATCGATCTGGATATTGACACCCTGTCATTTCCCCTTCAGTTCAAATATCTGATAAAGGACCGTAACAAACCGGAAGAAAGCCACTGGGAAACCGGAGCCAACCGCGTTATAGACGCCGTGCCCCTCCCCGCCGACGGCTCGACCGTGATGGAGACCGGCGTGATAGAATCACCCCTTCCCTTATGGCGGGGAGCCGGAGTGGCCGTCCCGGTATTCTCCCTGCGGTCGACCTCCGACTTCGGCGTGGGCGACTTCCTCGACCTGAAACTGATGGCCGACTGGTGTGCCGCCACTGGCCAGAGCGTGATACAGATTTTGCCGGTCAACGACACCATAATGTCGCATACCAACGGGGACTCGTACCCTTATAATGCCAACTCCATCTTCGCGCTTCACCCTCTCTACCTGCGTCCCGACGCAATGGGTGAGCTTCCGGACGCCTCTCGCCGCGAGCACTACCGACTTCTGGCCGAGGAACTCAACCGGCTGCCGAGCGTTGACTATCAGCGGGTGGTATCAGCCAAAATGGATTATGCCCGTGAACTCTACGATGCCTCGGGACGCGACGTTCTGAAGTCACATGACTTCATGGAATTCTTCGACCGCAATCTTGCCTGGTTGCGTCCCTACGCCGCCTATTGCATACTCCGCGACCTCTACGGCACCCCGGATTTCAGCAAATGGGGAGAGTACAGCACTTACAAGCCGCAGATTATCTCCGTGCTTTCAGCCAGACATTCCGACAGCTTCGGATTCATTTACTATGTGCAATATCACCTGGACCGTCAGCTGCGTCAGGCCCGGGATTACGCCCACTCCCGCGGTGTGGCTATAAAAGGCGACATACCCATCGGAATATCGCGCACCAGCGTGGAGGCGTGGACCAACGGATGGCTGT
The DNA here is from genome assembly GCA_009775605.1 of Paramuribaculum sp. GTDB lineage: Bacteria > Bacteroidota > Bacteroidia > Bacteroidales > Muribaculaceae > Paramuribaculum. The sequence goes on from VSPV01000113.1 coordinate 6,598, forward strand.
TCAATCTCGACTGCAGCGCGGGCGCGCCCCCGGACCCCTTCTCGGTTTTAGGCCAGAACTGGGGTTTCCCCACCTACAACTGGGACCGCATGGGCGCCGACGGCTACGCATGGTGGAAAGCGCGCTTCCGCAACATGGCCAGATATTTCGACGCCTACCGCATAGACCATATCCTCGGCTTCTTCAGAATATGGGAAATACCTATGTCAAGCATCCGTGGGCTGCTCGGAACATTCAATCCTGCGCTCCCCTATTCCCCCCCCGAGCTGAAGGAGCATTACGCCTTCACCATCGACCCCGAACTGCACTGCACGCCTTATATAACCGACAAGGTTCTTGAAGAGAAATTCGGAATATATGCCGGTGAGGTAAAAAGCCGTTTTCTGCAGGCGCTTCCCTCAGGGCGCTACCGCCTCAAAACGGACTATGCCACCCAGCGAAGAATCGACTCAAAGCTCCAGCCCGTTACCTCCAAATCGGCCTCCGACATACTTCAGGGGCTTTTCTCGCTCACCGAACAGGTGCTTTTCATCGAGGATCGCCGCACCCCGGGGCTGTATCACCCACGCATCACAGCCCAGGAAACGGCAGTCTACAAATCGCTTTCCGACGGCGAGCGCGCTGCATTCGATGCCCTTTACGAGGACTTCTTCTATCACCGCCACAACTCTTTCTGGCGCGAAAAAGCCATGCAGAAACTTCCCTCGCTCACAGAGGCCACATCCATGCTGTGCTGCGCCGAGGATCTCGGCATGATACCCGCGTGCGTGCCCGGCGTCCTTGATTCGCTCGACATACTCAGCCTTGAGATAGAGCGCATGCCTAAGGAATTCGGCAGGACTTTCGCCGACACCGCTTCATATCCTTACCGCTCGGTATGTTCAACTTCCACACACGACATGCCCCCGATTCGTCTGTGGTGGCAGCGTAACCCCGAGCTGGCCGACCGCTATTTCCATGATGAGCTTGGATTCACCGGTGTCACTCCGGCCGACGCGACCACCGAAATATGCAGCCGTATTCTGTTGCGCAACCTGAAATCGCCCTCGATGCTTGCCATTTTCCCTGTTCAGGACTGGCTTTCCATCAGCGCCGACCTTCGCCGTCCCGACCCGGCGGCCGAGCAGATCAACAATCCGGCTGACCCGCATAACTATTGGTGCTACCGCATGCACCTGCCCGTCGAGACCATGATATCCGCACCCGGATTCTGCAATTCGATAAAAGAACTCATAGCCTCCTCAGGCCGCTGAGTTTCTCTAAGAGTTTATTATTAAACAAGCTCTAAAACATACCTGTTCCTTCCGGCATCGCACCGGGAGGAACAGTTTTATTATGTAATCTCTCCCCGCATATCCCACAAAATTTGTTAACAATATCGACTAAAATCCGCGTGGATTCCGCATTTTTTGAGGCATAATCACTATCTTTGTATGTTTTAACGCAAAGGCTTCATCTATAACCAAATTATGTCCACGACCCAACAGGATAGGAATACCAGACACCGTGCCGTGATAATGCTTCTATGGCTCTTTTTCGTAGCATTCATTGCCGGGATATTCACATTTCTTTTTTTGATTTACAACGGCGTAATCGGCTATATGCCACCCGTCGAGGAGCTCAAGAATCCCCACGACCGTTTTGCCTCGGTGCTTTATTCGTCTGACGGCAAAGAAATAGGCCGTTTCTTCCGTGGCACAGGCAACCGTGTCTACGCCGACTACGACGAGATTTCCTCCAACGTGGTCAACGCGCTTATCGCCACCGAGGATGCCCGCTTCGAGGACCATTCAGGCATAGACTTCCGCGCTCTTTTCCGCGTGGCAGTAAAACGCCTGCTGCTCGGCAACAAAAACGCCGGCGGCGGTTCCACCATAACCCAGCAGCTTGCCAAACAGCTCTATTCGCCCGAAAGCGAGAACCTTCTGAGCCGAGCCATCAAAAAACCCATCGAGTGGATGATTGCAGTGAAACTCGAGCGCTTCTACTCGAAGGACGAAATAATCAAAATGTACCTCAACCAGTTTGACTTCCTCTACAATGCCGTCGGTATCAAATCGGCCGCATGGGTTTATTTCGGCAAAGAACCGAAGGATCTCAACGTTGAAGAAGCCGCCCTGCTTGTGGGCATGGTGAAGAACCCCTCTTACTA
>VSPV01000114.1 GCA_009775605.1 Paramuribaculum sp.
GTACGCTATTTTTCATTGTGATTTGGCAAAACATCTCTTTCAAAATAAGAAATGTATGCTCTATTTAATAACTTTTTACTACAGATAAATTGGTGTAATAGAAAGTTTTGTTTAATTTTGCTGCACAAGTCACACTCTCTTACCAAGAGAAGGTGACTTTTTATTTCAGGAACAGCCTTAAATCATATACGCCTAAAAGCATTTCTACCGGATTTTACTTATATTTGCGTAAACAAAGAGGGTGTGATAAAGTGTCCGCATTTCTGTAAGTAACTATACAATCTAAGCCATGAACGAATTGCAGTTAATCCAGAGTAGAATCTATGAGATACGAGGACAGAAAGTAATGCTTGATTATGATATTGCCATAATGTACGGTATGGAAACTAAATATCTTAAAAGAGCGGTCAAGCACAATATAACTCGATTCCCGGAAGATTTCATGTTTGAACTCACTAAAGAGGAGTTTGAATCTTTGAGGTGCAAAATCAGCACCTCAAACCGAAGGGGCGGCACACGCTATATGCCCTATGCTTTCACAGAACATGGTGTCGCAATGCTGTCAAGCGTGCTTAACAGCGAGATTGCAATTCAGGTAAATATTGGCATTATCAGAGCTTTTGTCGCAGTACGTCAGATGGTGACCGACAATTCGCCCCTGAAGCGGCTCTCAGTTCTTGAAAAGAATTTCAACGAACTGAAACAGGACTTAGAGGAGATTTTTGCCGATTACAACGACATAAACGAGGACACGCGCGCACAGATTGAGGCGATAAACACCACTCTCGCCGAACTTCAGACCAGACCGGCAAACCGTCCTCGCCGCCCGGTTGGATTCATCAAGCCAAAAGAATAAGCCATGAATGAAATGACGTTAATCAAGAGTAAACCCAGTCAATTGACGTAAAATCACTAATTTTGTACATGGATTTATCTTTGAAAAATGAAACCAAAACTTGGTATTCTCTCTGAATTGCTGGCTCTTCTGATAGATGCCGTCTTTTCCTACTTCCTGTCCCAAATAGTTGCGGGAACAATGGCTTATTTCTATTATATGCCACCTATAAACGGTTTTCTTATCACATGGCTATCATATTATATCGTCTGCTACATAATTTGGCGAAGAACCTTAGGACAATATTTTTTCAATGCCGGAATTATTGACTCCGGCAATAGGAATCTCTTCATTCCCCGGCTTATATTGCGGGAATCCACCACCAGTTTGCCGGCCGCAATCCTCCTGCTTTTCGGATGGAACTACCTGTCACTTATCCGGTTCATGGTCATACTTCTTATCTGTAGTATTTTTGCAATATTCCGAAATAAAATATTCAAGATTAAAATTGGGAAATGGATCGGAAGAACCACTGCTGAAAAACAAGGACGCCTCAAAAGGTGCGTCTGTCTCTTTACGGTGTTGATTATTACATCCACAATAGTCCGGACAGTCAACACCCTGGTTACCAACAGCGATTTACTGATTAAAGAACGTCCATTGTATGCCGTTCCGCGCCCGTCAGTCCATTCTGTCGAAAAATATGTTGGCTTTTTAAAAGAAAACAAGTCGGACATCAAAGACTATATTTTCGGACTGTTTGAGAAATATGACCATGTAATTCTTTGCGAAAGAGCACACAGGGAAATGACACAATATGAAATGATTTATGATATTGTGAGCGACGACCGATTCGTTGACAGCATAGGCAGTCTGTTTACGGAAATAGGCTGCATTGATTCACGCGAAGCCTATATGGCATTCGTTGATAAAGAATTCAGGAACGAAGAGGAAGTGGACAGCAATCTGGCCTCATTTATGACCGTCAACCAATCAGTCCACTTGCTGTGGCCCAATACCAACTGGTTCAACTTTCTGAAAAGACTGTATTATTTTAACCATGGCAAAAACAAAAAAGTGAATTTGCTCTTTTCTGACCGTAACTGGATTGACAGAACCGAACTTGACAGCAGAGACAGCATCATGGCCGAAAATATCATCTCAACACTTCGCGCCGACAGTCTGAAAAAATCTCTGATTATAATGAATTACAGGCATGCTTATCTCACGCCTGGTAACTGCGGATATTATATTTCACGCGCATTTCCCGGTAAAGTAGCCAATGTGATGATAAACACCGGAAGCGTCAGCCTCATCGACCTTCTTTTAGGAAAAGAGACCATGATACCAACATTACATGGTAAATGGGATACCGCCTTCAGACAAATTAAAGATTCTGACTGTGCCTTTGATTTTGAAGGTTCTCCCTTCGGTGAGGACGCGTTCGACCATTTTGTTATGCCATGGAACCATGTGCGTTCCTTAAAATACAAAGATATGTTCACAGGTTTTATCCATTATAAGAATCCTGAGGAACAGTTTACAAGCATCGGTTATGACCATATTTTTGACCCTGCTAACGAGAAAAAATTAAGGGTCAGAGAATCGGCTCTTAAAGATTATTCATTGGATTACTGGAAAGAGCTGTTGGAGAATGGCATCACGCGGGAGGAAGGCATAGATATATATTATAGCTCTGAGTTTATTCATAACAAGATTTACATAATGATGTGCGGTATTGCCATTATTTTAATGAGCATTATGTGCCTAATAAGTTTTTACCGTATTGACAGATTATAACGTTATCACTAACCCAGAAATCAAAATTTTCATGAGACTCTATGCACTTCTGATTTTCACCACATTTCTGTTTTATTTTTGTGCATGTAAAAATACGAGACCGAGTGAGGGGCCATCCCTGCGCGATGAATTGTATGCGTTGGTCGATACGGTGCCGGGGACAGTAGGCATTGCATTTATCAGCGACAACGACACCGTAACCGTAAACAATGGCGTGAAATATCCGATGATGAGTGTATTCAAGTTTCATCAGGCTCTTGCTGTGGCCGAGAACGTTGAGAAAAGAGGGACTACGCTCGACAGCATGCTGCTTATCCACACCGACGAGCTTGACCGGGACACATGGAGCCCAATGCTCAAAAAATATCCTGAGGGGGATTTCAACATCTCCATCAGCGAATTATTAGCTTACGCGATAACACAGAGCGACAATAATGCGAGCAATCTGCTGTTCAAACATATTCTTTCGCCGGGCGAGACTAACGATTTCGTCAAATCCATAGCCCGCGACACCACATTCCAGATTCGCTATTCGGAATCGGAGATGAAAGCCAATCATCCATTAAGTTATCTCAACTACACATCGCCGCTGGCAGCCGCATCGCTGATGCGCCAGGTGTTCGAGGAAAAATTGGTTGACGGCGCCCAGGACTCAATAAAGCATTATCTTTCGATAGTCACCACGGGGCACGACCGTCTTGGAGCGGCCGTGCAGGATTCCGATATTCTGATATTCGCCCATAAAACCGGCAGCGGCTACCATAACGAAGCCGGAGAACTGATGGCCTATAATGATGTGGGATATTTCCGCCTCAAAGACGGCCGCAGCTACGCCCTCGCCGTCCTCATCCGCGACTTCAGCGGCAGCGAAGCGGAAGCCTCAGCAGTAATCGCCAACATCTCCAAATGCGTTTACAACCACGTCAATAATCCTACTATGCATTGAAAACGCCTTGTTTTCAAGCACTAAAATGACCCCATGGAAAATATTGCTATTTCCACGGGGTCACTTTTATTTCTCAGAGTCACCACGTCGATAAGGATAACGACGTCCCATAAAATGACGTGGTTAGGACCAATAAAGTCGGCGGTTATTTCGGGGCGGTTATTGCAGCGGTAGCGCGGAGGCGGATGTCGTCGGAGGATGCGCCTACCATTATCTCCCAGGGGGCGGTTTCGAGGCGGCTCTGCATGTCGAGGCCTATTATTTCGAAATCCTTGGCGTTGAGCGGAAGAGTTACCTTAACGCTCTTGCCGGCGGGAACGGCCACACGGCTGAAAGCCTTGAGCTGCTTCATGGGCTGCACGGTCGATGCGTGTTTGGGGCGGGCGTAAAGCTGCACCACCTCGTCGCCGTCGCGTGAGCCGGTGTTCGTCACGGTAAGCGTTGCCGAGACGGGAACGCCGGTTGTCGGATCGGCTGCGATTTCGAGGCCGGAGTATTCAAACGTGGTGTAGCTCAGACCGTAGCCGAAAGGATAGAGCGGCTTGGCAGAGAGTTCCACATAGTCGTGTAGCGACGGCGAACGGCGGTTGTAGTAAATCGGTATCTGTCCGAGGGCGCGGGGAACGGTATAAGGCAGTCGGCCCGAAGGATTGAAGCTGCCGAATATCACGTCGGCAATCGCGGTGCCACCCTCCTGTCCGGGATAGTAGGCGGTAAGGAGAGCGTCGGCGTTGGCTTCGGCCCAGGTCTTGTCGAGCGGACGGCCTTCAACATACACCACCACAAGAGGCTTGCCGGTAGCTTTCAGCGCCTCCAGAAGTTCCTGCTGGCGACCCATCAGCGTAAGGGTGGCGCGGTCGTATCCCTCGCCGCTTTCCATATCGCTCACGGCATTGGCGTCGACCACAGCGGCGCCTGTTTCTTTATATGACGTCTTGAAATCGCGTGCGCTCGAACCGCCCACAACGGCCACAACCACATCAGCGCCGCGGGCGGCAGCCACTGCAGCGGGAATGTCTGTATTGGCGGTATCGCGGATGGCACAGCCCTTCACATACACGAGGTTTTCTTTGGAGAGATGGCTCAGGAAGCCGTGGCGCACGGTCTTCACGTTGCCCTCGTCCTGCGGGGCGGTATAGTCGCCGAGCATATTGTATACATTGTCGGCGTTCGGACCAACGAGCGCCACTTTCACCTTCTTAGGGTCGAGCGGCAGAATGGAGCCGGAATTCTTCAGCAGGGTCACCGATTCGCGGGCCACGTCGAGCGCCACGTTGCGGTGTGAGTCATTGCGCACCGCGCGGGCGGCCGCAGCGGGGTCTACGTATGGATTCTCAAACAGTCCCATCTCGAACTTGAGCCTGAGCACCCAGCGCACGGCATTGTCAAGGTCGCCCTCGGTGATTTTGCCTTCTTTCAGCGCGGTGGTGAGATTGCGGAAAGCCTGACCGCCCAGGTCCACGTCAAGGCCGGCAAGCAGCGCATTGGTAGCCGCGCCCACCATATCGGGCACCGTGTGATGGCTGCCGAGAATACCTTCTATGCTGTAGAGGTCGCTTACAGTGTAGCCGCGGAACTTCCAGCGGTCACGCAGCAGATTGGTGAGGAGCTCGCGGTTGGATGTGCAAGGCACGCCGTCAACCGAGTTATACGAGGTCATCACCGAGAGCGCGCCGGCATCGATGGCGTCGTGGAACGGCGGCAGGAAATACAGATAGAGGTCGCGCTCGCCCACGGTGGTGAAATTGCCGTTCTGGCCTCCTTCGGGGGCGGCGTAGGCTATGAAGTGTTTCAGAGTGGCTATGGTGGAGTTGGGTTTGGCAAGGTCACCGCCGCCAAGACCGCGGACCATCGCGGCCCCGATTGTACCGGCAAGCTTGGGATCCTCGCCCATCGTCTCCTCTACGCGGCTCCAGCGCGGATCGCGCACAAGGTCGAGCACCGGACCGTAGCTTATGTGGGCGCCCTGGGTGCGCACCTCATTACCTATCACGCGGCCCACGCTCTCAATCAGCTCCGGATTCCATGTGGCGGCCATTCCTATGCCTGTGGGGAACACGGTGGCGCCAATGGCCATGTGGCCGTGAGGAGCCTCCTCGGCAAGGAACATCGGTATGCCCAGGCGCGTATTCTCAATCACATATTTCTGGATGGCATTGCCGGCCATTGCCGCAAGGCGCGGATTAAGACCGTTGTCGAGTGTACGCTGGGTCCAGGGGTCGGCGCGGTACACGGCCCACAGCATTCCCGGCTGCGCCTGCGCCATCAGTTCACGGAACTTCTCCGACACTGCCACGCTATTGCGGTCGGCACTCACATCATACATCTCCCAGCCCAGCGGACACAGAAGCTGGCCCACTTTCTCCTCCACGGTCATGCGCCCTATCAGGTCGTCGACACGCTTTTCAACCGGAAGCTTGGGATTAAGGAAATCGCCCTTGACCGAGCGCGCGTGCGCCCCGAGCGTAAAAACTGCGGCAAACGCCGCGGCAAACAATAATTTCTTTCGCATATCTGTATTTATATCAAATCTAAGGTTTGCGGCACCGAAGGGCGGCATAAGCTTTTCATGGCGCGCCGCATCTGTGCAAATTTAGCCAAAATTTAAATTCCATTCACCCCTACTGCGGCATAAAAGCTCATTTTGTGAGTTTGTATTGTCAAAATTTCAGTATATTTGCGAAAATATCCAATCCTTTAACATCTTTACCGCAATGAAAAAATCAAACTTACTATGGGTGCTTCTCGGAGCGTTCGTTATCACCTGTCTCGCTCCCCTTTCGCTCCAGGCCAAGAAGAAAGTGGATCTTTCCACTTACAGATACGTGACCACCTACACCGATGACCTGCGCTACCGCGACTATGACAAATGGAATTACCGCAATACCGAGGCCACCATTCTCGAGGCCATAGGCAAGACCCGTCTGCAACTGATAGAGAACACCGAGATCGCCAAGATGACCGACCTCCAGAAGATGCAGCTCCTGCTGGTGCGCTTCACCATGAACCAGCATGAACAGGACGGCACGATTACCGTAGACTTCATGACGCCCGGCAACAAGAAACCTGTGGCGTCCTACCGCACATCATTCAAGACCGCAATCAACGCCTCCGAGGCTCTCGAGAGCGCGACCGAGCGCATAATCAAGAAAATCGAGAAAGATTTTCCGCCAGAGCCTGTCGACGGCGCCAACGCTGCCAAATAAACATTTACTGTAACGAAACACAAATCCGTGGGAACGCCATAGCCTCTTCCCGCGGATTTTTTTGTAAATTTGCGCTTCCAATGATAATTATCACAGAAACTCAATCATTTTCATAATGCAACTGACACCCCTCACAGCAATCAGCCCCATCGACGGCCGGTATCGCTCGAAGTGCGAGAAACTCGACCGGTATTTTTCGGAATTCGCCCTCATCCGCTACCGCGTGAAGGTGGAGGTGGAATATTTCATAGCCCTGTGCGAGATTCCTCTGCCGCAGCTTGAAAGCGTGGACCACTCCACTTTCGAGGCTCTCCGCGACATCTACCGCAATTTCACCGAGGCCGACGCCGCAAAGGTCAAGGAGATAGAATCGGTTACCAACCACGACGTAAAAGCCGTAGAGTATTTCCTGAAGGAGAAATTCGACGCTCTCGGGCTCCAGTTCTGCAAGGAGTTCATTCATTTCGGCCTCACATCCCAGGACATCAACAACACCTCCGTGCCCATGTCGATACGCGAGGCGGTGCTCGAAGTCTATCTGCCCGAACTCGAGCGTCTCATTGCCGACCTCGAGGCAAAGGCCGACGAATGGGCCGACGTTCCCATGCTCGCCAAGACCCACGGACAGCCTGCCAGCCCCACCCGTCTGGGCAAGGAGCTGCGAGTGTTCGCCTATCGTCTGCGCACCCAGGCCGACGCGCTCAAGGCCGTGCCCGTAAGCGGTAAGTTCGGCGGCGCCACCGGAAATTTCAACGCCCACCATATAGCCTACCCCGGCATCGACTGGCCCGCTTTCGCAGCCCGTTTCCTCAAGGAGAGTCTGGGAATAGACCGCGAGCAGTGGACCACCCAGATTTCAAACTACGACAATCTGGCCGCCCTGTTCGACGCCATGCGCCGCATCAACACCATCATGATCGACCTCGACCGCGATATATGGATGTATATCTCGATGGACTACTTCAAGCAGCGCATCAAGGCCGGAGAAGTAGGTTCGTCGGCAATGCCCCACAAAGTCAACCCCATTGACTTCGAAAACTCCGAAGGCAACCTCGGAATGGCCGATGCCATTCTCGGTTTCCTAGCCGGAAAACTTCCCGTGAGCCGCCTGCAGCGCGACCTCACCGACTCCACGGTGCTCCGCAACGTCGGCGTGCCCATGGGCCACATGATGATTGCCCTCGCCTCCACCCTCAAGGGTCTCGGCAAGCTCATCCTCAACCGTCCCGCCATCGACGCCGACCTCGACCGCATGTGGAGCGTAGTTGCCGAAGGCATCCAGACAATCCTGCGCCGCGAGGGCTACCCCAACCCCTACGAGACCCTCAAGCAGCTCACCCGCGTCAACACCGCCGTGACCGCCGAAAGCATCTCCGCCTTCATCGACACCCTCGAGGTATCCGACGCCGTCAAGGAAGAGCTTCACCGCCTCAGCCCCTCCTCCTACACCGGCTATTGACCCCACACATACTCCAAACTCCTGATACAAAAAATAGAGCCTTTCCGGGCTCTATTTTTTGTATCCTCCAGTGTAAAGTCATTAAGAAAACAATAAATTTGTCCTGAAGAATAATTTTGGTATTTTTGTAATCGTGATTAGTAACAATCCTAAATAAAAATTTTTATTATCCCCGGACATAAGTTTGCAACACGTTACATTCTTTCCAAAATCTGTGTAATCAAACCGAATTTCAATATTGGAGAGAGTACGGGCTTTGTGTTTTATAAAGATACGTGGAGCAGTCCTTACCGCCATTGGAGTTTCAAACCTAATGGTTATCTTAGAGACTATTCCGAAAGCAAACCATAAAAAAACGCTCCATTGACCTACAGGATGAGCTACGTTCACCCACAAACAATTTCCAATATTCTCCTCCGCGTCCTTCTGCCGTTCCCGCGTCGCTCTGCGTCCCCGTTCCCATCCCCCCGGCAAATTCCGCAGAACTACGCAGAAC
>VSPV01000115.1 GCA_009775605.1 Paramuribaculum sp.
TCCACCTGGTGTAGGAGATTGTAGCGGGCTATGAGGAGCATTCCGGTGCGGGTGGCTATGCCGAAGAGCGATATGAAGCCTATGATTGCGGGGATGCTGATTTCACCGGAGGTCATCCACAGAACAAGTACACCGCCTATGAGCGCAAACGGAAGGTTGAGGAGAATCACGGCGCTTTCAAGCAGATTCTTGAACTGCATATAGAGAAGAAGGTAAATCACCACGATACTCAACAGGGAAGTGAGGAAGAGGGTGCGGCTTGCTGCCTGTTCGCTCTCGAACTGGCCTCCGTATTCAATATGGTAGCCTTCGGGAAGAGTGATTTTCTCGTCGATAATATCCTGAATATCGTTTACCACACTGCGGATATCGCGGTCGCCGGTGTTGGCCGAGACAACAATCTTACGTTTCACGTTCTCGCGGTTGATGGTGTTCGGACCGGCGGAGGACTGAATCCTGGCGACGTTGCTCAGGGGAATCTTCATGCCGGAGGGTGTGTCGATAAGCATGTTGCCTATATCCTCTATTTTATCGCGGTTCTGCTCGCCGGCACGGACCACAAGGTTGAAGCTGCGGTTGCCCTCATATACCTGCGAAACGGTTTCGCCGGCCATCATCACGCTTATGAACTCGTTGAACTGAGGCTCGCTGATGCCATAGCGCGAAAGCATTTCGGGAATGGGAGTGATTTTAAGTTCGGGCCGCTCAATCTGCTGCTCTACGTTCAGGTCGGCAATGCCTTCCACGCCGGATATGGCGTCCTTGATCTGGTTGCCGATGGTGAACATGCGGTTGAGGTCGTCGCCGAAGAGCTTTATGGCTATGCTTGCCTGGGTGCCGCTGAGCATGGCGTCGATTCGGTGGCTGATGGGCTGTCCTATCTCTATGTTGGCTCCGGCTATTACCGACAGACGGTCGCGGACATCGTGGAGAAACTCACTGTGGCTTCGTCCGTCGAGCTTGAATGGGGCCTCGATTTCCGATACGTTTACACCAAGGGAATGTTCGTCGAGCTCGGCGCGACCGGTCTTTCTCGCTACGGTCTTGATTTCGGGCACGGTGAGAAGGATTTCCTCGGCCTGACGACCGATTTTGTCGGATTCCTCAAGGGATATTCCTGGCATCGAGCTTACGTTGATGGTAAGCGAACCTTCGTTGAAGGGTGGAAGGAAGCTATGGCCGAGGGTGAAAAATACGCCTATGGTGAAAGCAAGGAGCGTGACGGTGCCAATAATGACCGGCTTCGTGTGGGCGAGCACCCAGAGCAGACTCTTGCGGTAGGCGCTTTTAAGGTGGCGGGTGAGGGGTGCTTCCTTTTCAAGCCCTTTTGAATTGTTACGGTCGTGAAGAAGGTAGCTGCAAAGCACCGGAGTGAGGGTGAGGGCCACGAGCGTAGAGGCAAACAGCGCCACAATGAAGGCGATGCCCAGAGGTATGAGCATACGGCCCTCCATGCCGCTCAGGAAGAAAAGTGGAACGAAGCTCACCACGATGATGAGGGTGGAGTTCAGGATGGGCATGCGCACCTCGCGGGAGGCATCGTAGACCACACGGATGGTGTTCTGGCGCTGCTCCTTGGGAAGGGCATGGTTCTCACGAAGCTTGCGCCACACATTCTCAACGTCGACAATGGCATCGTCGACCAGCGAGCCGATAGCGATGGCAAGACCTCCGAGGCTCATGGTGTTGATGGTCTGTCCGAGCAGATGCAATACGATTATCGACACTATCAGAGATATGGGAATGGTGACGAGGGATATGACCGTGGTCCTTACATTGGCAAGGAAGAGGAAAAGGATAATGACAACGAATATGGCTCCTTCTATGAGAGAGGTCTTGACATTGGAGACAGAGCTGTCAATGAAATCGGCCTGACGGAAAATGTCGGAAGAGATATGGACGTCTGCCGGGAGATTTTTCTGAATGTCGGCAAGGGCGCGGTCTATGTTTTCGGTAAGCTCGATGGTTCCGGTGTTGGGCTGCTTGGTTACGGTAAGAAGTACCGCCGGTTTCCCTTTTTCGGATGCGAGACCGAGTTTAGGGCTCTGGGCGCCGATTTTAATCTCGGCAATGTCGGCAAGCGTCACGGGTATCCCGTCGGTAGTCTTTACAACCGACTTGGAAATGCGGTCGATCACATCGGCGGAAACCACCCCGCGCACTATATATTCGTTGCCATACTGATAAATCACTCCGCCGGAAGTGCTGCGGTTCATTTCGCGGGTTACATCCATCACATCGGAGAGCGCGACATTGTAATGGCGCATTCTGGACGGGTCGAGCATTATCTGGTATTCCTTGAGGTCGCCGCCTATTACAGAAACCTGGGCTACGCCGCCGGTGGAGAGAAGACGCGGACGGATGGTCCAGTCGGCGAGGGTGCGTAGGTCGAGGAGGGAGGTGTTGTCGGAGGTGAGACTGATAATCATCAGCTCGCCGAGAATGGAGGACTGCGGGCCGAGCACGGGTTTTCCTACGCTGCCGGGGAGCGCGTCGGCCACGGTGGCCAGTTTTTCCGAAACAATCTGGCGGTCAAGATAGATATCAGTGCCCCAGTCGAACTCGACCCACACAACGGAGAAGCCGTTGGTGGATGATGAGCGCACGCGGCGCACACCCGTAGCGCCGTTGACAGCCGTTTCAATCGGGAATGTGACAAGCTGTTCGACTTCCTCGGCAGCCATGCCGTTGGCTTCGGTCATCACCACTACGGTAGGGGCGTTGAGGTCGGGGAACACATCTATTTCAGTCTGTTTCGCCACAAAGAGGCCACCCACCACAAGCAGGACAGCTCCCACCAACACAAGCAGGCGGTTATTGAGCGAGAAATGGATTATTTTGTTGAGCATCTGGGGGCGGTATTAATGGTTATGGGTATGCCCGGGGATGGCTTTGCCGGCGGAGGCCAGCTTCACATGGATGGCACCTCGGGTCACTACGGTGTCGCCGGGCTTGAGACCTGAGAGAATCTCTATGTTCTCGCCGTCGCTTTCGCCGGTGCGGACTTCCTGACGGCGGTAGCAGTTATCGTCGAGTTTCAGGTAGACGTAGAACACGCCCTGGTCTTCCGTGAGGGCGGAAACAGGCACGGTAACGGCATTGTGCTTGCCGTCGGTGATAAGGAAAATCTCAACGAAGGAACCGGGAATGACGCCGGGACAATTGTCGAACTCAAACGTGACAGGGACAAACGAGGAGCCTGTGCCGGTGGTCTTGCCGGTGGATAGTACGCGGCCGTTTAGGTCACGGAGGTCGTAGATTGAATCGCTGTAGGAGGTCTTGAATTTCGCTGAGACAATATTGTTGAGGACACCGAAGTCTTTTTCGGCGAGTTCGGCACGGAGATACATGCTGCGGTTCTGGGTGATGGACATAAGCGGCTGACCCAGATTCACGAAGTCGCCGTCCTTTACCAGATATTCCTTGATGTAGCCCGATACGGGGGCGGAGATGGAAAGACCGCCGCGTCCGCCGCGCGACACAGCCTCGTAGGAAAGACGTGCTTTTTCATACTCGGCCTTTATGGCGGTGAATTCCTTGCGTGATATGAGCTGGTCGGCGATGAGTTTCTGCGCGCGTTCATATTCGGTGAGAGCGGCCTCATAAGCGATTTTTGCGCGCTGTGTCACATCACCTTCGGGAAGAGAGGAGGTGGAAATGGAGAAGAGGGGAGTGCCGCGCTCGATGCGTGCGCCTTCGGTGAGGGGTCGGCTCATCTTCACTATTCCGGACACTGTGGCGGCAACGGTGGTCTCATCGCCAGAGGCCGGAAGGACGCGGCCGCTCACTGGCACCACGGCGCTGAACTCGCCAAGCCTTACGGTGTCGGCTACTACTCCTGCGGCGGCAGCTTTTTCGGAGTGAAACACTATCTCATCGGAATGACCTTCGGGTTCCTGAGTCGTTTCGGCTTCGGCCGAGGTGTGCTCATGGTCATGCTCATGGTCTTTATCGCCATGCGAGGAATGGTCGTGGCAGGAGGCGAGGGCCGCAATGAAGAGGGCGGCGCACAAATACCGGAAATAATTCATGTATGGAAAATGATATTAATAGTTTATGCAAGAAATATGTTATTTTGAGACAAAGGTAGGGCTTATAATGCGCAACCGGGTGGCAAAAGTAGTGGGCGATTTTTGTATCTTTGTGGAGATAAACATGAAACATATTCCTGAGATGGAAACGAGCTACGATCCCGTGAAACTTCTGGAGGAGGCTGGCATAAAACCGACATCCAACCGGATTCTGGTGCTGAGAGCGATTCTTACGGCCAATTCTCCCATGAGCCTTATAGAACTTGAATCGGAACTTCAGACACTTGAGCGTTCAAGCGTGCTGAGGGTGCTGACACTTCTGCTGGAGCACGACCTGATTCATACGCTTGAGGACGGCCGGGGTGTGACAAAGTATGAGGTGTGTCACGGCCATCATCACAGCGGCGTGGACGACATGCACGCTCATTTCTATTGCGAGAAGTGCCACAAGGTATATTGTTTTAAGGAGATTACGGCTCCGCATATAGACATTCCGGAGTCGTTCAAGGTGAAGTCGATCAATTACATGCTCAAGGGTATCTGCCCTGAGTGCAGGGAAGATTAGGAGTCCTGCCGGAAATGATGTTTGACACCGGGTTGCGCTGCTTTTGATGTAATTTTGCAGTAAAACCTGATGACAATATGGAATTACTGCATTCTTTACTTTATATGCTCAACGAGATGTCGCCGTACATCCTGCTGGGCTTTCTGATAGCGGGTGTGATGCATGCCTTCATACCCCGGCGGGTGTTTGCACGCCATCTTTCCGGAACTGGCTGGAAAGCTGTGGTGAAATCGGCGCTGATAGGCATTCCTCTTCCGCTGTGTTCATGCGGAGTGCTGCCTACAGCTGTGGCAATGCGGCGCAACGGAGCGTCGCGCGCGGCCTCCACTTCGTTTCTCGTAGCCACTCCGCAGACGGGTGTGGACAGTATAGCTGCCACTTGGTCTCTTCTGGGGCCGGCTTTCGCCATAGTGCGTCCGGTGGCTGCGCTTGTCACGGCGGTGTTCGGCGGTGTTGCCGTGGGGCATACCGAAAAGGCGGAGTCCCGCACCGAATGCCACACCGAAGTGGCCGAAGAAGAGATAAAGGGTGGTTTTATGGCAAAATGCCTCGCGGCGCTGAAATATGGATTTGTGGATCTGGTGGGAAGTATAGGGTCGTGGCTTGTGGCCGGACTGCTGATAGCCGCCGTAATCACGGTCTATGTGCCGGCCGATTTCTTTGCTTTTCTGGGCCGGAATCCGCTGCTGTCGATGCTTGCGGTGGTTATAGTGGCTGTGCCGATGTATGTATGCGCTACAGGCTCGATACCCATTGCCATGTCGCTCGTGCTGAAGGGCCTTTCACCCGGCACCGCGCTTGTGCTTCTTATGGCCGGCCCCGCTGCGAACTTTGCATCATTCACCCTCATAGCCCGTGAGATGGGGCGGCGTGCAGCCGTGGTATATCTGATTTCTATCGTAGCAGGGGCAATAGCCTTCGGCCTGATGATAGATTATCTGCTGCCGGCTCGCTGGTTTGCGATAGATGCTTCAGGCATGATGTCGGGACACATGCACGGGTTCAGCCTGTTTTCCACGCTGTGCTCGGGAGTGCTTGTGGTGCTTCTGGCTGTCGCGCTTATAAAACGTAATATTCACCATTCAACCATAAAAGGAGATATGACAAAAGAATATGTTATCAAAGGAATGAACTGCCCCCACTGCCAGGCAGCTGTTGCCAAAAGCATAAGCGGAGTGGAAGGCGTTGAACACGTTGACGTGAATCTTTCCACCGGAATTGCGACCGTGGAGGGCAAACCGAGCGACGAGGCTATCGCACATGCCGTGCGCGGCGCAGGATTTGATATCGAGTTGTCCTGAAATCGGTAAAATAAAGAAAGCGATGTGTCGGATATTATGTCTGACACATCGCTTTTTCTTTTATCCGGATTATTAATGGTGGATTTTAGGGAACATCTTGCGGACGTGGAGTATCACTTTGTCAACCGACTTGTCGCCGATTACAATGGTGGTAGCCAGAAGAATCAGGAGGCCTCCGAAGAGTTCTCGGACGGTGACCGTCTGCCCCAGCACCGTCACGCTCAGAATCACGGCCGAAACGGGTTCGAGGGCTCCGAGTATGGCAGTGGGGGTCGAACCGATGAGCTGGATGGCTCTTGTGGTACAAGCCAGTGACAATACCGTGGGAATTATAGCCAGAGCCATGAGATTGAGCCATCCGCTTTTAACGGCCGGGAGAGTCAGCGGGTTGCCCAGCGGTATCATTGCCATAAACATCACGCATCCCCAGCTGAGAACGTAGAACAGAAGTTTGGTTGTTGGAATGTTCCTGACCGTTTTGGATACGTTGACAAAGATGATGTAGAGCGCATAGGTGAGAGCCGACATCATTACCAGCAGACATCCGAACGCACTGAGAGTCTGGCCTTCCTGCGGCCTCATAAGGAGGATAAGACCACAGGACATGATCAGCAGGCATAATGCAACGGTGAATCTGAATTTTTCGTGAAAAAAGAAGATCATCATCACGGCCACCATTATGGGATAGACGAAGAGCAATGTGGAGGCAATGCCGGAGTTCATGTACTTGTAGCTCTCGAAGAGTGTGAGCGACGACAGCGCCATGAGTATTCCAAGAATGGCTGTCTGCCCGGTTTCCTCACGGTTCAGTCGGAAGGGAATGTTGCGCGCAAACATTACGAGGGCAAGGAGCGGGATACCCATCATATATCTGAACAGCAGCACGGTGTTGGGGTTCATGCCCTGGTCGTAGAGCGGAATGGCGAAAGCCGGATTTGTTCCGTATGCCGCGGCAGCGAGTGCCGCCAAAAGATAGCCTTTCAGGTCGGAAAACTTCATATTTCTAACTTCGATTTTTGGAGACCGCAAAATTAGTGAAATGTGGGAAGAAATGAAACTAAGGTTCTGCATCTTGTGAGGCCCAAGCTTGCGCGTTGGGCGGCAACGCTTTCTCCCAAGTTCGCCGCCTGGAGAGAGGGGGGAACTGGCTTTTCCTGCAGCTTAGGCAGCAGGTTGTAGAGAAATCGCTGCTTCGCAGCTATGGGGAGATGGTGCATGGCGGACGGTTAGAGGGAACAGATTTACTGGTGTGGGGATGTGTGGGGAAGATTAACAGGAATCGCTGCTTCGCAGCTGGCAGAAAGAGTTCTTGAAGGATGGATAAAAACACGTTGTCGCTGCTTTTGGAAAACCATGTGGATGGAGTGGATAGGAGTAGCATTCTTGTGGCTCATTGGTGGTATGCAGGGAATAAAGTCCGTTCAGGTATATTTTGTAAGAACATTTCGAAAGGGGGGAGGATGGAAGGTAACTAATTGTTGTTGGCGTATAGGTTATCATAATTATTTTGTAGCTTTGCGTATGGAACAGGCACAGGAAAACAAAAGCTATCATAATAAGCAGCAATTTGAAAGTCATTCAAATCACATTGTTGTTGGTGACAGACAATTTATCTCGGTGAATATTGAATCTCTTATTTACATTATAAGAGATGAACAGGTTATGCTTGATAGTGATCTCGCTCATTTATATGGAGTTGAGACTAAAGTTCTAAATCAGGCCGTTAAACGTAATATTCAACGATTTCCGGAGGACTTTATGTTTCAATTGACAAAGGAAGAATGTTTGAGGTCACAATTTGTGACCTCAAACGGAGGTAGAGGTGGTGCAAGATATATGCCATACGCTTTTACTGAAAATGGCGTTGCAATGCTCAGTAGTGTTCTACGTTCAGAAAGAGCAATAGAAGTCAATATCCGTATTATGAGGGCATTTACATTGATGAGAAACTTCATAAAAAAGCATAATGCACTTTTTCAAAGACTCGATAGACTTGAAATGAAGCAGTTGAAAACTGATGAAAAGGTTGATACAATATTGGATAGATTGACCCAATATGATGAAGTAAAGGAAGGTATATTCTTTAACGGGCAGATTTTTGATGCTTATGCTTTTGTGGCTAAGTTAATCAGGAAGGCTGAGAGACGGATTGTGGTGATTGACAGTTACGTTGATGATTCTGTGTTGGTGCAGTTGTCGAAACGGAAGCTTGGTGTGAAGGTGGATATTTATGACGGGAAGATAACGCGGCAACTTCGTCAGGATGTGGAGCGGCATAATGCGCAATATCCGGGCGTGACTTTACATGCCTACAATAAGGCCCATGACCGTTTTCTGATAATCGATGTAGAGGTGTATCATATAGGACATTCGCTTAAAGATCTTGGGAAAAAGTTGTTTGCTTTCTCAAAAATGGAGGTGATGAAGGGGACGGAACTTGTTTCACGGCTCTGAATTAGGGGCGGAGAGGGCCCAAGCTTGCGCATTGGGCGGCATCGCTTTCTCCCAAGCTCGCCGTCTGGAGAGAGGGGAGAACTGGCTTTTCCTGCAGCTTACGCAGCAGGTTGGACAGAAATCGCTGCTCCGCAGCTCCGTGGAGATGGCTCATGTCGGCTTTAGGGATGGAGTGGGGAGACGGCTCAAGCTTGCGCGTTGGGCGGCATCGCTTTCTCCCAAGCTCGCCGTCTGGAGAGAGGGGGGGACTGTTTTGCCTGCAGCTTACGCAGCAGGTT
>VSPV01000116.1 GCA_009775605.1 Paramuribaculum sp.
GGTCACCACCTCCTCTACTGCCTGCAGATATTCAGGTTCGTTGGGAAACCGGCGGCGCAGGTCGTCAAGCAATTCTGCTGCTTTCATCAAACAATCACTTATTAAATTTTACAAAACGCAAGCCATTCAGACTTTTCCGCCGCAAAAATACACTATCAACCCGATTTTTCAAACTTTTTGCTTGAAAAATTCACAACTACCCTACAATACGCCACAAAACACAGCTGCAAGAATGCCTGAAGTCTTGTCAACGGCTTCTGCCCGACTCCACATAGCGTTTGAGGAGACTTCTCATCTCCCGCACCTTTTCAGGATACGTATCGGCAAGATTATTTTTCTCGCCGGGATCCTCCCTCAGGTTATAAAGCTGTTGCGCAGGCAAATCGGCAGCCTTGTTCTCGGGAAGCGTCCATCCGCCGGAGCCGCGTGCATCAAGATATACCCAGTCGCCCTGCCGCAAAGCGAAGTATCCGTCAATCGAATGATGTACGGTAGCCTCACGCACAGGCGAGGCTGAACTCTCTCCGGTTAAAACTTTCCAAAAACTGAAACTGTCCTCCCCGGCATTGTCCGCCAGAGTCTGGCCGGTCATTTCGGCACAGGTAGCCATAAGATCGGTGGTGCATATTACCTCGTCGCTTTTGCGCCCTTCCTTGATTACAGCAGGCCACGAAACGATAAACGGCACGCGATGACCGCCCTCCCATATATCTGATTTCCGTCCCGAGAAATGAGCGTTTGCCCTGTGGCCGGTTTGCCTGATATCCTCCTCGGTCCAGCTCGCTCCGTTATCCGTGGTGAATATCAGTATGGTATTTTCAAGTTTACCGGCTCTGTCAAGCGCCTCACGCACCTGACGCACCACATCGTCGACCATACATACAAAATCGCCATACACTCCCGCTCCGGACCGTCCTTCAAATTCAGCCGAAGGGAGCCAGGGGGTATGGGGAGCCGTGAGGGGGAAATAAAGGAAAAACGGTTCCTCGCCATTGGCCATAGAGGCCATATATTCCACAGCGCGGTCTGTAAGATGCTGCAGGCATTCGGCATGATTGAAATTTTCGGCTACGTCGCCATGACGGTACCACATTCCGTGGGCCTTTTCACCCTGCCAGTCATCCACATGCGACGTTACGCTACTGTTCACCCTTCCATTCTCGATATACACGTATGGAGCTATGTCGAGCGATGCAGGGATTATATAACTGTAATCAAATCCATGATCGGACGGCCCGCCGTGTACCGGACCGGTGTAGTCAATATTTCCGGTGTCTCTGATATCCCATGCATTCCCGGTGTATGGCGGCTTTGCATTATCCCGCAACGCCCAGTCAAGACCGAGATGCCACTTGCCCACACAAGCAGTTTTGTATCCGGCCTTATGCAGAAGCGTTGCCACCGTTTCCCGACCCGGTTCGATAAGCGAGGGGTCATGTCCCACCAGCACACCATTTTTCAGACGGGAACGGAAAGCATAGCGCCCTGTAAGTATCCCGTAACGCGTGGGAGTGCTCACTGCTGAGTTTGAGTGGGCGTCGGTAAACGCAATGCCATCGGCGGCCAGACTGTCAAGGGCCGGAGTAGGTACACGACATTCTTTGCTATAGGCTCCCACATCTCCGTAACCCATGTCATCAGCCAGAATATAGACTATATTGGGGGTTGCTTTATTTTTTTCAGCCGCGGAAACACTGTTCATGCCATTTGTCGGCATCATAATCGCCATGGCTGCACCGGCAGCAAGCTTCGTAGTTGTATTCATGGTTTTCGGTGGTTAAAAATATCAGGACATCAGTCTTCCGAGTAATGGCGGAGAACGCGGCGGTAAGAGTTGAATATTTTTGATTTCGACACGAAGCCAACATATTTCCCGTGGTCGACAACCGGCAGATTCCAGGCTCCGGTATCGTCAAATGTCTTCATAACGCACTCCATCGAATCGCCGATTTCAATCTTGGCGGGAGGCATGCTCATGAATTTATCCACATACATCCTTCTGTAGAGGTCGGGGCGGAACATGATGTTGCGTATGTCGTCGAGCTGCACCACTCCGAGAAGCATTCCCTCTTTGTCGAGCACCGGGAAGAGATTGCGGCTTGACTGGGAGATGACTTTCACCATTTCACGGAGATCCATCTCCGGCCTCACCGGCAGGAAATCCGACTCTATCACATTGTCTATTTTCAGCAGCGTGAGCACAGCCTTGTCCTTATGATGGGTCAGTAGTTCGCCGCGCTGTGCCAGTCGCATGGCATAGATGCTGTAAGGCTCAAACATCTTGATGGTGCCGTAGCTCAGCGCCGCCACTATGAGCAGCGGGAGAAAGAGCTCGAAACCGCCCGTAAGCTCTGCCGTGAGGAAGAGTCCCATGAGCGGAGCGTGCATGACCCCTGACATCACCCCGGCCATCCCGAGTAAAGCGAAATTTTTCACCGAAAGATCCATCCCGAAGGCGGCGTTGATGGTATAGGCGAAGAAAAATCCCGCCATGCAGCCCACAAAGAGCGAGGGCGCGAAAGTGCCGCCCACACCGCCCGCTCCGGTGGTGGAGGATGTGGCGATAACCTTTGTGAGGATAATCATGCCTATGAACACCGATATCACCCATACGGTCTCACGGTCGGAATAGAACAGCGAGCCGTCCATTATGGCGGCCGTATTGCCGCTCAGAAGTGATATGATGGCACCATAGCCCTCACCGTAGAGCGGCGGGAAAAGGAATATCAGACACGAAAGTATGCCACATCCTATGAGCATTTTGAGCCAGATGTTTTTCATGCGCCCGAAAAAGTTCTCCATCATATTCATAACGCGCGTGAAGTAGAGCGACACAAGTCCGCAGAACACGCCGAGCAGCACCACGTAAGGAATTCTGGAGGTCACGAACACTTCGCTCTGGAGGAAATAGAATTCGGCGTCGTAACCAGTGAACACGTAGGCCACCACCGCTCCGGTAATCGACGAGATAAGCAGCGGCATTATCGACACGCTGGTAAGGTCTACCATCAGCACCTCTATGGTGAAAAGCATTCCCGCTATCGGAGCCTTGAATATGCCGGCAATTCCGGCAGCGGCCCCGCAGCCCACCATGATCATGAGCACTCGTGGCGACATCCTGAACATCTGCCCTATTGTGGAGCCTATGGCAGCTCCGGTGTAGACTATAGGGCCCTCGGCTCCCACCGAGCCGCCGAATCCGATGGTGATGGAACTGGCTATCATCGACGAATACATATTGTGGCGTTTCAGACGGCTTTTGTTCTGGGATATGGCATAGAGCACACGCGTCACACCATGCGATATGTTGTGTCGCACCACGTATTTCACGAAAAGCACCGTTACCAGTATGCCCAGCGCCGGATATATGAAGAAGAGAATGTTGCCGCTGTCCACGGTGAGATACGACGTGAGCGTGGCCGATATCAGATGTATCAGTCCCTTCAGTATCAGGGCGGCGAAACCGCCGAAAAGGCCTACTATCAGCGCCAGAATCACCACAAAGGTACGCTCCTTCACATGCTTCTCGCGCCACAGGAGCGCCCCGAGGAATCCCTCGTGTATGGCATTGGTTATATTATGCAGTTTCTGTGTCATTTGTAAATAAATGAATGTTTGGCGCCAGAGAGAGTCAGGGCCGGAGTATGGTAATGGTGTCGCCTGAGGCCTTTACCACCATCGAAGGGAGAACGCGGCCGGTATCCTCGCGCCGCCAGCGGGCCACATAGTCAACGGCTGCGATAATCTCCTGCGGAATCTCGCTGAATATTGCCGGAGCGGGCGTTCCGCTTATATTGGCTGAGGTGGAAACGAGAGGTCGTCCCAGCGCAAGGCACAGCTGCGACGAATACTCCTCGCCTGTGAGCCTGATTCCCGCGCTTCCGTCAGAGGCAAGCAGTTCGGGTGCGAGACCTTTCACGTCATCGTAAACCACAGTCACGGGCCGGGGTGCCTTACGGATAAAATCCGCCACACTTTCCGGCACTTCACGTCCTATGGCTCTCTCAAGCATCTCCTCGGAGCCTACCAGCGATATAAGTGCTTTCGATTCGGGCCTGTGTTTGATCTCAAACACCTTCCTTACGGCCTCGCTCGAAGTGGCGTCACACCCTATCCCCCACACCGTGTCGGTGGGATAAAGAATCACGCCTCCGCCGCGTAACACGGCGAGCGCGCTCTCTATGTCTTCCTTCATTGTCATCGGCCGGGAATGTTTGGAAGCAAAGATAATATTATTTGGCGTTGTGGGCAAGAGAATTTTTTACGATTCCCTCCGACAAAACCACCCGCGGGATTGTTTTAAGGAAGAACAAAATATTTCAATATGGAAAAGCTACCTCCTGAAGAGAAAGTATATGAGGCATGGACAGCGATTGCCGACGGACGCGTGAATCTGGATGAAGCCGCGCGCACCGCGACCGTCCGATCAAGCGACGGAACCCAGACCTACACCATACAGTGGGATGCCGACCGCCGCGAATATTCAAGCAACGACAACGCTTCTTACTGGCGCGGTTACCCGGGCTACCCCGTCATTGCCGTGATGATGCTTCAGGGCGTTCTCCCCCTCGACCGCACCATGGCCGAACCTTACAGCGAGGTGAACTGGCGAAAGCTCAACACCGAGTATCGCCACAATTACGCGGCATCGCTTGCCGAAACGGAGGCCGTGCGCAACATCGACCCCGAAGGCCCCGTAAAAGCGGCCCGTAAAGTGATGGAGAAACTCGAGAATCTTCCTGTGAAAATCAAGCGCAACCGCACGGCAGTGATTGAAAACGCATAAAAACGCGCCCTCTCCGTCTCACAGCTTTATATAGATTTTCCGCTTGTAAAGCACGTAGCCTACGGCCCAGTTCAGCGCCACAAAGAGCAATGCGAATGCCAGAGACGCCGCATGAGGCGACGGTATAATCGCGCACAGCCCCTCATAGACTGAGCCGCCTATTGTACTGCCTCCGATTTTCACCGTACCGAACAGTATCGCAAGCACATCGCTCAACACATACAGCGCCAGCGGATTTACGCCGAACACCTCTGCCGGCCACCAGCCTTTTCTGTGACCGCGTATGTCGATGCTCACAGTCAGCAGTGCAAGCACACACGAGGCCATGCCGCATGTGGTCAGAACAAACGTGGGCGACCATATCTTCTTGTTCAGTGGCAACCCGTAGCTCAGCAGGAATCCCGCTATGGCCAGCAACGATCCAACGGTAAACAGATTG
Organism: Paramuribaculum sp.; assembly: GCA_009775605.1. GTDB lineage: Bacteria > Bacteroidota > Bacteroidia > Bacteroidales > Muribaculaceae > Paramuribaculum. The sequence continues at coordinate 5,226 of VSPV01000116.1, forward strand.
AGAGCCTTCGTCTTCTTGTCGTCCTTCTTTATCAGCAGCAGTCCGCAGCAGAAACCTATGAGTACATGAGCAACAGAGGGCAGCGTGCCCAACAGCCCCTCGGGATCGAAGGCAAGCGTCACGCCGTCTACGCTGTCACGGTAAAGGTGCTTCTCGCCCAGCACATAATGGTCAACCACATACAGTACATTACTCTCGCTGAACTCATATCCGTTGCCGAAAATCAGTATCACCGAATAGACCGCCAGAAGCCCCGCCGAAATCCATACCACGGTTTTAGGCCGGAAAGCCATCACTATAATCGACCCGAACAGATAGCACAACGCAAGACGAGGGAGCACCCCGAGAATCCTTATCGTGTCAAAACTGTTGGCGGCATTGATTATCCTGGCCCATAAAGGCAGCTGCTCACCCTCGGCCGGTCCCCATGCGAGCCGGCCACAGAACGTTCCGAGCCAGCCCAGAGCCACACCTATAAGAAATATCAGCACAAAACGTTTCAGCATCTTCAGCACAGCCTTTCCATCGGCCTTGAATCCCTTCTTGCTCATCGAAAGACACATCGACACACCCATTATAAACATAAAGAACGGGAACACAAGGTCGGTCGGCGTCAGACCGTTCCACACCGCATGCCTCAGCGGAGCATACACATGGCCCCATGAACCCGGATTATTCACCAGTATCATTCCAGCCACAGTAATGCCACGCATAATGTCCACCGACAGCAGCCTCTCAGATTTCACACCTTTTTCCATATCATTTTTAGCGTTAGAAACGGATCTTTTATATTTCTCCCGCAAATATAATGCTTTCTCACCGATTCCCTTTTTAACATAAAATGATATGGCTACTGTAAAACTAAAATTCAGGGCGTCGTCCCTCATGGAAAAAGAAGGGTCTCTCTATTATCTCATAATACAGGGGCGGTCCTCGCGACAAATAGCCGCGGGATACAAAATCGCCCATGACGAATGGGACAGCGTTGCCGGCGAGATACGCCTGCAAAAAGAAGATGACAGGAGGCGGCGCACCCTCGCGGGGATTCAAAAGGTCAATACTCGTATTAAGGACTCTATTATACCAGCTTGATTCATTTTCAAAACAATTATACAACCATTATGCCGGTGCAAAACAGGAAATGCCGAGCTTATCCTCAATATTGGCTACACTCTTGAAACTGAGGTTTTCGGTGCCTGAAAGGAGTTTGCTCACATATTGCGGACTCACGCTGAGGCGAGCAGCGAGGTCGGCTCTCTTGAGGCCGTTGTCCTGCATATAGCCTATAAGGGTTACGGCAAGCTGACGCGACCAGCGTAGCCAACTTGCATTTTCCTTTCGCCATGCGGCTTCCTCTGCAAACCGCGAAGAGTTTCACTCTGATGTTCCTCCAAAAATTTAATTGCCTTGCTTGCCATAATATTATTCGTTAACGATTTTAACCGACCGTAATAATCGGTTGTCCGAAGAAGGATGAAAGCATAGCGAGAGTAGCGATGGTGAAATTGTGTTGACCGCTCAGCCATTTTGTGATTTCGCTCGGACGACGTCCGAGTGCATCGGCAAACTGTTTCTTCGATAAGCCACGTTGCCGCATGAGGGCATCAATACGGTCGGATATTTCAAAAGAGAGGTCGACCTCTGCCTGAACGTTTGCCGGAATCGGGCCGAGCATTTCTTCAAGTGTTTTGGATGTACGCTTCATAACTCAAAAACATTATCGGTTTCTATGGTCGATTCAGTTATATTCACATTGCCGTTGGCAACTTCCTGGCTGAGCAGTTTCTCGAATTTTTGCAAGGTCATTACATAACCGTTCAGCAGGTTGTCGTCTTCATATCGTTGCGATGTCTTCACTCCGCCATTGCCCAACACAAGTATTCTGTCTGACAGGCGCAGACAGTAAAGACGCAATTTTGAAGATGTCACAGGCAGCGCGACAACTGAATCATTCATTCTGCCCTCCGGACGGAAGTATCGTTCCAACGCTCCCGTCTTGGTAATACGTTTGATAAATGCGGCGATACGCGAAAAATCCTCGCTGTACTCCGCGTCCTCCCTGAATTTGGCGACAAATTTCTCAAACTCAGATTCGACATCACGGAGAAACTGCAAAGTATAGATTGTGCAGTTCTCACCGTCCTGGATAAGGTATAATTCCACTTCGCTCATGGGAAAAGTATATTGCGTTTGATATTGTAACGCAAAGGTACGACGAATATTTCACTTAAAGATGAAATTTGCTCAAACTTTTTGTTCCTCTTCGATTCACATGTGCATTAAAAGCAATATTTAGCAAAAACGCCCTTCAGAACTCATACAAAATCACACTTACAAATAAAAATCATTTTTGTTTCTAATTTGTTTCTTACAATCCAACAATTCCAATCTATAAGGCTGTATTTTGGGAAGCTATGAAATATAATTGGGGTGACAGCCTAATACCCAAGACTATACCTTGACTGTAAACGGAGCCTCGCAGTCGGGAATTCCCCATATCCTTTTCAATGTGAATAAAACCAATATCTCATCGGGCAACGCATTGATATTACTGAAAAAAGGGAATGAAGTGGTCTGGAGCTGGCATATATGGATTACCGACATGGCCGATGAAACGTTGGCTATTGCCAACAGAAAGATACTTCCGGTGCTTCTGGGATGGTTCCACGACGGCATAAGAAAATATGATGAACGGAGTGTAAAAATAGTCTATACCCAACAGGAAAGTAACGCCACGCAGGAAATAGTACTGACCCAGGAAGAACATGAAGACGGCGACTACGGGACCTGCACCTTTTATCAGTGGGGCCGAAAAGACCCCATGATCGGGCGAAATGTAAATACAAATACCTGTTGGTTGAATTAAATTAGAGAATATTTTATCCGCCCAATCGGATGATGATTAACGAAATTGACATATTGC
>VSPV01000117.1 GCA_009775605.1 Paramuribaculum sp.
TCTCTGAAATTACATACTTGCTAAACTTAAATTATATTAGTATTCTGAACTGTGATTTTTGCCATTGAAATACAGGATTAAATTAGAATTCGAATTTAGTAATAATTTAGATTAAACACATTAAAATTTAACATTATTGGAGGATGGCGACGATACAACACTCTCCATACTATATAATTTATGAGTTTTCTCAATAAAATACATTACGTTTCAATAGAAAGACTTTGTTTTGAATAAAACATTTTTCGGGAAGCGGGGGGATTTGAGTAACTTCGCGGGCGGAAAAATTTAGAGCATTATGAAACGACTGATTATTTTCTGTGCCGTGGTAATCGGCGCTTTATGCAGCGTTGCCCGGAGCGGCGAAAGCGAGATGACGGCATTACGCAACTGGAATGCCGGGACGCAGGTGAGTGCCGCAACGGTGGAGAAATTCGGGATTGACCGTTGTTTCACGGAGTCGGAGATAACTCCGGAAATATTCGCCCGCATCAAAGGGAAATCATTCGCCGACGGTTGCACCACTCCGCTTTCCGACCTCCGTTATCTGAAAGTGCTCCATACCGATGCCGAAGGCCGTATACTACTTGGCGAGATAATCTGCAATAAAGAGATTAGCGGTGACCTGCTCGAGATTTTCCGCGAGCTTTTCAACGCCGGCTATCCCATAGAGCGCATGACCCTGATAGACAACTACAGGGCCGACGACCAAGCATCCATGACCGCCAACAACTCCTCGGCCTTCAACTTCCGCTATGTATCGGGCACACGGAAGCTTTCCTACCACAGCCGAGGACTGGCAATAGACATCAATCCGTTTTACAATCCTTACGTACGCCGTCTTAACTCTAAATCCCCGGTGGTTGAACCGGCGGCTGCCGCTCCTTACGCCGACCGCTCCAAACCGTCGCCCTACCGGCTGACCAAAGGCGACCTCTGCCACCGGCTTTTCACCTCCCGCGGATTCATATGGGGAGGCGATTGGAAAACGGTGAAAGACTACCAGCATTTCGAGAAAAAAGCGGCAAAATAGTCTATCGTCCCTTATCGGAATCCTACCGCATTAAGCCCCTGACATCCCATTAGCCCGCGCCGGGCGACGCCATGAAAGCTTGTGAACAATAGGCGCCGGTCTGTCGTTGTAAATTTGTATCCTCGCCGACTCTTCCGTTTGGCTAAACAACAAATTTACACACAACCTTTTATTTTCAGTTCCTATGTTACACTGGCTAATGGACACACTGATAAAATATCCCTCAATTCCGATATTTCTTACTATCGGACTGGGATTTTATCTGGGAAAATTCAAGTACAAAACCTTTGCTCTCGGCACCGTGACGTCGGTGCTTCTGGTGGGTGTGGTAATAGGCTATTTCGTCAATAAGCTTGCCGGACAACCTATTGTCATAGGTACACCGCTCAAATCCCTGTTTTTCCTCATCTTCCTTTTCGCCATAGGTTATAAATGCGGTCCGCAGTTCGTTGCAGCAATACGTGGACAGGGCATAAAGCAGGTGATTTTCGCCGTTGTGGTCTGCGTGCTGTGTCTCGTGGTCACATGGGGATGCGCCAAAATCATGAATTATAACCCCGCAATGGCCACAGGTCTCTTCTCGGGTGCACAGACCATCTCGGCCGTGATAGGCGTAGGCACCGACACCATAAGCAGCCTGCCCGACGTAGATGCAGCCACCAAAAAAGCATGGATAGACCTCATTCCTGTAGGATACGCCGTCACCTATGTGTTCGGCACAATCGGTTCGGCATATATTCTCGGCAGCCTCGGCCCGATGATGCTCGGCGGCCTGAAGAAAGTGCGCCAGCAGACCAAGGACTACGAGCAGGAACTCAACCACTCCACACTTTCGAGCGACCCCGCATTCATCGACGGCAACCGCCCCATCAACTTCCGCGCCTATAAGGTTGACTCGGATCATTTCGCCGGTGCCCTGACCATCGCACAGGTTGAACAGCATTTCGCAAACCTCGGCCGACGGCTGTTTGTGGAGCGCGTGCGCAAGGCCGACGGCTCTGTGGTGGACCCGTCACCGGCCGTAACAATAGCCAAAGGCGACGAGATAGTGCTGTCAGGACGCCACGAATACATAGTCCAGGACGAAAGCTGGATCGGTCCCGAAGTAGACGACCCGAAGCTGCTCACCTTCAATGTGGAGAAGACCAATGTTATGGTAACCAAGAAAGTTGCCGGTCTGACCGTGGACCAGTTGCGCGCCAAACCGTTCATGTATGGAGTGATGATAGCTTCTATCACCCGTCAGGGCGGCCTTTCCATCCCTGTGCTCGCCAAGACCGAACTCATGCAGGGCGACATGCTCGTGATAGAAGGTCTTCCGCAGGAAGTTGGAGCGGCCGTGCCACAGATCGGTGTGGAAGAAAAACCGACTTCGGTCACCGACCTCGTGTATGTTTCGCTTGCCATAGTGATAGGCGCTCTCGTAGGCGCTCTCACCCTCGATATTCATAACATCCCCGTGAGTCTCTCAACATCGGGAGGCGCCCTTATCGCCGGCCTATTCTTCGGATGGCTGCGCACACGCCACCCATCTGTAGGCTTCATTCCCACATCCTCGCTCTGGCTCATGCAGAACCTCGGCCTCAATATGTTCATTGCCGTGATAGGCATACAGAGCGGCCCCACGTTCATCTCCGGTCTGGAACAGGTGGGCTGGATGTTCTTCGTGATGGGTATAATAGCCACCACGGTGCCGCTGCTCTTAGCGATGTGGCTCGGTGCAAAGGTGTTCAAATTCCATCCGGCAATCAATCTGGGATGCTGCGCGGGAAGTCGCACAACCACCGCGGCCCTCGGTGCCATCACCGCTTCGCTGGGAAGCTCCGTGCCGGCTCTCGGCTATACCATTACCTATGCCATTGGCAACACTCTGCTCATCCTCATGGGCGTGGCAATGGTTCTGATGTTTATCTGACATAATTATCTCTAATCTACATAATCACTGACTAATCATGGAAATTCCAAAAAATCCTGAAAACCGCACCTACGAAAAAGACCTTGAGAAATTGAGCCCGTTTGAAATCAAGGGTACTCTCATAAGCCTCGCAGAAAAGGACGCACAGCGTTCAACTGCAACGTTTCTTAATGCCGGCCGCGGCAACCCCAACTGGCTTCTTTCACGCCCCCGCAAGGCATTCTTCCTGCTTGGTCTTTTCGCCGCAAGCGAGGCCGAGCGCAAGGTCTACGACGCTCCCCTGGGAATCGTGGCCTCTCCCACACAGGACGGCTGCGCCAAACGTTATCTGGACTTCATCGAGGCCCATAAGGACAACGACGGAGCCGAAGTGCTGCGCCACTACTACGATTATATGGTGAAGACCCACAATGTGGATCCCGATGATTTCGTGTTCGAGATGGTCGACGGCATTCTGGGCGACCACTACCCCACGCCTCCCCGCGCGCTCAAATACACAGAAATCATGGCCCGCGACTATATCCGCTGGGCTATGGGCGGCAAGGACGACCCAACCGTGTATGACCTTTTCCCCACCGAGGGCTCCACGGCTGGAATGTGCTACGCCTTCGAATCGCTCAAGCAGAACTTCCTTCTCAACGAAGGCGACAAACTCGCCCTCCTCACCCCCTGCTTCACTCCCTACCTTGAGATACCGCAGCTCGCACAGTTCGGGCTTGAGATAGTCAACGTATCGGCCAACAAGGTCGAGAAGGACGGTTACCACGACTGGCAGTATCCCAAAGAGGAGCTCGACAAACTCCGTGACCCGTCGGTAAAAGCCGTGTGCATCACCAATCCCTCAAACCCGCCGAGCGTATGCCTCGCTCCCGAGGTCCTCGAAGAGTTCGTGGACATCGTGAAGAAGGACAACCCCAACCTGATGATAATCACCGACGATGTGTACGGAACGTTCATCGAGGGCTTCCGCTCGCTGATGTATGTGCTTCCCTACAATACCCTCTGCCTCTATTCATTCTCTAAATACTTCGGTGCCACCGGCTGGCGCGTGGCAGCAATGGCCCTGCGCAGCGACAAGAACGTTTTCGACGACCGGATTGCGGCTCTTCCGGCCGACAAGAAAGCCGCGCTCAACAAGCGTTACGAGTCGCTCGCGCTTGAGCCAGAGAAGATAAAATTTATAGACCGTCTGGTGGCCGATTCGCGCCTTGTGGGCCTCAACCACACCGCAGGTCTCTCATGCCCGCAGCAGATCCAGCTCGCGCTTTTCTCGGCCTTCGGCTATCTCCACAACCAGGAACTCCAGCCCCGACTGATTTCCATGATCCATCGCCGCCTCAACGACCTCTGGAGCACCACCGGCTTCACGCTGATTCCCGACCCCAACCGCGCCGGCTATTACAGCGAAATCGACCTGATGGTATGGGCAAAGAAATTCTACGGCGACGAATTCGCAAAGTATCTCACCGACAACTACGAGCCTCTCGACGTGGTGATACGTCTTGCCAACGAGACGGCGATAGTGCTCCTGAACGGCGACGGTTTCGACGGGCCGGCATGGTCGGTGCGCGCGTCGCTTGCCAACCTCAACGATGACGCCTACCTGAAGATAGGCACAGCCATCCGCAAGATTCTCGATGAATACCACACAGCGTTCCTGGCCTCGAAGAAGGCATGACACTAATTTTCCGTAAGCAAGGAAATTGCCCGAAATAAATAAACAGCAGAATGTGGCGCGGCCCACTGGCGCGGAACTTTCCGTCCGGGGCCGCGCCCTTTTTTATATTGCCTGCAACGTTTTTATGGCTTTCTCCGCGGAATCCCCGGGGATTTTGACTAAATTTGTCAGACATTCAACTTTCAAACCATGACAATAGACCAGATACAGGACGAAATAATAGAAGAATTCTCTGAAGTTGATGACTGGATGGACCGTTATGCCATGATTATCGATCTCGGCAATACCCTTCCTCCCATCGACCCCAAATACAAGACTCCCGACTACCTGATAGAAGGCTGCCAGAGCCGCGTATGGCTCTATGCCCGCGAAGAAGACGGCAAAGTCTACTATACGGCCGACTCCGACGCCATAATCGTAAAAGGCATCATAGCGTTGCTCATAAAGGTGCTCAACGGCCACACGCCTGAGGAAATCACATCGGCAAACCTCTATTTCATTGACCGGATAGGGCTGGCCGAGAACCTCTCGCCCACCCGCAGCAACGGACTCCTTGCCATGCTGAAGCAGATGCGCCTGTATGCGCTCGCGTTCAAGATAAAGGACGAGAATGCCACCGGGGCCTGAACCCCATGAAAAATTATTAACCAATCATATCCACCACATTCACCAATCTTATCATGTTCAATCAACCTAAAGGCCTAATTCCCGCCGCCCTCTCCAACATGGGCGAACGCTTCGGCTACTACATCATGAATGCGGTGCTCGTGCTGTTCCTTTGCTCCAAGTTCGGACTGTCGGAAGAAACGAGCACACTGGTCTATTCATTCTTCTATGCCGGAATCTACGTTCTGAGCCTCGTGGGCGGTATCATAGCCGACAAGACACAGAACTACAAAGGCACCATCATCAGCGGTCTGATAGTAATGACCCTGGGCTACATAGTGCTTGCAGTGCCTATTCTCGCCACAGCCGAAAACACCACCTGGCTGCTCACCCTCACATGCTGCGCGCTCTTCCTCATCGCGTTCGGCAACGGTCTGTTCAAGGGCAACCTCCAGGCCATCGTGGGCCAGCTCTACGACAATCCGCGCTGGGCTTCCAAACGCGACTCCGGATTCCAGATTTTCTACGTGTTCATCAACATCGGTGGCGTTGTAGCTCCTTTCGTGGCTCCCATGCTCCGTTCCTGGTGGCTCGGCGTCCACAATCTTGCCTATAATGCCAAGCTCCCCGCTCTCTGCCATGAATACCTGAGCGTGACCGACAACATGAACCAGCAGAACGCCGACAACCTCTATGCCCTCATCACCCAGGTGGGCGGAGATGCCGCCGGCAACATCTCGGCATTCTGCACCGAGTATCTCGACGTGTTCAACACCGGCATCCATTACTCGTTCATAGCATCCGTGGCCGCCATGCTCCTTTCACTCGCCATATTCCTCTTCACCAAGAAGGGCCTCCCCTCTCCCGCCAAGAAGGAAAAGAGCGAGACCGTGAGCTACACCGCCGAGGAAAAAGCAGCCATGGCAAAGGAAATCAAACAGCGCATGTATGCTCTCTTCGCAGTGCTCGGCATTGCAATCTTCTTCTGGTTCTCGTTCCACCAGAACGGCACCTCGCTGTCGCTCTTTGCCCGCGACTTCGTGATCAGCGACACTATCGCTCCCGAAATCTGGCAGGCTCTCAATCCCTTCTTCGTGATTGTGCTCACCCCCGTCATCATTGTGATTTTCGCTTCGCTGGCGCGCCGCGGCAAGGAAATTTCCACACCGCGCAAAATCGCCATCGGCATGGGTCTGGCAGGCATCGCCTACCTATTCCTGATGATCTACTCGCTCGTGATGGGTTATCCCTCAGCCACCGAATTCCGTACTGAAGGCGGCGTTATGTCGGGACCCTGGGTGCTCATAGTGCTCTACTTCTTCCTGACCGTTGCCGAGCTCTTCATCTCGCCCCTGGGCCTTTCGTTCGTATCGAAAGTAGCTCCGCGCGACATGCAGGGGCTCTGCCAGGGCCTCTGGCTCGGCGCCACCGCCGTGGGCAACCTCCTGCTTTGGATTGGTCCGCTCATCTACAACGCCTGCCCCATCTGGGTAGCCTGGGCCGTGTTCATGGGCGTATGCTTCATCTCCATGGGAGTGATGTTCGGCATGGTGAAATGGCTCGAACGCGTGGCTAAATAAACACGCAATCCACTACAAAAGAAACAGGCGGTATGTCGGAATTGACATGCCGCCATTTCTTTTGTGGCATCTGATTCTTCGCGACAGACTGAACCGCAGCGGATTCGGATTGTTTTATAAGAAAAAGAAAGTCAAATTCCTCCCACACAAGTACTCCTATGACTCTGAACATCATTCCTCCCACGGCAATAGCATGGATCTACATGGCAGCCGCACTGATACTGGCCGTGGGAATCGGAGCGGCAATAGACCGCCTTTACCTCCGCCGCCGATTCCGCGGCACAAACCGTGATTCCGTACGCATGGCCGTGCAGCCGGCACAAACAGCCCGGCGCACTTCAAAATATTCCCGCCAACAGTAGCATATTTGAAAAAATAGTCTTACCTTTGTGGCCGCAAAGCTCGGGGTGTAGCACAGTTGGCAGCGCGCCACGTTCGGGACGTGGAGGTCGGAAGTTCGAGTCTTCTCACCCCGACGAGTTAAAAGCAAGTGAGTGCAATACAACAAGTTGCGCTCACTTTTCTTTTTAAGCCGGAACAAAATCGGCACATGATGTCAACCTAACTTTATCAAAATACCGCAACAACCATTTAGCAATTAATGTTTTATTTGTATATTTACGCTGAATAAACCGGATAAAAGCGAAACAATATATGCACCTTGTCGAAATAAACATCCACAAAATCATTGAGCTCTGCAAACGTTTTCACGTTCGCAAGCTTTGGGTATTCGGTTCTATCCTCACAGACCGATTCAACGACGAAAGCGATGTCGACCTGTGTGTTGATTTTGACAAAAGCAAGATCAGTCTACTTGATTATGCCGACAACTTTTTCGATTTTCAGTATGCTCTTGAAGACTTATTCGGACGCAATGTAGACCTAACTGAAGACAGTGCTGTCCGCAACCGTTATTTCCGTGAAGAGCTGGACGAAAAACGCAAATTGATTTATGGCTGAGAGATTGGTGGAAAAATATCTAAATGATATTTTAGATTCAATTACACAGGTTGAGTCATATTTTGCTACTTTTCCTCGCAGATTTGATGTCTACTGCGAGACTCCGATGATGCAACGTGCGATACAGATGAACATATCTATCATTGGTGAAGCTACAAATAAATTATTAAAAATTGTTCCCGAAATTCCAATTACTAAAGCACGAAAGATTGTCGACACACGCAATTATATGATACATGGTTACCTGTTGGTTGAATTAAATTAGAG
>VSPV01000118.1 GCA_009775605.1 Paramuribaculum sp.
GTCATCAACCGCACTTCAGGCAGCCCTTTAACTCATTCCCGTAAATATCAGCTCAGCTCCCCTTGCAGCTGTGATGCCGCAGGAAAACATAGAGACCGCGCGCCGGATAAAACATTTCATTGTGGAGAACGTGCGCACGGCGCGCCGCTTTCTCAAGGCTGCCGACCCCGCCATAGACATTGACTCCATCACCTTCACCGAACTGAGCGAGCACACGCCTGAAAGCGAGGTTCCCGCCATGCTCTCCCCGATAGAGGCCGGAGAGGCCGTGGGCGTGATGTCGGAAGCCGGATGCCCGGCGGTGGCCGATCCCGGCGCCCTTGCCGTGGCCGAGGCGCAGCGACGCGGCATGCGCGTGGTGCCACTTGTGGGGCCGTCGAGCCTGCTCCTTGCCCTGATGGGCTCAGGATTCAACGGACAGTCGTTTGCCTTTCTGGGCTATCTGCCGTTCGAGGCCTCGAAACGGGCCCGCGCATTCAGCGACATGCAGCGCGACATAATGCACCGCCGCCAGACCCAGATTTTCATCGAGACCCCCTACCGCAACAACAAGCTCATAGCCGAGCTGTGCCGCCGCATGCCGGCTGAAATGCTGCTCTGCGTGGCCTCCGACCTCACGGGCCCCGATGAAAAAATCACAACCATGCCGCTGCGCCGGTGGGCGACCGCACGCTACGATTACGACCGCCGTCCCACCGTATTCCTTCTTTTCAGCTAACTCCCCATGTCAAAAAAAATCAAATACCGCCCCAACATCCACCAGCCGAGCCTTTTCGACTCTCCTTCGTCGCCGTTCCGCATTCCGGGACTGGAGCCGGAGAGCCCAGAGGCACACCCTTCAATACGCGATTTCGTGGTGGAGGTGAAAAAAAGGCAGAATGAAAGCAGCGCGGCAGCCGCCGACATGGAACTGGACACCACAGCCCTGCGCCCCGCCGCGGCCCTATCGTTCATAAGCTTCGGCAGCGGCAGCAGCGGAAACTGCGCCTACATAGGCGACTCAGAGAGCGGCATACTGATCGACGCGGGAGTTGAACCCGACAAAGTGAAGACGGCCCTGAAAAAAAACGGCCTCTCCATGGACAACGTGAAAGGAATCTGCCTCACACACGACCACAGCGACCACGTGCGCTATGTCTACACGCTCGTGCGTAAATACCAGCACATCGGCGTGTACTGCACCCCCCGCGTTCTCCAGGGCCTCCTGCGCCGCCACAGCATATCGCGCCGAATCAAGGACTACCACCGTCCCGTCTACAAGGAATTTCCCTTCAAGGTCGGCAACTTCGAGATAACGCCCTTCGAAGTGAGCCACGACGGCAGCGACAACGCCGGCTTCTTCATCACATGCGGTGACCACCGCTTCGCCGTGGCCACCGACCTTGGCTGCATCACCGACCGGGTGGAACATTACATGCGCCAGGCCCACCACATAATGATAGAAAGCAACTACGATGCCGAGATGCTCCGCACAGGCCCCTATCCCATGTATCTCAAAGCGCGCATCGCAGCCGACACCGGCCACCTTGACAACACCGTGACCGCCTCATTCGTGGCCTCGCTTGCCTCCGGCCCGCTGCGCAACGTGTTTCTGTGCCACCTCAGCCACGACAACAACCTCCCGGCCATAGCGCTGCAGTGCGTGCGCACCGCCTTGCTCGACGCCGGGATAGAGGCCGTGGGCGACGCTTCCGGTTCCCTGCAGGCACGCGGCTGCCGGGTGCAGCTCATGGCTCTTCCACGCTTCGACGCCACCCCACTGATGAAACTGCGGCTGGACTGACCGCCTCCCCGAAACAACCCGGCACTTCCACTCCCTCATTTTAACCATTAGCTTAATCAATATTTAACAATTGCAGGCCCTTAGTGTTAAAAATAATTTCTAATTTTGCATGTGCTGGTGCGTGAGCACCGCCCCATCACTCCCCCGGGAGGCAATACAGCTTATTTTTAATCCAATCATATCAATTAACAACCTGCATTTCAATTATGAAGAGACTCATTCTCTTAGCAACAGCTGTCTGGTTGATTTGCTCGGCAGCTTTCGCAGCGCCCGACATCACCTGCACCGGCACGGTTGTCGACGAGCAGAACGAACCGCTCATCGGCGCCACAGTTAAGGCAGTAGGCACAAAAGCCTCCACAGCCACCAACATCGACGGAGCCTTCAAACTCACCGTCCCCGCCGGCACCAAGACCATCCAGATTACATTCGTGGGCTACAAGCCCGTGGATCTTACTCCCGCAGCCAACCTCGGCACCATCACCATGGAGACCGAGGCGCTCATGCTCAATGACGTGGTGATCACACAGTCGGTGGGCAAAACCCGTGAGACCCCCGTGGCCCTCTCGACCATCAACGCCCAGGAACTCGAATTCAAGCTCGGTAACCAGGAGCTTCTTGAGGTGCTCAAGACCACTCCCGGTGTCTACACCCGCAGCGAAGGCGGCGGCTGGGGCGACGCCAAGACACGCGTTCGCGGCTTCGAAAGCGAAAATGTGGCAATGTTAGTAAACGGTATACCCGTCAACGACCAGGAATGGGGCGGCGTCTACATGAGCAACTGGGCCGGCCTCTCCGAGGTCACCTCCTCAATCCAGACCCAGCGCGGTCTCGGCGCAACCATGCTTTCCACCCCTTCAATCGGCGGTACTATCAATATCACCACACGCACCATCGACGTTGAGAAAGGCGGATCCGTATGGTACGGAATGGGTAACGACGGCCTTACCCAGTATGGCATCAAACTGTCTACCGGCATGATGAAAAACGGCTGGGCCGTGACAGTGCTCGGAAGCCGCAAATACGGCGAAGGCTATATTCAGGGAACTGACCGCGACGCCTACAACTGGTTTGTCAATGTAACCAAGCGCATCAACGACCGCCATCAGGTAGGCTTCACAGGCTTCGGCTCACCCCAGTGGCACTACAACCGCAATTACAACAACGGTCTGTCCATTCTCGGATGGCAGGGTGTACGCAACTATATGAAAGGGGAATCGCCCTACCGTTACAATCCCACCTTTGGCTACTATAACGGGCAGCCCTATAACTATCAGCGCAACAAATACCACAAACCGCAGCTGGCAATCAACCACATCTGGCAGATTGACGACAAATCGTCGCTCTCTTCCTCAATCTACGCATCCATCACATCAGGCGGCGGCCGCGACGGCATAACACGCACCACCTACGGCCCCGACGGAAAGCAGCAGACCTACTCGTGGTATGGCACAAACTCCAACGAAGGAACCCTCACCACCGACTGGCGCACCCCCGAAGGCTACTTCGACTACGACGCAATCGAGGAAATGAACGCCAAATCCACCACAGGCTCCAACATGGCACTTGTATTCAAAGAAAACAGCCATGAGACTTACGGCCTCATATCGTCGTACAAACGCGATTTCGACATGCGCAACGGCGACAAAATCAAGCTCACGGCCGGTATCGACTTCCGCTACTATATCGGCCATCACAAGACCGAAATCCAGGACCTCTTCGGCGGTGAATATTATATTGACGACACCAACCGCAAGAAAGTACAGCCCTACAACAACGCGACCCACAATAACACAATGACCGACTGGGTTTACGCAAAACTTCAGGTAGGCGATATCGTAAACCGCAATTATGACGGATTCACCGCACAGGAAGGCATATATGCTCAGGGCGAGTACACCCTCCTCGACAAGAAACTCAACCTTGTGCTTGCCGGAGCCTTAAACAACAACACCTACTGGCGTAAGGACTTCTATTATTACGATGCCGCCCACGCACGTTCGGCAACAAAGAACTTCATGGGAGGAACAATCAAAGGCGGAGCCAACTACAACATTGACCGTCACAACAACGTGTTCTTCAACACCGGTTTCATAAGCCGCGCTCCGTTCTTCAGCAACGGTGTGTTCCTTTCCGCCCAGACATCCAATATCACTAACCCCGACTCGCGCAACGAGAAGACCTTCTCTTTCGAACTCGGTTACGGATACCATTCACCGATACTTGCTGTGGACGTCAATGCCTACTATACCAAATGGATGGACAAGACCATGTCGAAAGGCGACCAGATTGACCCCGCCACAGCCAAAGACGGTTCGAATTACTATTACTTCTCCATGGCAGGTGTCGACGCACGCCACATGGGCATCGAGGTTTCCGCAAAAGTTAAGCCCGTACGCTGGTTTGAATTCGACGCCATGCTCTCCCTCGGAGACTGGCAGTGGGACTCCAACGCCCTCGGTTATTTCTACAATCAGAACGGACAGCCTCTGTCGAGCCTCAATGGTACGATTGCCTCCGACGGCATCATGGGTGAGAACCACCTCCATGCCACCCTCGACCAGAAAGGCGTGAAAGTCGGAGGTTCGGCCCAGACCACAACCTCATTCGGCGCCACATTCCGTCCCTTCAAGGGAATGCGCCTCAGTGCCGACTGGACCGCATTCTTCCGCACCTACTCCGACATCTACATCTCATCCAGCAGCTTCAAAGGTACAACCAACGGCGAAATAATCAAGGCCGGTACGCCCTGGAGAATTCCATGGGGCAACACACTTGATGTAAGTGCAAGCTACCGCTTCAAACTCGGAGGTCTCGACGCCACAATCTACGGCAACGTGAACAACCTCTGCAACTACAACTACGTCACCCAGTGCCAGACCCCCACAGGCGACATAGGCACATGGCGCAACGCAAACCGTCTGTTCTACTCATTCGGACGCACCTACAGCCTCAAGCTCAAAGTTAACTTCTAACCGACACCCAACCACACAACAATGAAAAGACATATAAACAAGCTGCTGCTTCTCGGAGGCTTCGCGCTCGCGCTCTCATCGTGCGACGACAACTCGTGGAACGACAAGCTCCCCGGCTTCGAGGAACCCGAACCCTCCCAGGTAGAAAGCATAGATTATACACTCACCGCCAACGACTACAAACTTGTGGCCGCCAACTCCGCAAACAAGGCTTTGGCAGGCAGTGACAAAGCCAAGGCTCTCGCAGCCGTAGGCACCCAGGGTTATTTCTCCGACGAAATTCCCGCCGCCGATTACATTCCCGGATTGCTCAACGACTATAAGTTCCAGTATTTCACGCTTGAAAACGGTTCGGCTATGAATATCACCTACAGAACCGCGACAGCGCTCCCCGAGGAAATCAAAGCCATAGCCGCAGCCGAGAAATACACCGTCAACGAGGCCGACTACCAGAGCGTATGGAAAAGCGACGAGGACTACACCCTTTCCTTCGCTCCCTCACATACAGCCGCAAAATCGCTGCCCGGCATCCTGAAGGCTAAATTCCCCGATGCCGTTGCCGATGACTATGTGATTGTGAACTACAACACATCCAGCACCGACCCGGTGTTCAACACCCCTGACGAACCCGCTTTCGAACTTTCAAACGTTCTCGGCTCGATTGCCAAAGGCAACAATGTGGAAATCAACGGCTACGTGGCCGCTGTCTCCACTCAGGGTCCGGTGGTAGTGGACGCCTCCGGCTCTGTATTCGCCTACCTGCCTACCAATAACTCCGCCCTCAAAGTCGGAGACCAGGTTACAATCGACGCTACCATCGATTCCTACAACTATGGATTCCAGGTGAAGAGAAACACCGATGTAACCGTGAAAGGCACCCAGACCGTAACTTATCCCGCGGCCAAGACATGGACCGGAGCTGAAATTGACAAGTTTGCAGCCGATGTCACAGCAAAAGACGCAGCTCCTTTCTCACCGATCTATTCCAAATTCACCGGCAAGGTGGTTGTAGATGGAACGTATACTAACATAGTTCTTGAAGGAACCGATGTAAAACTCAGCGCATACGGCGCCACCGATGCCGTGAAGGCCGCTCTCACTGAAGGAGCTACTGTAAGCCTCGAAGGCTATGTGATGGCTTATGTCAAAAAGAATAAAATTCTGAACGTAATCGTAACCAAAATCGGCGAGTCTTCCATCAGCACTCTCGCCGCCGCTGCTTCCCGTGCCGTAGTAACTGTTCCCTCGGTCAATGAGAACGCTGTCTACAAGTTCGACGGCTCGGACTGGGCCGCAGCTCCGTCAACCGTGATTCTCTCCCACGCCGACTATCAGGCAATGGGTCAGAGCCATGACAACTTCTCCGGCGACGTTCCCAGCAACTACATGCCTATAATGCTGAAAAACCGCTTCCCCTACGCCGATACTGACGATACAATGTTTGTGGCTTACTACTATTATGACTCAAGCTCAAAAACCACAACAACCCGCTGCGACCAGTATCTCTACAACGGAACCGAATGTACTCTCAACGACGGCATCGTCACTGAGACAGCACAGTTCGTGAAATCCAACGGCAAATGGAACTACGACCCCTCGATGGTCATCACGCTGCCTTATGGAAAAGGCGTGGCTATCTCCACACTGTACTTCCAGACATGCGTTGACTGGGTTCGCGACAATGTGACTGATGGAGCGGCTTATATCTCAAGCTACGGCAACAACGAATATTACTGCGGCACGTCGGCCTACCAGGGCAATGTGGACATGCGGCCCGGTTCGGCAAAAGAAGCCTATGCCGGATATGCTTCAATGAGCGACGACGAAGTCATGGCTCTTATGAAAAAACGCTTCGAGACCGAAGTGATGCCTGGAGCTCTCGCAATTCTTCACCCCGACATGAAGCCCATTGACGGAATAGACGTGACAGTTACAATCAACTTCTATTATTATACCGCCGACCGCAAGACTCTTCCCGCAACCGTGGTGTACAAGGTAACCGCACCTGCCACATTTGAATTTGTATCCTGCACCTGGAACGACTGATTACCGTTATAGGTAACTAAGCAATAGTTTGAACAGCGCCATGCCGACATCTTTTCCGGCATGGCGTTGTTGTTTTTAATACCCGGAACGACACTCCATTATGCCGCCGCGGATTTGCCGGAACGCGGGATTTTGGGTAAATTTGCGCCAAAATCAGAGAGATATATGAAAATACTGACACCGGCCGAAATCACCAAGGCCACCCTCGAGATAGGCTGTGCCAAAGCCGCAGCCCCGGCATGGAGACTCTGGACACAGTCCATAATGGCCGGAAGCTTCATAGCCTTCGGAGGAATACTTTCGGTCATAGTGGGCTTCGGATTCCCCGAGGCTACCGCCGCCAACCCCTCGCTGCAGCGCCTTCTGAGCGGAATGATGTTCCCCATAGGCCTGATACTTGTGGTGGTGCTCGGCGCCGAACTGTTCACCGGCAACAACGCCCTGCTCATTCCCGGATGCATGCAGCGCCGCTTCGGCTGGAAAGAAATCGCACGAAACTGGACCATAGTCTACCTCGGCAACTTCATAGGCGCGCTGCTTTTTGCCTACTTCCTCGTGTATCTCTCGGGGCTCACAGCCTCCGCTCCCTATGATGAGGCCATCTGCCGTATAGCCCGCGCCAAAGTGTCGATGACCTTCTGTCAGGTGCTTCTCAAAGGCATAGGCGCCAACTGGTGCGTGTGTCTGGCCGTGTGGCTCGCTCTCGCAGGCCATACGCTTATCGAGAAAATGGCAGGATGCTTTTTCCCCGTCATGGCATTCGTGGCTCTGGGCTACGAACACTGTATAGCCAACATGTTTTTCATCCCCGCCGGAATGATGCAGGGAGCCGGCGTGAGCATCGGTTCGTTTCTCATTGACAACCTTCTCCCCGCCACCATAGGCAACATAATAGGCGGCGCGGTGTTCGTGGGGTGTATCCAGGCTTACATTCACATCCGTCCCTCCAAATAACTATCCATATATATGACACAGAAACCCGTCATCTATCAGATTTTCACCCGTCTGATGACCAACCGCAACGCCACATGCCGTCAGGGCGGAACCCTGGCCGAAAACGGCAGCGGCAAATTCAACGACTATACCCCCGAAATAATAAATTCGCTGAAAGACCTCGGCGCCACCCACCTGTGGTTCACAGGCATCATAGAGCATGCCGAGGCCACCGACTATACCGGCCGCGGCATCACTCCTGCCGACAATCCTT
>VSPV01000119.1 GCA_009775605.1 Paramuribaculum sp.
TACACATAGACGCATAGTAATCAATATACGTGGCAGAATGCCACAAAAACCAATTATTAATTTACACAATAGGTATGAAAAGACTGTATTTAGTACTTATGTCAGTGATGTTCGTTCTGTGTGCGATAGCCCAGAACCAGCGCACGGTAACAGGCACTGTAGTCTTCGAAGGCGACAACGAGCCTTTGATCGGTGCCACCGTGATGCCTGCATCAGGAACAACGGGTGTTATCACCAACTCTGATGGCCAGTTTACACTCCGTGTTCCCCGTTCGGTAAAAACGATTCGTGTGAGCTACGTGGGAATGGTGACCCGCGAGTTCGAAATCACCGATGCCCCCATGCTGATAAAGCTCAGCAGTGCCGACAACACCCTCGATGAGGTTGTTGTCACGGCATTCGGTATGAAGAAAGAGCGCAAGGGACTCGGTTATGCCGTGCAGGACCTCAAGGCAGAGGACCTCAACACCGACGGTACGACCTCTCTGGCAAGCGCCATGCAGGGTAAGCTCACCGGCGTTGACATCCGTCCGTCGTCAGGCGCTCCCGGTGCTTCAAGCCAGATCGTGATCCGCGGCGCCCGTTCGT
Organism: Paramuribaculum sp.; assembly: GCA_009775605.1. Classification (GTDB taxonomy): domain Bacteria; phylum Bacteroidota; class Bacteroidia; order Bacteroidales; family Muribaculaceae; genus Paramuribaculum. The sequence continues at coordinate 589 of VSPV01000119.1, forward strand.
TCAACGGCAACAACCAGCCTCTCTACGTGGTTGACGGTATGCCGATCGAATCGACCCCCGACTATGGCACAGGCAACTCCACAGCGGGCGCCAACCTCGCCGACCGCTCCATCGACATCAACCCCGAGGACATCGAGAGCATCAACGTGCTCAAAGGTCAGGCTGCTTCGGCTCTCTACGGTATCCGTGCATCGAACGGTGTGATTGTAATCACTACCAAACGTGGCAAATTCAATTCTAACCGCCCGACGATCACCATCTCGACCAACCTCTCGGCAGAGCGCGTATCGCGTAAGTTTGAGCGTCAGACCGTTTACGCTCAGGGTAATGGCGTGGATGCTTACAATCCCTCCAGCTCCATGACCTGGGGCCCGAAGATCGCCGACCTTGCAGACGATCCCAAGTACGGCGGCAACAGCCAGGGTCACCCCGGAATGTATTACAATCCCAAACGTGAACTCGCCGGCCTTGACGGATGGACTACCCCCGAAATCTATGACAACGTGGGTGATTTCTTCAACACCGGTTTCACTGAGAACGCCAACTTCAACATCAGCCAGCGCACCGAGCGCGCCAACTATTCGTTCGGCGTGAGCAACTCCTATCAGGAAGGCATCATCCCCTCCACAGGCATGAAGCGCTGGGGCGCACGCGGTCTTGTTGACTGGACAATCAACAAGGAGTGGAAGACCGGCTTCTCCGGAAACTACAACTCCACAAAAATCAAATCGGCTCCTGGTGCCAACTCCGGTATCATGAACGTGGTTTATTCGGCTCCGGCAGAGTATGACCTCAAAGGCATTCCCTGCAATGTTCCCGGCGATCCCACCCAGCAGATATCCTTCCGCTCCACCAGCTTCAACAACCCCTACTGGTGGGCGAAAAACAACTCCTATAACCAGCATACCAACCGCTTCTTCGGCAATGCTTTCGTGGAGTATCGTCCCGACATCGACTGGGGTGACAATCTTGATCTCTGGTTCCGCGAGCAGGCAGGTATCGACATGTATACCACCAATAACTCCGACGTTCAGGAGGTAGGCGCCGCCGGTCAGACCAAGGGCGACATCGAGAACTACGGCGTTCAGCGCAATGTGTTCAACAACCTGTTCACCATCAACTTCAACGCCAAATTCGGCGATGACTGGGATCTTGACGTGATGCTGGGTAATGAAATCAACCAGAATAACTCACGCTGGTGGGATTACTACGGATCAAACTTCAACTTCTACGGTTTCCCCGTGATAGCCAACGCTACTTCCTACAGCTCGAGCGAATACAACCGCAAGAGCCGCACCGTAGGCTTCTTCGGCAGCGCAGGTCTCTCATGGAAGCAGATGCTCTTCCTCACCGTAACCGGACGTAACGACTACGTTTCGACCATGCCCCGCAAGAACCGTTCGTTCTTCTATCCCTCAGTATCGTTAGGATGGGTATTCACCGAACTTGAAGCATTCAAGGGCAATGACATACTCAGCTTCGGTAAACTCCGCACGAGCTACGCCCAGGTGGGCCAGGCTGGTACGTATTACAATACCTATTATTCAGTGCCCGGTTACGGCGGCGGCATGTACACCTACACCCCTATCACCTATCCTCTGAAAGGTGTGTCGGCCTATACCCCGTCAAGCTCCATGTATGACCCCAACCTGAAGCCCCAGAATACTGAAAACGTGGAAGTAGGTGCCGACCTCCGTCTCTTCAAGGACCGCGTTCGTCTGGAATATACATTCGCCTATCAGAATGTGACCGACCAGATATTCTCTGTGCCTATTCCTTACTCGAGCGGCTATGGATCGAAGGTGACCAATGCCGGCCAGATGCGCACCACCAGCCATGAGCTCGGTATCAACGTGGCCATCCTCCAGCACCGCGACTATGACCTGAACCTCGGTATCAACTTCACCAAAGTACACAATAAGGTTGTGGAACTCGCAGAGGGAGTTGAGTCAATCATGCTCGGCGGCTTCGTGGAGCCTCAGGTACGTGCCCAGGCAGGCAACACCTATCCCAATATCTACGGTAACGCCTTCAAGCGCGACGAAAAGGGCAACCTTCTCCTTATGAACGGTCTTCCCCAGCAGACAGCAGGCAGCGTTGACCTCGGAAACTGCTCGCCCGATTTCACCATGGGCTTCAACCTCGGCGGCCGCTACAAACGTGTAAGCGTATCCTCGACCTGGAGCTGGAACAAAGGCGGCAAGATGTATCACGGCACCAACATGGTGATGAACTACTTCGGCGCTACCAAGGAGTCCATCCCCTACCATGAAGGAACCATGGTTGCAGAGGGTATCGACGAGGCCACAGGACAGCCCAACACCATCAAAGTGTCGAAGCAGGACTACTGGATGTCGTATTACGACTGCACTGAGTCAGGTATCTATGACATGAGCTTCCTCAAACTCCGCGACGTGACCCTTACCTACAAACTGCCTACCATCGCAGGCAAATTCGATGTGGATCTCTTCGGTTTCGCACGCAACGTGCTCGTATGGGCCAAGATGCCTAACTTCGATCCCGAGGCTTCGCAGGGCAACGGCAACATGGGCGGTTATTTCGAGCGCTTCTCCGTGCCCAACACCGCATCGTTCGGCGGCGGTCTGAAAGTTACCTTCTGATCATCAATACTCCCAATCCACACATATTTAATATACAGAAACAATGTTGAAGAAATTCTTATATATAGCTTTTCTCGGACTGATGGCCACTTCATGTACCGAGGATACGATGGACGACATCAACAAGAACCAGGCCAATCCGCCGGCAACCGCGGTCAATGCCAAGTTCCAGGTCACCGAGGCTGTGGTAGCTACCGGATTCTCCTCGTGGGGAGGCGCCTATGCCTGGTATGTAAGCTCATATACAGAGCAGACGTTCGGTACCGGCAACAACCAGGCCATGAAGGCCGAGCTGCGTCAGCGCGGCGAGACTGCAGCCAGTACTACGTTTAACAACGAGTGGGGCAGCACATATCTCAACCTGGAGAATATCCTCCAGATTCTTCAGAAAACCGAAGATGGCGGACTCAATGCCGGCCAGAGCGATATCCGCGGCATAGGCCAGGTGCTCTGGGTGCTCAACTTCGAGCTTCTCACCGATATGCACGGCGATATCCCTTACAGCGAAGCACTCGTAAAGGAGCAGCCTAAGCTCGACACTCAGGAATCGATCTACACCGATCTTCTCTCGCGCATTGACGAGGCAATAACCGACCTTACAGCCGCCGCCAGTGCCAAGGAAAACAACTGCGGCGCACAGGATGTGCTCTTCGGAGGTAATCCCGCCAAATGGCTCGGTCTTGCCAAGGCTGTTAAAGCACGTCTGCTTCTCAACCTTTCTTATCGTGATTCAGGCAACCTTGCCAAAGCCAAGACCGCTGCCGAGGAAGCCCTGCAGGCCGGATTCGATGGCGCCGAACTCGCCATATTCAATGGCGTGGACTGCGACAACCCCTGGGCCGCCTATAACTGGAGCCGCGCCTATACCGGAGCCAACGGTACGGTGGTCGACCTGATGACTGAGCGCAATGACCCGCGTCTGGATGTCTATGCAGTCGATTATTTCGGCACAGGTGTGACTTATGCCGCCGCCGGTGACGACGATCTCGCCAAGATGACAGAGACCGTAGGCCTTCCCATCTGGCTTGACAATGGAGCCGCAAAACTTCACCTTTTCAGCCTTTCGGAAGTCTACTTCATCATAGCTGAGTGCCAGGCCCGTGCCGGACAGGATGCCACAACAGCATTCACCAGCGCAGTAGAGGCTTCGTTCGCAGACATCGCAGCTGCTACCGGCGAGGACCTCGGGGATGCAGCAGACTATGTGGCTGGACTCGGTGCCGTAACTCTTAAAGAGGTGATGGTGCAGAAGTATCTTGCCCAGACCCGCGACGAGCAGCTCCAGACCTACAACGACATCCGCCGTTGCATGGCTCAGGGCGAGGAGTTTGTGAAGATGAAGAATCCTCACAATGTGCAGGGAGGCATCAACCAGTGGCCTCTGCGTCTGCCCTACGGCAACTCCGACGTGGTATCCAATCCTAACGTGACTGCAGCCTTCGGTACGGGCAATGATGCCGGCAACTATCTCTTCACAGAGAATGTATGGCTGTTCGGCGGCTCACGCTGATAAAATAAAAGGGGAACCCTGAAACTCCCCAAGCTGTTTTCATACTAAATGCAGGGGAAAGGCAGTGCGAATTGGTTTCGCACTGCCTTTCGATTTTTTTATATAGGGCTAATAGGCCCTATGAGCCCTATGGGGCATATAATGGCTATGTCGGTTGTCAGAGGTCGGCGGCTATGGAGCGGAGCTGGTCGATTTTGTGCCATTGGTCTTCTTCGGTGAGGCCGCGCTCGGCAAAGGAGGAGAGCTTGAAGCCGCTTGTGGGGCTTATGGAGATGGCTTCGGCGGGGAGATACCGGCGTGCGTGCTCTATGGCGTTGCGCACGTAGGGAATCTTGTCGGAGAATGGCATGTGGGCCGAGAGGAGTCCGAGGGTCACGATGCTTCCGGGGCGCAGAAAGCGCAGGATGTCGAGCTGTTCGGGGTCGGAGGGTGAGAAGGGGAGGAAGAAGTGGCGGATGTTTACGTTGCGAAGCAGGTTGGCCAGTACGTTGTCGGGCGTATCGTCTGTGCGCCATGCCGGAACGACGTTCACACCGCCGGAAACGAAGAGCGATATGCCCATGTCGGCCGGCAGACCTTCTATGGATTTGTTGATGAGGGTGATGATGTCGTTCTGGAGCTTGACGGGATCGATGCCGCCGAGAATAAGGGTGTTGAGGAAAGATGAGTCGGCAAGCTGACCGGCGGCGGTGTCGTCGAGCTGGAGATGACGGCATCCGATGCGGTAAAAGCCTCGGATGGTTTCGCGGTAAGCTCCGGCTATGTCGTCGATAAGTGTGTCGGGCGAGGGGTAAACGCGTCCGGGATCATCGTCGGTGATGGTGAGAATCTCCAGATAGAGGTCGGCGGGGGAGGGGATGGTCTGGCGCACCTGGGCGCGTCCGGCGGCTGTATCGTAAAGGAACTTGAAGTCGTTGAAGAAAGGATGCTCGGGATTATAGGAAATCGGGGCCTTGAAGAGCATGAGGTCGGCGAAGGCCGGGAGGTTGCGGCGCAGGGCGTCGTCTTCCACGCGACCCTTTTCAATACCGCCGAGGCCGAAGTAGAAATCCTTGTTCCAGACGCGGCGGCGGAGCTCGCCGGAGGTCACGAACGGGAGTCCGGCCTTGAGCTGGCGCTCGACAAGCGAGGCTATTGCACGGTCTTCGGCGCGGCGCATCTCGGCGGCGTCGATGCGGCCTGCATCGAAAGCGTTGCGGGCCTCAATGAGTTCGGGGGAGGGCAGGAAGCTGCCCACGATGTCGAATTTGTCGGAAAACGGACGTTCACTCAGAATAGAAATGTGAGGTTAAATTATTTATGAGGGCAAAATTAGAAATTATACGTGAGATTATGGAATTTTTTCCGTAATATTTTTGGTATATATCTCCGAAAAATAGATAAGCCGTATATTCGGCGGGAATGCGTAAATTTGCAGCTGAAAAGCTATGGGAAAAAACTCCAATCAGATAGATATGCTCCACGGGCCGTTGTGGGGCAAAATTTTCGTTTTCTCGCTGCCGCTGATAGCGAGCGGCATACTGCAGCAGTCGTTCAACGCTGTGGATGTGGCGGTGATAGGCAGCTATGACACTTCGCGGGCCATGGCGGCCGTTGGCAGCAACGGGCCGATAATCAGCATAATGGTGAATCTGTTTCTGGGTATCGCCGTGGGCGCCAACGTGGTCATAGCCAATTATATAGGTCAGCGCCACGACAGCGCCGTGAGACGCTCGGTGGGTACGGTGGCCGTGGTGTCGGTGGCGAGCGGTCTGATACTGCTGGTGGCGGGAACTACTCTGGCGCGGCCCATACTGGAGCTGATGAGCGCTCCGCCCGACGTGATAGACCTCGCCACGACCTATCTCCGCATATATTTCTGCGGCATGCCGTTCATGATGGCATATAATTTCGGTTCGGCGATAATGAGGAGCATGGGCGACACGCGGCGACCGTTCTACGCGCTGATGGCCGCTACGGTGGTCAACACGGTGCTCGACTGGGTGCTGGTGGCGTGTTTCGGTATGGGCGTGGCGGGCGTGGCCATAGGCACCGTGGTGGCCAATGCCGTCAATGCCGGGATAATAGTGTGGCTGCTCACCCGCGAGCCGGAACCCTTCCGGCTCGACCTGCGGAAGATAGCGATGAGCGCGGCCGACCTTAAGAAGATGCTTCAGATCGGTGTGCCGGCGGGTCTGCAGGGAATGGTGTTCTCTATTTCCAATATCTTCATACAGTCGTCTATCAACAAATTCGGCGCCGACGCCGTGGCGGGTTCGGCAGCGGCCCTCACTTATGAGGCATACTGCTATTATATAATAAACTCTTTCGGGGCGGCCACGATAGCGTTTGTGAGCCAGAACTACGGCGCGGGTCTTTACAGCCGCTGCCGCAAGGCTGTGAGGATATGCATGACGTATGCCGCGAGCCTTTCGCTGCTGGCCAACGTGGGGATAGTGTGGGGTCAGAGCGCTTTCCTGTCGGTGTTCACGGCCGATCCGGAGGTTATCCGCTATGCTTCCATACGCCTGCATACGGCGCTGATGTTCCAGTGGCTGGCCAGCAGCTACGAGATTTCGGGCGCATATATGCGCGGTCTGGGGTATTCGGTGCTGCCGATGGTGCTTACGATATTCGGCACGTGCGTGCTCAGGCTTGTGTGGGTCTATACAGTGCATCCGGTGTATAATGATTTCCATGTGCTGATGCTTGTGTATCCCGTGTCGTGGGTCATCACCGGCACAGCGGTGGTGTCGGCAGCGCTTGTATTGCAGCACCGGCTGTTCGGAGGGCGCCCGGACCGGCCGCAGCCTCCGCTGGCGCCGGCAGCCTGAGGATACAGCCAAAAAAAATATGGAAATTTGTCTGCGGAGCTGAAAACGGTGTGAATCAAGTGTGTATTGGTGTGAAAAGATCTGAAATCCTCAAAAAAATCGGGGCTGGCAACAAAAAAATGTTCCAAATGTTTGCAGATATGGAAAAAGTGCGTAACTTTGCAATCGCTTTTAGGGCCGCAACGCGGCGAAAGGCAAGGCAAAACAAAAGTAAGACCCGCCTCTTTAGCTCAGTTGGCCAGAGCACGTGATTTGTAATCTCGGGGTCGTTGGTTCGAATCCGACAAGAGGCTCCAGCGCTTTCCGGCAGAGGCCGGAGGGAAGAATAAAAAGAAATAAGGGCGAATACCAGAGTGGCCAAATGGGGCAGACTGTAAATCTGCTGGTTTATACCTTCGGTGGTTCGAATCCATCT
>VSPV01000012.1 GCA_009775605.1 Paramuribaculum sp.
TAACACTTGAAAGGCCATGTCCGCCTTTTCATGTCTCTGAACCTTAAGTAAACAGCATTGGCGTGCATCCCTACAATCCGGACGGTAATAGAGGGTTACAACTTCGCCTCTATGCGAAGCCTCCTGGGAGCGACGGACTCCGGCTGTCAATGTTTTCCGGCCGTCGAAGACCCCGATCTTCCCGGCGCGGAGCTTCAGGGAGTTTATAGGTCGGGAGCGGCAGGGGCGTTTGTATTGAAAATCCCGTTGGCAACCGAAAGTGTCACGAGACCTAATGTCTGTAAAAACGAGGTTTTATTATTGTCCGCATATTTGAAAGGGCGGAGTTTATGTGGCGTAGGCAGGCATTCCGATATTTCAACGGGATATGTGGTGATTGTGAAATCCACCATGTTGAACTGAATTCTGCCGAATTGCATCAGCGATTTTAACCCAAGGTTGCATTCATAGCTCGCGGAAAGAGGATTGGTACCAGGATTAACGGTAATCTCCGGAACTGTCACCGTGTGGCCTCCCAAGCTGATGCTGAGGTCGGGGAGAGTATAACATTCCGAAATATGTACACCGCCGATGCCTGCCATCCTTACGGTATCCGGCCTGGCATGTGTCAGAACGTAATCCTTATTCCTTTCCAGAAACTCTCCGTTAAGCGAGCCAAAGGAGGAATCGCCTGTGTCGATGCAAATCCACATGGGATTGTCATGTGCTGAGCCCCGGCTGATAAGATTCATTGATGGCGAGAAGCACATGTTTGGCCGGCCCTGACTTTTTCGGGGAGCGTTTTTCGCAACGGTGATTTCCCGTTTGATGAAATCAAGCGTCAGATCGTTAAGTCGTAACATAAGTTCACTGCCGACAACAATATTCAGGCAGTCCATGTATTTGTCTGCCTCTTCGTTGTCCACCTTGAAGTCAACAATGACAAAAGGTACATCTCTGACAGTGATATTTCCCAGCTTGATTTCTCTGGCAATCGCATACTGTGTACGCTGTTTGCCTATTCCCATCACATAGTTGTATGCCTCGAGAGGTATAAGGCCGAACTTCCGCGCCAAAGAATCGGAAATGATGTTGACTCCTGCGCCTGTGTCGAAAACTATGTCAGCATCAAGTCCGTTGATGGAACTGCTGTCAAGTGTCATCAGCACCGATCCTTTTTCTGGTTTTCCTACGGGTGTGATCCGGAATGGCACAAGTCCCGGAGTTCCTTCTATGGAAATGGAATATGGTTGATATGGAGCAAAGGCGGAATATCTGTCAATGTAAAGTTGCAGGCCGTCAATGGCTGCTGAGTCAAGATACTGTCGGGTAGCGTCGAGCACGGATGTCAATACCGTGGCAGCCTTGGTATTGTCGCCCGTTTTACTGTAATCCATTGAAAGCATCACGGCTGAATTGAGCAGGTTGCTCAAATCAAGGCCGGTGGAATAATTATTGAGCAGGTCTTCAAATGCCGGAATCGACATGTCCGGTCGATTGAGACGGTTGCCGATCAGTCCACGTGAAAATACTTCAAGGAATGGGTTGATGGAGTCTTTGGACGCTGCGTTATAAATCGAGTCAAGCGCGAACCAGTCGCTTGCGTTCATTGCATTGGCTATACGCTCATCTATCGACTGGGCGCTGCAAATCAATGAATAAATAATGCATACAATGGAGAGTGATACCTTTCGCATGATTGTAAGGGTTTATGTAGGCAAATATACGCATTCAACTGACTCTGATAATCGGCTGTCCGAAGAACGAGGAAAGCATTGCGAGAGTGGCGATAGTGAAGTTATGCTCGCCGCTTAGCCAACGCGTTATCTCGTTGGGCCGTTTCCCAAGTGCTTCGGCAAACTGCTTTTTATTCAGCCCCTTTTCACGCATAAGAGCGTCAAGCCTGTTAGAGATGGCAAATGAAAGCCGTGTTTCCTCCCGCTTCTCCGGAGGAATCTCATTGAAGATTTCCTGTAATGAAATGTTGGCGGTTCTCATATGTCGAAAGTTTTATCGGTGGTAATCTCCTTTTCCGTTATCTCCACATTGCCTGAACGCACTTCCTGCCGAAGCAGATGCTCGAATTTCTGCAAATCCATTACATATCCCTGCAATGTGTTGTTTTCTTCGTATGTGCGGCTGTTCTTTACATCGCCATTTCCGAGGATGAGAATTTTGTCAGTAAGACGAAGACAGTACAAGCGAAGTTTTGATTTGAGAACAGGCAATGCAACTACCGAGTCGTTCATCTTACCCTCTCTGAGGAAGTACCGCTCCAGAGCACCGTTGGAGAGAATCTGTTCAACAAATCTCATTATTGCCTGAAAGTCTGGATTCAGTTCGGCGTCCTGTCTGAACTTGGCAACGAATTTTTCAAATTCGCTCATATCATCAGACAAGAACTGAATTGTGTACATTGTGCAGCTATCGCTACTATTTACTAAGAGGAGTTCTACTTCGCTCATAATTCTTTGAGTTTGTAATTACAACACAAAGTTACGAAAAATGTTTTACACAAATGTAAAAATACGGAATAGTCTTTTCTCAAAGTTTTGTTCCGGCAAGTCAGGCAAATTTGATGATAGTCAAGGCAGGATTTAGCAAAAAATAGTTTCTGGGAGCGACGGACTCCGGCTGTCGATGTTTTATGGCTGTCGAAGGCTCCGACTTCCCAGCGCTGGGAGTGTCACAGGATGCCGGCGTGGCGGAACATGCGGGCGTAAAATTCGGCTTTTTTCTCGAGTTTCATGGGGTAGGCGCGGGAGGTGGAGGGCATGCGCCAGATTTCGAGCCCGTCGGCAGCAACTGTCATTTCGCCCATTCGGGGTACTTCGGTGGAAGTGAGCGAGGCTATGACTCCGGCAGCCTTTTCGCCGGTGGTGGCTACGGTGTGGCATAGCGGCATTTTCTGCAGCAGCGCGGTGAGGTCGACGGGTTCCACGATTTCAAGATATTTGTCGGAAGCGTTGTCGCGTAGGCGGCGCACTGCGGCTTCGGTATCGTTCATGGCTATTCCGCGTTCGCACAGCAGTTGCTTTATCTCCGGCAGACGGAAGGTCTTATGCTCTGCGTCCACCAATTTCAGCGGATTGCCGAAAAACAGCAGGCCCATTATGCGCCAGAAATCGTTGATGTAATTAGGGTAATAGAAATCCATGCTCCATCTTCCCGACTTCGGGGGAAATGTGCCCATAATCAGTATTTTTGCATTGTCGGGGATGAACGGTTCCCAAGGATGGCTTTCGAGCGGCTGAAATGTTTCTTTCATATCTTATCAACGTTTCCGCAACGGAAAAGATTGCGGATAGGTTATGATTATGCAAAGTTACTAATAATTGCAGAAGTCGCTGAAAGGGGCTATCTTTGCAATGCACAGGTATGATTAGAACCTGTGGCCCTTATTCCGAAAAAGTTTCAGCTATGTTTCTTACTCCTCATTCGTTCGATATCCTGCTTGTATCCATGTCTGTGCTTGCCGTGGTAGTGTTTATTGCTCTGCAGCGCGTGGAGGCCGGATACGGCATACTTTACAATCCGAAATGGGGTCCGGCGGTCGACAACCGTCTGGGATGGGTGGTGATGGAAGCTCCGGTGTTTTTCGCCATGCTCGCCCTGTGGCTATGCTCCCCCCGCAGAACTGAAATCGCTCCGGTGGTGATGGCGCTACTTTTCGAGCTCCACTACTTCCAGCGTTCGTTCGTGTTCCCCCTTCTCATAAAGGGAAAGAGCCGCATGCCGCTTGCAATAGTGGTGATGGGTATAGTATTCAACCTGATAAACGCCGTGATGCAGGGAGGATGGATTTTCTATGTGTCGGCTCCCGACCGTTATCCAGTGTCGTGGCTTTGGTCGCCGCAGTTCATCATAGGAACGCTGGTATTCTTTGCCGGAATGTATATAAACATAGACAGCGACAGAATAATCCGTTCGCTGCGCCGTCCCGGCGATACTGCACATTATATTCCCCGCGGAGGGCTGTTCCGCTATGTGTCGAGCGCCAATTACTTCGGCGAGATACTTGAATGGACCGGTTTTGCCATACTCACCTGGTCGTGGGCCGGAGCCGTGTTCGCTCTCTGGACTTTCGCCAACCTTGCTCCGCGTGCCGCCAAGACCCACCGCCGCTATGCCCGTGAGTTCGGCGAGAAATTCACGTCGCTCGGGCTGAAGCGCGTGATTCCCTTTGTGTATTAACCTTGTCTTTCCATAACCTTATTATGACAGATAAATCATCCATATTATTCACACCGGCGTCCATCGGACCGGTGACGCTCCGCAACCGCACCATCCGCTCGGCTGCTTTTGAAGGAATGTGTACCGACAACCGGCCGTCGGAAATGCTGCGGGCCTACCACCGCTCTGTGGCCGAGGGAGGCGTGGGAATGACGACTCTGGCTTACGCCTCGGTGACGCGAAACGGCCTGTCGTTCGACACCCAGATGTGGATGCGGCCTGAAATAATACCCGCTCTGCGCGAGATTACCGATGATATACACAAGGCCGGATCCAAGGCCTCGATACAGCTGGGTCACTGCGGCAATATGTCGCATCCGCGCACGGCCGGACAGATTCCCATTTCGGCCTCGAGCGGAATCAACATATATTCGCCTACGATAGTGCGAGGCATGCGCGATGATGAAATCACGGCTATGGCGCGCTCGTTTGGCGATGCCGTGCGTCTGGCACGCGACGCCGGAATGGACTGCGTGGAGATTCATGCCGGTCACGGCTACCTCATAAGCCAGTTCTTGTCGCCATATACCAACCATAGGCGCGACCGCTGGGGTGGAAGCCTTGACAACCGCATGCGGTTCATGCGGCTGTGTATGAAGGAGGTGATGCAGGCCGCAGGAAGCGATATAGGCGTGGTGGTGAAGACCAACATGCGCGACGGATTCCGTGGCGGCGTGGAGATTGACGAGGGTATAGAAATAGCGCGGGAGCTCGAGCGGCTCGGCGCGCATGCCCTTGTGCTTTCGGGCGGATTCGTGAGCAAGGCTCCCATGTACGTGATGCGAGGCGAAATGCCTATAAAATCCATGACCCACTATATGAAACTGTGGTGGCTCAAATATGGAGTGAAGGCCGTGGGCCGCTTTATGATTCCGAAGATTCCGTATGAAGAGCTGTATTTCTTGGATGATGCCCGCAAGTTCCGCCGTGAGCTCAAGCTCCCTCTGATTTATGTCGGGGGATGCTCCACGCGAAGCAGCATCGACACCGCTCTGGGCGAAGGGTTTGAGTTCGTGCAGATGGGGCGCGCGTTGCTTCGTCAGCCCGATTTTGTGAACCGTATGCGCCAGGGCGAGGAAAGCTGCGGATGCGACCACGTGAACTATTGCATCGCCCGCATGTATTCGCGTGAGATGGCCTGCTATCAGAATGTGGATGATGTGCCTCCGTGTCTCAAGCGCGAAATCGAGGCAATAAAAAAGAGGGCGGCAGCACGGAAATGAGCGGGAATCTGATAAAGCCTGCGCAGTGGTCGGTAGTCACCGGGGCCTCAAGCGGCATAGGGCTGGAATTTTCCCGACAGCTCGCGGCCATGGGTTCGAATCTGGTGATGATTTCCAATCAGCCCCATGAACTTGAAGACGAGGCGCGGAAGATAGCTAGTGCCTCCGGCATAATGGTGCTTCCTCTTGAAGTTGACCTTACGGCCGCTGACGCCGAAGATAAAATTCTTGCGTTTCTCCGCAGCAACGGCATCGTGCCGTATCTGCTGGTGAATAATGCCGGCATTTTCGACTTCCGGGCCGTCGGGGAGCTTTCCTCCGAAAGAATCGACGTCTACATCGATCTGCACATAAGGGCCGTGACCCGTCTGTCCCGCTCCATCGGAGCGCTTATGGCCGGGAACGGCGGCGGCAGGATACTCAATATGTCGTCGATGTCATGCTGGATGCCTATGCCTGGCATAGCCATGTATTCCGCCACCAAAGCCTATATACGCGCGTTTTCCCGTGCCTACCGCATAGAGATGAAGGACTGTGGGGTGTCCGTCACGGTGGCGTGTCCCGGCGGAATAGCCACAAATCTATTCGGCCTTCCCCCGCAGCTTCAGCGGCTTGGCGTGAGCCTTGGCGTGCTCATGACGCCTCAGGCGTTCGTAAGGCGCGCCCTCAAGCGTACATTCCGCGGTAAAGCGCAGTATATCAACGGACTTCTTAACCGTGTGTCGATAGTTTTTGTGGCTTCTCTCCCCGAATGGGCCAGAAGCGGTATAAAACACCGGCTGCTCGACAAAATGAACCGACAGAAATGACAGGAAAGCATATAACCATTGTAACGGGTGCAACCGGTGGTATAGGCCGTGAGATATGTCGTAAGCTGGTGTCGCAGGGCGTGGAATGCCTTATGCTTGCATGCCGGAATACCACTAAGACATCACGGCTTGCCGATGAGCTCAGAAGTGAGTTTCCCGATTCATCGACGGAGATACTCACCGGACGACTCGACCTCGCTTCTCTGGCGTCGGTGAGAGAATTTGCCGCGTCACTTGCCGGAAATACGGTCGACGCTCTGATAAATAATGCGGGAATAATGCCCGGGCATATAACGATTACAGAAGACGGAATAGAGACTGCCACACAGACAAACGCCGTGTCTCCCGTGCTGCTCACTGAGTTGTTGCTGCCGCTGATGCACGAAGGTTCGTGTGTGGTGATGACCGTATCAGTTACCCGCAAGATGGTGCGGCTGCGTCCCGACTGGATTGAACATGCCGCGTCCTATCATGGATTCATGCGGCGGTTCAAGACCTATGGGCGCTCGAAACTGGTGCTTACCCACTATGCATTGGATTTGTCAAAGCGCGTGGCTGAAAGGGGGATAAGAGTGAACTGCGCCGATCCAGGCGTGGTTGATTCGGGGATGATAAGCATGGGTATTCCTGTGATTGACCGGTTGGCCGACATATTTTTCCGGCCTATAATCACTCCTGCGGCATCGGGAGCTATGGCTGCGCTCAGCGCCCTGACGTCGCCGAAATCAGGCATGATTTTTACCCACAATGGAAAGTGCACGACCATTCCGGTGTCATATCTTGTCGATTCTCTCCATTCCGCGGTGATAAAACAGCTTTTGCCTTAAATCTTCCCTCTTATATTGAATAAACAAGAAGGCCCGCTGATCAGCGAGCCTTCTCTACCAAACCAAACCTATTTATTGAATCCGTTTGTATTATCCCGGATCAAAAATATGCAAATTGAAATAAGTGTACAGTCAGTTTAACCGGTTCAAATGAACGTTCTCTAAAACTTTAACGCGCTAATTTACACATTTCGTCCAAAATACAAATATTTTCAATCGAAAAAATTTACTCTCGCTCGATTGATGCATAATAATTCGATGTATCACCGAATATTTATTTAATCTTCCTGGCGCCTCGCTTCCGAGGGGAGGGGATTCCCTTTCTGGCAGCTTACGCAGCCAGTTGTACACATATCGCCCCTCCGGGGCTAACTGCCTTGGGCCCGTGGTGAGGATGCCGTCCTTCGCGGTGGTGCGTGGGGTGAGCGCAAAAAAAGCCGGGGCGCGTGGGGGCGTCCCGGCTGTGGGATGGGTCGTTAAGAGAATCAGGCTTCTTCTTCGTCTTTGGCGAATTCCATGAGGAAGGCTTTGATGAAGCCGTCGAGTTCGCCGTCCATCACGGCGTTTACATCGGAGGTCTGGAATCCTGTGCGGTGGTCTTTGACGCGACGGTCGTCGAACACATACGAACGGATCTGGGAGCCCCATTCGATTTTCATTTTGCCGGCCTCGATTTTGGCCTGCTCGGCCATACGGTGTTTCAGCTCCTTGTCATACAGGATGGAGCGCAGCTGACGCATGGCGTTCTCTTTGTTCTTGGGCTGGTCGCGGGTCTCGGTGTTCTCGATGAGGATTTCCTCTTTCTCGCCGGTGTAGGGGTCGGTGAACTGGTAGCGCAGACGCACGCCTGATTCCACCTTGTTCACGTTCTGACCGCCGGCACCGCCGCTTCGGAAGGTGTCCCACGACAGAAGCGCGGGGTCAACTTTCACTTCAATGGTGTCGTCGACGAGCGGCGTGACGAATACCGACGCGAAAGACGTCATTCGTTTTCCCTGAGCGTTGTAGGGCGATACGCGCACAAGGCGGTGAACGCCGTTCTCGCTCTTGAGATAGCCGTAGGCAAAATCGCCCTCCACGTTGATGGTACACGACTTTATTCCGGCCTCGTCACCTTCAAGAAGGTTGGCGATGGAGGTCTTGTAGCCATGTTTTTCACACCAGCGCAGGTACATGCGCATGAGCATCGACGCCCAGTCCTGGCTTTCGGTGCCACCGGCTCCGGAATTGATTTTGAGCACTACACCGAGCGCGTCTTCTTCGCGGCGCAGCATGTTGCGCAGTTCGAGACGCTCAATCTTGTCGATAGCGTCGGCATACATGGCATCGAGTTCGGCCTCGTCCATGTCGCCTTCTTTCACGAAGTCGAATGCCACCTCGAGGTCGTCGACGGCGCGTTCCACGTCCTCGTAGCCTTCAATCCAGGCCTTGAGGTCCTTTATTTTCTTCATCTGCACCTGGGCCTCCTTGGGGTGTTCCCAGAAGTCGGGCACGTGGGTGCGGAGTTCTTCTTCTTCTACTTGTATTTTCTTGTTGTCGACGTCAAAGATACCTCCTCAGCGCCAGCTTGCGCTCAAAAGTCTCTTTTAATTGTTCCTGGGTAATCATAATCTAATATACTGGGGAAACTGGTTAATAATCGGATTTGCGGGTACAAAGATACGAATTTTAATTGAACATTGCTGTCTACGTCAGTCGGCATACATGCTGTCGATCAGATCGGCGTAACGTTTTGCAATCACAGGGCGACGTATCTTCAGAGTATTGGTGAGTTCGCCGTTCTCCATGGTGAACGGGCGGCTGAGCAGACGGAATCTCTTTATGCGCTCGAATGGAGCGAGGTCGGCAAGCAGGGTGTCGATGCGTTTTTCGATTAACGCGTATATGCGCGGGTCGGCGGCGAGATCGGCATCCGTCTTGAAAGAGATACCGTTTTCAGCGGCATACTTGCGGAGAGCGGCATAGTCTGGCACGATAAGGGCCGACACGAACTTGCGGCGATCGCCTATGGTGGCCACCTGCTCTATATATCTGTCCTCGCCCAGACGGCTCTCAAGAGCCTGAGGAGCGATATATTTGCCGTTTGAGGTCTTGAAAAGGTCTTTAAGACGCTCCGTGAGCACGAGGGCGCCTGATTTGTCGAGATAGCCGGCATCGCCGGTGCGGAACCATCCGTCGGGCGTGAAGGCCTCGGCCGTGGCCTCCGGCTTGCGGTGGTAGCCTTTCATCACCGTGGGGCCTTTCACCAGAATCTCGCCGTCCGGAGCTATTTTCACATGAACGTCGGGAATGGGCGTTCCTACGGTTCCGAACTCATAGCCGATGCGCGGAAAACAGGTGACGGTGGCGGTGGTTTCGGAAAGGCCGTAGCCTATCATCACATTTATGCCGCAGGTATGGAAAAATTCGGCGATTTTAGGCGACAGCGGAGCGCCGGCCGTGGGGAAGATATTGCCGTTCTCAACGCCTATCACTCTCTGCAGGGGCTTGAAAAGCTGTTGCTCGGCAAAACGGTAGCGCATTTCGAGCCACCAGGGCACCTTGTTGCCCAGACGCACGTAGTCAATATTGCGACGCTTGCCTATTTTCAGCGCCCAGTTGGCAAACCAGCGGCGGAAGCCGTGGATTGTGGCGAATTTGTCCTGAATGGCGGTATAGACCTTTTCCCAGAATCGGGGCACGGAGCACATGCACGAGGGACGGATCTGCTTTATGCTGTCCTGGATTTCATGTGGGTCGGTGTTTATGGCCACGGCGACTCCACGGTAGAGACAGAAGTAGTTCCAGGCTTTTTCAAAAATATGGCTCAGAGGCAGAAAACACATCGCAACATCGCGGTCGCTTACTGTCGAGAGTCTTTCGATATGGATTTTAATGGCAGCGGTAAAGCATGACTGTGGCAGCATGGCGCCTTTGGGTTCGCCAGTGGTGCCGGAGGTGTAGATGATGGTGGCTATGTCTTCGGGAGTGGCGGCGGCTGTGCGGCGCGCTACTTCGGCGCGGTCAAGGTCGGAGGCTTTGCGCCCCATCTCCAGCAGCTGCGGGAAGGTGATTGTGTCGGCATCGTCGCTGTCTGTGTCGAATCCGCCAACGGCCACGATCTGCTGAATCGTGGGGCAGAATTCCAGAGCCTTGCGCGCCAGTTCGTAGAGCCTGCGGTCGCCGGCAAAGAAAACCTTCGCGCCGGAATCGTTGACTATATAGCATATCTGTTCGAGCGACGAGGTGGAGTAGATGGATATTGGAATGGCGCGGTTGGCGTATGCGCCGAAATCGGTGTAGAGTGTTTCTATACGGTTCGGAGAGCAGATGGCAATCGCTTCCTGTTCCTTGATTCCGAGAACCTCGAGGGCGGCGGCAACGAGATTCACATTATCCCGGAATTCCTCCCAGGAGGTCTGAACCCACTGATTGTCTTGTTTGTGACTTACGGCCACACGTGATCCGTAGGTCGCGGCCTGCTTGTTCACTAATTCAGTAAGAACGTTGGGCATGGTTATATATACTTTATTTGGTTGTTTGCTTGGATTCCGGGCCTTTTTCTGCAGTTTTGACGGCTTTTGGGCCACGGGGTGGGCGGGGGGAGAGAGATGCCAGAGCGAGGGCCGAGCCGCCGTGGCCGGCGAGGCGCTGCATGGTATAGACCGCAAGAAGTCTGAACAATTTCCCAGCGGGGTAGTCGTCGCGGGCGGTCTGGCGCCGGAGACGGCGCCCGGCCTCGGGATTGTTCTCGCGCGTCAGCTCGGCGGCGAGAATCATGCGGCGCGCGTCGACCAGCGGCACATATTCCGGGCGTCCGGCCAGCTGCAGGTCACGTTCCATGATGTCGAGAGCCGCAATCTCGGCCTCGGCGCGTGAGGAGAAGGAGGGCCCGGTGAGGCTGTCGGGATGAACCGTAGTCCTCACTGTCGGCTCGCCCGAGAGTTTAATAGCCACGGGGCGTCGCGCGAGCAGGCGCGTGCCCAGCTCAAGATCGTCCCAGGTGGTGAGCGATTCGTCCCAGCCGCCCGATTCCTTTATCAGGGAAGTGCGCACGGCAAACCGCGCCGTGGCGTAGGTGGAATGCATTATATGCAGCCGCAGGGGGTCGGAATCGTTGTGCTCCGTGCGCTCCAGCCATCCGTCGCTGTCGAGGCGGGAGATTTCCCAACGTATCATGTCGGCGTCAGGGCGCTCGGCGAGAGCCTTAGCCACGCGCTCCATGTGGCCGGGCATCATCACATCGTCGGAGTCGAAAAACATCACATACTCCGATTCCACACGCCTCAGTCCGGTGTTGCGGGCTATTGCCGCTCCGCGGCGCGGTTCTGTCAGAAGCATCGCTGAAATCCCGTTCCCGGAATTCCCGGCAATCCACTTGGATACTATCTCGGGAGTGGCGTCGGTGGAACCGTTGTCAACCACTATCACGCTGAGCGGCCGAAGGGTCTGGGCCGCGATGGAATCGAGCGTAGTCATTATCATGTCGGCGCGATCGAGCACCGGCACCACTATGGTGGGTATGAAACGGTTGTTATCCATTGATATATGCTCTTGCGGTGGCCGGGTAACCCGGAAGTTCAATCTGCAAATGTAATCATTTTTTTGTAACTTAGCCGTCGTTTATTTCCAGCCTATGTCAAAACGTGAGAATCTGGTGTTGATTACCAATTCTTTTCCGCAATGGTCGGCTACTGAGCCGTCGTTTGTGGAGCCGGAGCTTGATGCCTTGTGCCGAAAGTTCCGGAGGGTGATTGTTGTCCCTGTGACGCTACGCGGAGGAGGGGCAGTCTCCCCGTTGGAAGGAGTCGAAACCGATACATCGTGGGCCTTAGGAGCCGATTGGAACAGCCGCCTGCGGCGTTCCCGATTTCTTGCCAATCCACGCCTGTGGCTTGACGCGCGGGGTGATATCACCCGCCGCGGCATCGCCTTCGGTGCTGCGGCGCGGGCTTTTGCCTCCTTTCTGCGCCGTATGGTTGCGGAGCGGGGCCTTTCGTGGGGAAACACGCTGTTTTACACCTTCTGGTTCGATTTCCCCGCGGCGGCGCTTGCGTTGCTGAAAGCTGACCATCCGGAAATCCGTTTTGTGTCGCGCGCGCATGGCCACGACATGTTCACCGTTCTTGGGGGCAGACTGCGCCACCGGATGGTCCGTGAGGCGGAAGCGGTCTATGCCGCAAGTCAGGCCGGAGCCGACTATCTGGAACGGACGTTTCCGGAGGCTTCTGCCGATGATAAAGTCAGGGTGTCGACATTAGGTTGCGTTAAACTGTATCCTGAGGCTGTCGCCGCGCGGCATAAGCGCGCTGACAGGCGGTTTACGTTTCTTTCCGTATCGCGCGTGGATGAAAACAAACGGGTGGAGATGAACGCTCGTCTGCTCAGAGCCCTTGCGGTGGCGCGCCCCGACACGGCAATCCGCTGGATTCATGTAGGCGACGGCCCCTCTATGGGGGCAGTGCGCGAGGCTGTGAAGGATTGTCCTTCAAATCTTGAAGTTGAACTCCGCGGAGCCCTTCCCAACGGCGACGTCCAGAGAATTTATCGCGACGAGGCCGTGGACTGGTTCATGCTTCTGAGCCTACATGAGGGAGGCCGGGCGGTAGCCGCGTGTGAGGCGCTGGCCTACGGAGTGCCGGTGGTTGCCACAGATGTTGAGGCACTCAATGAGGTGGTGGACGATGAGTACGGGCTTCTGCTTTCGCCGGATTCCACCGATGAGGAGTTCGTGAGAGGAATAGCCCCTTATCTTGACAGCGATTTCCGTGCCGAGGCGATGCGTGAGGCAGCTCTTAGCCGTTGGAATAGCGATTTCAATGCCGCGATGCTTCGCCCCGCTTTTGTTGATATGATATCGCATATAGAATGAAAGAGTGGATAGAAGAGCCTGTGGTTTCGGTGATAGTGCTCACGTATAATCAGGTTTCTACGGCCGAGAGGGCGGTGATGAGCGTGCTTGAGAGCCGGGGTGTGGAGTATGAGGTGGTGATTTCCGACGACGGTTCCACCGATGGCACCCGAGAACTCATGGAGAGTATTGCCGCGCGGTATCCCGACCGTGTGCGGCTTCTTCCTCGTCATCCTAATTTAGGCATCCCCGCAAACTATTTTTATGCTCTGGAGCATTGCCGCGGCAGATACGTGACCGATGTGGCGGGTGATGACCGCCGTTGCGATCCTTCGGCGCTTTCACGTCACGCCGCCATGCTTGATTCCGCGCCTGCACTGGTTGCCGTAAGTTCGCGCTGGAGGGATGGCGGAAGCGAAAAAGGATCCGATGTGTGGCAAGCACCGCGCCGCGATACGATGACCTCTCTTCTTGCTCTTGACCGGCCCACCCCCATGATGCTTTCGGCAATGATGTTCCGCCGAAGTATCGTCACGAAGCTGCTCCGTGACAATCCGGGCGCGGTCTGCGACCCGCGCTTCCGTTGCGAAGATCTTCCCGTGATGCTCGCGCTGCTCAACTCCGGTAAGATTGCTTTTGACTCTGCCGTGACCGTCAATTATACTCCGGCGCCCGATTCAATCACGCGCACCCCAGATCCGGAGCGCCGAGCGCTGTTTGCCGCCGGTCTGTGCCGCGCCGTGCATCATCTCGCACAGGTTTACGGCCTGCGAAATGAGCCGCGGGTTGTCCGCGGACTGAACGGTATGGCCGGATATATGCTGGGATGCGCGGCAGCTACGGGAAGCGAACTGGTGGCAGCTCAGGCGGTAGAAGCGGTGAGGGAATCCGGGGCGAAGCTCACGCTGAAAGGAAAGGTGTATGAAAAAATGCTCCGCAACCGTATGGGGCTGCGGAGCATAGCATGGCTCAAACGCCATATTTGAATTCTTTATCAGAAGTATTTTGCCACGGCTTTTTCAAGGTCGGCGGGATTCGTTATGCGCTCGGCCACGGTATTATCCTTGATTATGAAGAAAGTGGGGAGCACATAAACATTGTATTGTACGAGTGCAGATTCGCCTTCGGCCTGAGAATTGTACACTGAAATCCAGGGTAGATTCTTGGCTGCCTGACGCCACTTGTATTCATCGGAGTCGAGAGCTACCTGATAGATGCCGAGACCCTGCGAAGAGTAGCGGTCGTAAAGCTTGTTGAGGGTTACGTTCAGACCGGGAGAGAATGTCTCCGAGAAGGAAGTGAAGTTCAGGAGCACCACAGGCTTCTTCTCGGCGAGGGCCTCAAGCGACTGCTTCTGACCGCGGGCGTCAAAGAGGTCGATGTTGAAATATCCTATCTCATCAGCGGTGATGGAATCGCTCACTGTTATGTTTCTTGGCTTGTTGCTCAGGAAGAGATTTTTCAGATATGCGGTGCGTGGGTCGGCAGGACGCTTCTCGCTGTAGGCATTTGCAACTGCGCCGATAATGCGGAGGTCGGATTTCACTGCAGGGGAGAAAATGGGACGTCCGTTTACGCTCTTGCAGATGATATAATATGCCACGATTCCCGAGGGGTCGGCCAGCAGGGTCTCGGTGAGGTCGTGCTTCAGTGAGGTGTCGGCGGTGAGGTCACCGGAGTTGTGGGCGTTGATGGCCTGCTGTATGCGGTTGTCAACGTTCATCAGCATGTCGGCGGAGGCGGTGCCTTCCACTGTATAGTCGGTATCGAATGCGCCGGCCTTTGTGCTCACCGTTACGGTCTCTATCGAGTCGATGGGGAAGTAGATGGTCTTGCCGTCGAGATTCAGACGGTAGATGTCGGGATAACCGGCGGCAGGCTGTGATGCCTCGAACGATCCGTTGCTTGCGATTGTCACTGTGTCTATCGGGTACCAGTGTCCGTTGGAGGATGCTTCGAGAAGCATGGTCTTGTCGGCACCGCCTTCCACGTTGCCTTTCACGTGCCACTCCGAGGAGCGAGAGCATGACGCGGCCAGAAGCAGAACGGCGGCGGGAGCGAGTATATTCAGAAGTTTAGACATAAAACGATGGTATGTATAAATGTATTGATGCGGGTATGTATGCCCGGTTATTTCAGATTGTCAAAGAGGTCGTAGAACGAGGGGTCTTCGCCAACAACTTTGTTGACGATATTTCCGTCGGGGCCTATGATGAATTTGGTCGGGAAGCCTTCCACGGCATAGAGTGTCATCACCGATTCGGTGGCGAGGATGTCGGGGTCGCTCCAGAGCTGAATCCACGGCATATTGTATTTCTCAAGGGCGGCGGTCCAGGCCTGCTTGGAGTCGTTGCAGGCTATGCTGACGAAGTACACTTTGTCCTTCAGACGCTCGTACTGCTCTTTCATCTGGGGAATGCCTTTGATGCACCATCCGCACCATGAGCCCCAGAAGTCGAGCATCACGTATTTGCCTTTGAGCGAAGAGAGGCTCACCATCTTGCCGGTCGGGTCGGGCAGGCTGAAATCGGGAGCCGGCTTGCCGGGAGCCACTTTTTCGGCCTGGATTTTGCGCTGCTGTGCGGCCTTGAAACGGCTCATGTAATAATCGTACATGGGGCCGTTGATGTCCTCTTTGGCCTCGGGTTTAATCATTTCGGCCACGTCCATCTGATCGGAAGAGAGAATATTCATCAGCTCGATGGAACCCGGATTTGATGGATTATTGCGGATGAAATCAGCGGCGCCTTTGCGGGTCTGTTCAACAGCTTTGTGGTAGGCTTCCTCGTCGCGTGCCTTGACAGCCTCTGATATCGCTTTCATGGCGGGGGCGATACTTTGACGGGCGGCATTGATGTTGTCCATGAGGGGAGAGCCGCTTACGGTGGCGGGGTCTGCCGAAAGGTCTATGGTTATGGTCTGGCCCGGAGCACGGTAAATGTCGCCAACGGTTCTCATGCCTTGGGGCGTCTGCTGGTAGAGCAGATAGTGCAGGGGCTCTTCGTCAGTTTCACCGGGGGAAAGAACGGCCTCGGTCTGACCGGGAAGGAGCGTGAGCTGACGGCGCGTCTCCGGATCGGGCTTGAGCTCGTCGGGCGCGGTGGTCATCACCAGAAATTTTATTGTGTCGGGCGAAGCGGCGGTCTTGACTACCATTACCGGATTAACATCGGCAGCCTGAGCGGAAATGCCGAGCGCAGCCGCCACAGCCGCTGCTATTGCAAAAATTTTCATGTTGTTTTGTGAATGGGTTTGAAATTTTTGGCAAATATAATCATTTTGAGGCTATGTTTCAGCCTAATGTTATTATTTTCCGCTCCTGCGGCAGGCAAGTTTGAGCACGGGGAGCACACCGAGGTATGAAGCCAAGGCTCCCAGCCGGTTCTTGCGGCGGCACAGAGGGCTCGTAAGTGTGTTTTTGCGGTGTAATTTTATGAGGCTGATGCACAATTCCATATTCTTCGCGCTCACCGGGATGCGGTGGCGTACAGCCATGGCCAGGAAGTTAAGGGCCGCGCTCAGAATCCGGTCGGTGGCGGCGCGTTGCAGAGCCCCGCTGATTGAGGAGGTTACGGCCCACACGTTTATGGCGGCTTTCACGGCGTCGAAGCGCGAGCCGTCTTTCCGGGCCATGAACCCGTCAGGGTTGTCGCGGTAAAAATAAAGTTTCGCGGGGATGAAGGTCAATATGGAGGCTTTGGGAAAAAGGTCGGCGGAGATGTGGAGGTCTTCGAACCAGCATTCTGGATATCTGAGGCCGTTCCAGAGCGCACGGCGGTAAATCTTGCCCCATGCGGAGTGGCGCAGTCGTGAGGTCTGGTATAGCATCGATTCGAGGGCATCATGGCCTGACATCGATATCTGTTCTTGGTTGCTGACAGCGTCTGTCAGCTCCGTTTCCCTGCGGGTGAAATCACAGGCGGCGATGTCGGCTCCGGCGTTCAGCTGTTCCGTGAGAAGTTCTATGAAGCGAGGATAGAGGATGTCGTCGGCATCCAGAAAAGTTATGAAATCGCCCTGTGCGATGTCAAGTCCGGCATTCCGGGCAGCGGAGAGCCCACGGTTGGATTGGCGCAGGGTAGTTACCCGGGAGTCAGATGCCGCATAATGGTCGATAACCGCTGACGAACCGTCCGTAGAGCCGTCATCTACCAGAATTAACTCTATGTTTCTGTAGGTCTGGCCCAAAGCGCTATCTATGCAGGCATGAAGGTAAGGGCCCGGATTGTATACGGGCACGATTATCGAGACTGTGGTTTGTGGGCTATTCATGGCTACGGTCGAGCATAAAGGCTTCGCGTGGGGAGCCGTCGGCGATGTGGATTACGCCGCAATGTGTGAATCCCCGCTTTTTGAGCCACCGGAGCATCGGGCGGTTGTCGGCATGGGTGTCGATTCTGATAACGTCTTTTTGCGCAAGGCAGAAGTCGAGGCACGCATCGGCTACTCCCCGTTGTTCTCCTTTTGAGGCGAGGCGGTGAATCACGCCATAAGGCTTGTTGTTAAGCCACTCCCCCTCTATCCGGGCATAAGTGGGGTCCGGGCCGGAAATAAAGGCGAAGCAACCCTGCGCGGCGCCGTTGGCGTCACATATTATGTAGAAATTGCCTGAGGCAATGTCATGTTCTATCGTAGTACGCGAGGGGTATCCTACAGGCCATTGTGTGAGATTGCCCGTGGCGCGCATTATGGCGCGCGCTGCGTCAATCACAACCATAATCGAGTCGAGGTCGGAAGGCGTGGCCCTGCGGACGGACAATAATTGTGGCGATTCTGCCCCTTCCATGGCTTAGTGCAGTCCGAAACAATAGAAAACCATAGAGCGCTCGTCGACGTTCTCGGGGTTGAAATTGCGCACGCCGAATTCACCGGGTTCTGCTTTGAATTTTAGTATGTAAGAGTTGGAGCCGTACTTGTCGGCCTGATAAGGAACATAGGTCATGTTGCCTTCCGAAACGCTGCCAAGCCAGTTTACGTTGGATATTTCGGCTTTGCGTTCTTTTTTCTTTTCCTCGAATTTCACCACCTGAATAAATGATGTCGGGTCATAATCATTGTCCTTGCAGCGCACTATGAGGGTTATGGTATCGGTAGGCTGGAGCTGAACGGCCGAGCGACCCCCTTTTATCACAATTTTGCGTCGGGTGTTGCCTATGCCGAAAAGAATGCGTCCGGCAGAGTCGGAGGTCTTTATCTGCACATTTGATTTCTCTGCGGGCGTTGTCACGGTGTCGGTGTCGAAAGTGATGATGTTGACATCGCCCACCCATTTCGGTTCATAGCTCTGGGCAAAGGTTGCACCTGCTACGAACAGGCATAAGGCAAGTGAGAGAATGCGTTTCATAAGTAAACGGTTTAATGTTAATGAATGGTTCTTTCCATGGCAAACATCCCGGTAAACATGCTTCTGAAATCATCTTGCCGGAATTCTTTCTGTAACTATTGCAAATCTAATATAAATCATTGGTATAAGCAAGCATTGGAAGCAGAAATATGAAATTTTTTTTGCTGGCAATAGCTATGTAACTGCTTTAGCGATAGTGAATTGAAGGTGCCGGTTGGCGGAGAGGCAAATTTTTTGTAAATTTGTGGGTTGAAGCTTCAAGAAACTGAATGATGGATGACAAGGTTCTGAAAGAAAAAGATGATATAGAGACCGTAGATGCCGTGGCAGACACCGACACAGCGCAGCCAGACACGGCGGAATACACCGAGGACGATGTGGTCACGCTGGAATGGCAGGAACATATCCGTCTGCGCCCCGGCATGTACATAGGCAAGCTTGGCGACGGCACCGCCTCCGACGACGGAATCTATGTGCTCCTCAAGGAGGTGATGGATAATTCCATCGACGAGTTCATGATGGGCAACGGGCGCCAGATTGAGGTGACCGTGACCGATTATACCGTGACAGTGCGCGATTATGGCCGAGGTATTCCTCTGGGTCGCATGGTTGCCGCCACATCCACCATGAATACAGGCGCCAAATATGACTCGAAGGCTTTCAAAAAATCGGTGGGCCTGAACGGTGTGGGCCTAAAGGCAGTGAATGCGTTGTCAACGGATTTCCGCATCCAGTGTTTCCGCGACGGCAAGACGAAGGTGGCGCAATACAGCTGCGGCAAGCTGCTTTATGAAGGGGAGACCGAAGATTCCGACGACCACAGCGGTACGCTCGTGCAGTTCACGCCCGATGCTTCGCTTTTCAAGAACTACCGGTATCACGAGGAATATATACTTCCTCTGATAAAGAACTATACATATCTCAACGCCGGCCTTACCATAAATTACAACGGCCAGAAATATGTGTCGCGCAACGGTCTGCTCGATCTTCTTCGCGACAATCTTACGGCCGAACCGCTCTATCCCATAATCCATCTGAAGGGAGAGGACATAGAGGTTGCTATTACCCATGCCAACCAGTATGGCGAGGAATATTACTCGTTTGTCAACGGCCAGCACACCCCTCTGGGTGGTACGCACCTCACGGCGTTCAAGGAGGCCGTTTCGCGAACCGTAAAGGATTTCCTGGGCAAGCCCAATCTTGAATACAGCGATATTCGTGGCGGCATACAGGCAGCTGTGTCGGTGAAAGTGCAGGAGCCGGTGTTTGAGTCGCAGACCAAAACGAAACTTAACTCGCGCGACATGGGGCCGGATGGCCCGACCGTGGCCAAATATGTGGGCGATTTCATCAAGAAAGAGCTTGACAATTATCTGCACCGCGAGAAAGATACTGCCGACATAATACTGAAGAAGGCCCTCGCCAACGAGCGCGAGCGAAAGTCGCTGTCGGTCATCACGAAAAAGGCCCGTGAACAGGCAAAAAAGATAAGCATCCACAACAAGAAACTGCTTGACTGCCGCGTTCACCTCAACGATACCCGAGGCGACGAGGCCAAGAAAATGGCATCGTCCATCTTCATTACCGAGGGTGACTCGGCTGCCGGTTCCATAACGAAGATACGCAATGTGGAGACGCAGGCGGTGTTTTCGCTGCGCGGCAAACCGAAAAACACCTACGCCAAGACCAAGAAAATGGTCTACGAAAACGAGGAGTTCAATCTGCTGCAGGCCGCTCTCAACATCGAGGACGGTATAGACGGTCTCCGTTACAACAAGGTGATAATAGCCACCGATGCCGATGTGGACGGCATGCACATACGCCTTCTGCTCCTGACTTTCTTCCTGCAGTTTTTCCCCGACCTGATAAAGCGCGGGCATGTGTATATACTTCAGACCCCGCTGTTCCGTGTGCGCAACAAGAAAGCCACCAAACGGCGCGACTCCAAGACCGGCATTCCCCAGGAAACCTACTATTGCTACAACGATGCCGAACGCATCACTGCCATTGACCGCCTGGGGACCAATGCCGAGATTACGCGATTCAAAGGTCTCGGCGAGATTTCTCCCGAGGAATTCCGTGGTTTCATAGGCGAGGGTATGCGCGCCGACAAAGTCTCAATGCATAAAGAGGACGGTGTGGGTGAGCTTCTCAGATTCTACATGGGTAAGAACTCCGTGGAGCGACAGAATTTCATAATCGAAAACCTCGTGGTTGAAGATGACTCGCAGATTTCCTGAAGAAGAGCGTCGGGCGGTATTCGCCGGCTCGTTCAATCCGTTTACGCTCGGACACCTCTC
This sequence comes from Paramuribaculum sp., assembly GCA_009775605.1. Lineage (GTDB taxonomy): Bacteria > Bacteroidota > Bacteroidia > Bacteroidales > Muribaculaceae > Paramuribaculum. The sequence goes on from VSPV01000012.1 coordinate 20,546, forward strand.
GGTGTTGCGCCGCGGTCTCGAGCTTTTCGACCATGTGACGGTTGTGATCGGCGTCAACGATTCCAAAGGCGCCGATGGAGCCGAGAGAGAGAGGCGTCTTGAGGCCGTGCGTCGCGCGGTTGAAGGCCTCGAAGGTGTTGATGTGATTTTATGGAGCGGTCTCACCGTTGATGCCGCCCGCAGCTGCGGCGCCCGCTGGCTTCTGCGCGGAGTGCGCAATGTGGCCGATTTTGAATATGAGCGCGGCATGGCGGAGGTCAACCGCATGATATCCGGCATAGACACCGTGCTTCTCTTCGCGGAGCCGGGACTGGCCGCCCTTAGCTCGAGCATGGTGCGGGAGCTGGAGAAATACGGGGTAGATACCTCGCGCTTCCTCCCCGGTGCCATCACCAATAATGAAAACACAAAATAGAAATATCAGAGACCAATGAAAATAAACATCAAAAGAATACTTCCGGCCATACTCGCCTTTGTAGCCGCGGCCGGTACGGCATTTTCGGCGCCTCCGCTCAAACCGGAGTTTCCTCCGATCCAGAAGCTCAATTATGCCGAACAGATCATAGAGAAATTCTATGTGGACACGGTGAACTCCAACGATATAGTGGAAGCAGGTATCGTGGCGATGCTCAAGAAGCTCGACCCGCATTCCACCTACACTAATCCGGAAGAGACACGTGAACTGACCGAGCCTCTGCAGGGCAATTTCTCAGGTATCGGCATACAGTTCAACATGCTCAACGATACGCTTTATGTGGTACAGACCGTTCCCGGCGGTCCCTCCGAGAAAGTGGGCCTTCTGGCCGGTGACCGCATACTGTCGGCCAACGACACCATTATATCGGGCGTGAAGAAGAAGAATACCGATATCCAGAAGATACTGCGCGGCCCCAAAGGTTCGGTGGTGAATGTCAATGTGCTCCGCAAGGGTGCGAAAGGGCCCATAGAGTTCCGCATAGTGCGTGATGATATTCCCATTGCGAGTGTCGACGCCTCTTTTATGGCCGCACCCGGGGTGGGTTATATACGCGTGTCGCGGTTCGGCGAGAGCACCTTCGATGAGGTGCGCAAGGCATTGGCCGAACTTGCCGCCAAAGGCATGCGCGATGTGATTGTGGACCTCGAGGACAATGGCGGCGGGTATCTCAAGGCTGCCTACGACCTCGCCGGTCTGTTTCTCGACGCAGGCGACACGGTGGTATTCACCAAAGGTGTGCGCGTGGAGCCGTTCTATTACCGCACCGTTGCCGACGGTCCCATGAACCGTGGACGCGTAGTGGTGATGGTGAACCAGTTCTCGGCTTCGGCAAGCGAGATTCTTGCGGGCGCCATGCAGGACAACGACCGCGGAGTGGTGGTAGGGCGCCGCACGTTCGGAAAAGGACTCGTGCAGCGGCCTTTCCCGTTCCCCGACGGCTCGATGATACGCCTCACCACCCAGCGCTACTATACTCCTTCAGGCCGCTCCATACAGAAACCTTACGTGGCCGGCGAGGAAGACAGCTACGAGCATGAGCTTATAGACCGTCTGCAGCACGGAGAATATACCAATGCCGACAGCGTACACTTCGCCGACTCGCTTCGCTACGAGACGCTGCGCCTGCGGCGCCCCGTTTATGGCGGCGGAGGAATCATGCCCGACCGGTTTGTGGCCGTGGATACCACGAAATATAGCGATTATTACCGCGATATTGTGGCCAAAGGCCTGCTGAACCAGTATTGTGTCAACTATATTGACGAGAACCGCAAGGCACTCCGCAAGAAATACCGCACGGAAGATTCATTTGTGGAGCAATTTACCGTAACTCCTGAAATGCTCGACGGCCTCCGCGTGCTCGGTGAAAAAGAAGGTGTGAAGTTCAATCAGGAGCAGTACGACCGCAGTCTTCCCGTGATACAGACCATAATGAAGGCACTGATTGGCCGCGACCTTTTCACGCAGTCCACATATTTCCGGATTGCCAATGTGCTTAACCCGGTTTATGGTGAAGCGGTGCGCATAATCACTACGCCTACGGAATATGATGCCGTGCTCTCGCCACAGTCATCTGGAGCTGAAAACCGATGAAGACTGAGAATATAACAGTGATAATAGTTGGGGCGGGCACCGGTTCGCGTTTCGGAGCTTCGCGCCCCAAGCAATATTGCGATTTCGGCGGACGTCCGCTGCTCATGACCTCTGTGGAGCGCGTGCGCGAGGCTATGCCCGGCGCGCGCATAGTGCTTGTGCTTGCCCGTGACTGGGTGGAGGCGTGGAACGAGATGTGCGTGGAGCACGGATTCGATAGCCCGGAGATTGTTACCGGGGGTGCCACCCGCTGGCAGTCGGTCAGGAACGCCATAGATTCTCTTCCGGCCGATTATAGCGGTGTCATCATGGTGCATGATGCGGCCAGACCGTTGCTTTCACAGCCGGTGGCTGAACGGCTTCTATCGGCCATCGCGGTTGGCGCTTCAGGTGCCGTGCCGGTCCTCGAAATGGCCGATTCTATACGCAGGCGCCTTCCCGGCGGTGCGTCGGAAGCTGTGGACCGCAGCCTTTTCGTGCGAATCCAGACACCGCAGGCTTTTGACTCCGCAAAACTCCGGGAGGCATATTCTTTACCATACAGCAGCGCCATGACCGATGACGCGTCGGTGATGGAGACTGCCGGTTTCGGCGCTCCCGTGCTTGTGGCGGGCGACGAGGCTCTGATGAAGGTCACTTCTCCCGGCGATATGGACATACTCCGTATCTATCATAAATAATGGAAAGGCTGCGGCAGACAGATGTGAAATTCGTGAAAGGAGTCGGCCCCAAAATGGCCGAGCTCCTGGAAAAGGAACTGGGCATCCGCACCTGCTATGATCTGCTGTATCACTTTCCCAACCAGTATGTGGACCGCTCCAAATTCTATTCCATAGCCGATTTCGAGGGCGACATGCCGATGGTGCAGGTGAAGGGTCACTTCATCAGCTTCACGGTGCAGGGCGAAGGCGCCAAGACAAGACTCATAGGACTGTTTACCGACGGGTCGAAAATGATGGAGGTGGTTTGGTTCCACCGCATAAAATGGATACGGGAGAATTACCGCACGGGGCTGGAATACGTGCTTTTCGGCAAGCCTTCGCCGTTTCAGGGCAGCTGGAGTATGGTTCATCCCGAAATAGACCTTCCTCAAAGCCGCGAGGCGACGCGCGCGTCGTTCCGCGGTGTCTATCCTCTCACGGAGAAGCTCCGCAACCGCGGGGTTTCGTCGCGCATGATTTCAGGATGGCAGTCGGCCGTCCTGGAACGTTACGCTGGCTATATAACGGAGCCTCTTCCACCTGAACTGATGTCGCGGCTGAAAATCATGCCCAAAGCCGAGGCGATAAAGGAAATACATCATCCCCGTTCACGCGAGAGTCTGGACAAGGCGCGTTTTCGCTTGAAATTCGAGGAGCTTTTCTACCTACAGCTCAATATACTCAGTTACTGCCGCAAGCGTTCGGCCATGGCCGGGGGCTTCCGGTTCTCGCGCGTCGGCCGCTATTTCCATGCCTTCTATGAACAGTGCATGCCATTCGAGCTTACCGGCGCGCAGAAAAGGGTGATAAAGGAGATACGTGCCGACATGAACAGCGGACGTCAGATGAACCGCCTGCTTCAGGGAGACGTGGGCAGCGGCAAGACTCTCGTGGCGCTACTCACGATGCTCATAGCGCTCGACAACGGGTACCAGGCGTGTCTGATGGCACCCACTGAGATTCTTGCCACGCAGCATTACGATACAATCTCCGGAATGGCCGCGAAGGTGGGTGTGAATGTGAAGCTGCTCACCGGCTCTACCCGTAAGAAGGAGCGTGATGTAATAGCCTCGCAGCTTGCCGACGGCAGTCTGCACATTCTCATCGGCACACATGCCGTGATAGAGGACAAGGTGCAGTTTGCCAATCTGGGCTTCGTGGTGATTGACGAGCAGCACCGCTTCGGTGTGGCTCAGCGCGCCCGGCTGTGGAAGAAGAATATCACACCGCCGCATGTGCTCGTGATGACCGCCACGCCCATTCCGCGCACGCTCGCCATGACCGTCTACGGCGATCTGGATGTTTCAGTTATCGACGAGCTCCCTCCGGGACGCAAGCCTGTGACGACCCTGATGCGTTACGACGACAACCGTCTTGACGTGTATCGGGGTATCACGCGTCAGCTCCGTCAGGGCCGTCAGGTATATATAGTCTATCCTCTGATAAAGGAAAATGAGAAGATTGACCTGAAGAGCCTTGAGGAAGGCTACGAGAATATCTGCGAGAACTTCAGGCAATGGAAAGTGGCCTATGTCCACGGGAAGATGAAGCCGGCCGAGAAAGATGCCCAGATGGAGCTTTTCGCCTCGGGCAAAGCCGACATACTTGTGGCGACTACCGTGATAGAGGTGGGAGTGAACGTGCCTAACGCCACAACCATGGTGATAGAGAATGCCGAGCGCTTCGGACTCTCACAGCTGCATCAGCTTCGTGGCAGGGTGGGACGCGGGGCGGCGCAGAGCTTCTGTATACTCATGACCAAACGTGCCATCTCCCGCGAGACGCGCAAGCGTCTTGAGATAATGACGTCGACCACTGATGGTTTTCTCGTTGCGGAAGCCGATCTGCGCATGCGCGGCCCCGGCGACCTCGAGGGCACTCTGCAGAGCGGCATGGCCATAGACCTGAAAATTTCCAATCTCGCCACCGACGGCCGTATAATCCAGCTTGCCCGCGACGAGGCTGAATATCTGCTCGGCGGTGACCCTGCGCTTGAACGACCTGAACATTCGGCACTCCGTTACGAGATGCAGAAACTGTTTGCCCGGCAGATTGACTGGAGCATGATTTCCTGACGATACGGAAACTCCTATAAGTCAACGTCAAATGTTGCACTAAATATGGGGGAATGTGCAGGTGTTACATTTGAATACAATTTTTCACCATTTTTCACAAGTATATTTAATGCCTTGGATGATAGCGAATTAAAATCAGGATGAACATGCTATTTAACTGAATTAAGTTTTTTTGAGAAAGTGATATTTTGGGAAGGTGGGCGTAAATGCTTAACTTTGAATGTCCAAAAAATCAGGACAATACTTAAGAATCTATAGTAATTATCAAATCATGGAAAAGACATTAGTAATTTTCAAACCGTCGGCAGTGGCCCGTGGCCTCGTAGGCGACATTCTCAAACGCTTCCAGCAGAAAGGGCTCATAGTATGCGGTATGAAAATGATGCAGCTCGACGAGCAGATATTGCGTGAGCATTATTCCCACCTCGTCGACCGTCCGTTTTTTCCATTGCTTCTCGCCTCGATGATGGCCACTCCGGTCATTGTAATGGTGCTCAAAGGCAACGATGCCATAAGGGTTGTGCGCCTGATGACCGGCGCCACCAATGGCCGTGAGGCTCTTCCCGGAACAATCCGCGGCGATTTCTCCATGAGCGGTCAGGAAAATGTGGTTCACGCTTCTTCTTCGGCCGAGGACGCCGAGGTTGAAATCAAGCGCTTCTTTACCCCTGATGAGGTGTTTGACTGGACTCCGCAGAATATCCGCTCTATCTATTCGCCCGACGAGGAGAAATAAAAAAACTGATTGCTTAAGATAATCCTAAGTTAACCTTAATCATTTATCCATTCCTCTTTCCTCACAACAGAAAAAGTAATGCCATTTCTTAAAAGAATAACACTGATTGCCACCTCGGCAATTGCAATGGCTGCTGTCTGCGTTCCGCAGGCATCTGCCCAGTACAAATTGCCGTCTCTCCACAGCAACCAGCATGAAAATCTCATAGCCAACCAGCGTCCCGCAGGAGCCGAGATCAAGGTGAACAACATGAAAGCCTTTCTCAACGATCTCCGTGAGCGCGAGGCCGAGCAGGATAATGAGATTTTCAATCTCCACTGGGACAGCCAGTTTGTGAATCCCTATAACGGAGTGGAGATACCCGCCGTAAAGGATATAGATGTAAGCACATACGTGCCTCCGGTTCCCGGCGCCATTACCTCGAATTACGGTTATCGCCGCCGTTTCCGCAGAGTTCACCGCGGCACCGACCTTCGCCTCTCGATTGGCGATACAGTGGTTTCGGCATTCGACGGCAAAGTGCGTCTCACCAAATATGAAGGACGTGGTTACGGATATTATGTAGTGATACGTCACGACAACGGTATGGAGACCGTCTACGGCCATCTTTCCAAATTCCTTGTAAAGCCCAACCAGCGTGTGAAGGCCGGCGAGCCTATAGCCCTCGGCGGCAACACCGGACGTTCCACCGGTCCCCATCTTCATTTCGAGACCCGCTTCATGGGTCTGGCCATTAATCCGGCAGCGATAATCGACTTCGAGAATGGCGTTCCCCACAAGGATGTCTTCACTTTCGACCACAAGACCTACAAGCAGTCGCAGAAATACGGTCCGGTGAAAAGAAGCAAATATGCCAAGCGTAAAAGCAAACTCCGCAAGAGCAAGAGCGCTCGTATAAGCAAAAGCAAAGCAACCACTAAGAAGAAAACCACTTCCTCCAAGCGCAGAAAATCCAGAAGGAAATAATATTATAAATGACTGTATTAGCGATGTGTCAGAACTAAGTTCCGGCACATCGTTTTTTTTGTTCGTATAGGTCAAAGATAGACGACCGGAGGCCGACCTTCCCAGAGCGCAAGCTCATTTCACCGTTGGTAGGGCTATCGACGGTGAAATGTGAAGGTGTTGCAAAAATCAAATTACCGTCCAAATTGTAGGGATGCACGCTCGTGTATCCCTGAGAATCAATATGTTGAATTCGGCTGCTCCATGGAGCAGCCCTACTTTTAGCAGTTTTGAAACAAATCGTCCCCACGGAGCCCCCGAGGGGCGGTTCAGAGAGGGGGGCCAGGTATGGGGCGTTGCAGAATAGCGAAAAGTAGGGCTATTCCATGGAATAGCCGCTGACAAGGTTCCGATTGTCAGGGATGTACGAACGAGCATTTATGCAATCTGGAGGATAATTTGGGGTTTGCAGCGCTTTTTCCGCTCTTTGCGCTCTTTTCGCCCTTCCGTTCTTTTCGCGGAAGGGCGCAAAAAGAATGGCGGTGCGGCCGGGAGACCGGCGCACCGCCATTGTGGGGTTGTATGTTTAAGACTGGAATCAGTCTATGCCGAGGTCTTTCTTGACTTCTTCAATTTTGGCGTTGGCCTCGTTGATGGCTTTATCGTAGTCGGCAGCGGAATCCATCTTGCCTTTGACTTCGATATAGAATTTGATTTTAGGCTCTGTTCCGGAGGGACGGATGGAGACTTTCGAGCCGTCGGCCGTGAAGTACTGGAGCACGTTGGATGTGACGGGCATGTCGAGCTTTGTAACCTCGCCTGAGGGAAGTGTGGTGAGGTTGAGTGAATCGTAGTCCTTGATGGTAACCACGGGGCTTCCTCCGAGCTGTTTGGGAGGATTGGCGCGGAAGTTCTTCATCATGGCCTGGATTTCCTCTGCGCCGGCTTTGCCTGTGCGGACAACTGAGATGCCTGCCTCGCGGGAGAAACCGTATTTAATGTAGATTTCCTGGAGGAGCTGGAGGAAGTTCAGACCTTTGTCCTTGGCCCATGCTGCGGCCTCGGCGAGCATCGATACTGCTGAAACGGCGTCTTTGTCGCGAACGAAGTCTTCAGCGAGGAATCCGTAGCTTTCTTCGCCGCCGCCGAGATAGCGTGCTATGCCTTCGTGCTCGCGGATCACGGCTGCAATCCACTTGAAGCCGGTGTAGCAGTCAAACATCTCGATGTTGTTTTTCTCTGCGATTGCCTTGATGGTTTCGGTGGTCACGATGGTCTTAACTACGTATTCCTTGCCTGTGAGGCGTCCGAGTTCGGCGTTACGGGTCATGATGTAGTAGAGGAGAATCATCACGATCTGGTTGCCGTTGAGAAGCACGTATTCGCCCTTGTGGTCGCGGATCACGCAGCCCACGCGGTCGGCGTCGGGGTCGGAGGCCATAATCAGGTCGGCGCCCACTTCCTTGGCTTTTGCGATGCCGAGTGCCATGGCCGAGGGTACTTCGGGGTTGGGTGATTCAACGGTGGGGAAGTCGCCGGAGGGTACGTCCTGTTCGGGAACGTGGATTATGTTCTCGAAACCGTAGTTCTTGAGCGAACGGGGAATGAGGGTCACGCCTGTGCCGTGGATAGGGGTGTAGACGATTTTGAGGTCGCGGTTGTTGGCGATAGCCTCGGGGCTGAGCGATAGACCTTTGATGTCGGCCAGGAACTGGGCGTCGATTTCTTCGCCGATGATGGTGATTTTCGAGGGGTCGCCTTTGAAGTTGATTTCCTCGGCGCCGTGGATGCGGTTTACGCGGTCAATGATGTTGACATCGTGGGGAGATATAATCTGAGCGCCGTCGGCCCAATAGGCTTTGTAGCCGTTGTATTCCTTGGGGTTGTGTGAGGCGGTGATGTTCACGCCGCTCTGGCAGCCGAGTTTGCGGATTGCGTATGAAAGCTCGGGAGTGGGGCGGAATGAGTCGAAGAGATATACTTTGATGCCGTTGGCCGAGAAGATATCGGCAACAATCTCAGCGAATTTGCGGGAGTTGTTGCGCACGTCGTGACCGACCACAACCGAGATTTCGGGAAGGTCGGCGAAAGCTTCCTTGAGATAGTTGGCGAAGCCCTGTGTGGCGGCGCCCACGGTATAGATGTTCATTCTGTTGGAACCGGCGCCCATAATGCCGCGGAGACCTCCGGTGCCGAACTCGAGGTCGCGGTAGAAGGCTTCGATAAGTGCTGTGGGATCGGGATCGTCGAGAAGGCGCTTTACTTCGGCGCGGGTTTCCTCGTCATAGGCTTCACCGAGCCAAACCTGGGCTTTTGCGGTGACGTTTTTCAACAGTTCGTCGTTTTTTTCCATATTTATGAGTGTAAAATTTAAGGATTTTCAGACTGAGGGATTCTTACCAACAAATATACATTATTAAAATCGAAATCACAAATAAAAACATCCGACGCTTTTCCGCCGGATTGTTGCAGAAAAATCAGGCTGTCATAAAAAAACGACTGTCCCCCGCGCTCACGGGATGTGAGGCGGGGGACAGGGTTTATTTGTCAATTGGATCTGTTACCTTGGCATGAGCCGGGTTCTCATCTCGGCTTTGGTGCCTGAGGTAATCGCAACCGTTTCTTAGTCGGCCTGGCCGAAGATTACGATGCGGTTCCAGTTGTTAACGTCGTAGGGCTGGGTGTCGCTACCGAAAGCCTTGATGATGAGGCGAGAAGAATCGATGCCGTATTTCTTGTTGAGGGCCTCGGCAACAGCTTTTGCACGACGCTCAGAAAGCTTCATGTTGTAGCTGGAAGTACCGGTCTTCTTGTCAGCATAGCCGTCGATCATAACCTTCTGGTTGGGGTTCTGCTTGAGCCACTGTGCCATGTTGTAGACGTTGACCATTTCCTCGTTGGAGATCTTCGAAGAGTTGATGCGGAAACGTACGGTTGTGAGCAGCGGAGTAG